>JALOQS010000264.1 GCA_025459355.1 Pirellula sp.
TGAAACGCGCCGTGACGACGGATCCTTCACCACCCCCAAGAATAGAGTGACTACCCCTCCACCATCGCCTTCGCCCCCGTCGCCTTGGCAAAATCATCCTCGGTGACCAGTAGATAACTCTGCTGGGCGATGCGAGGCGAGTTGCCAAGCCAGGAGCAAACAACGTGCAGTGGAAACTCCCGTTGCAGTTCCGTTTTGCCTGCTGGCCCGCATCGAGTGGAACAGTCGTGGCCAGCCTGAGACGCCGGCGCGTCGCAACAGTCGCGTCATCTCGGAGCGTAGGTTGGCATTCTTCCAACCCATGGCCATGTTCGCTGCCGCGCGGTACTGCGGCGCAGCGACCAAGTACTCGCTCTTGTCACCGATTATCTCGAACGCTTCGTCGAGGATCGGTCGCAGCTCAGGAAAGATCGGGCAGCTACGAATGCCACGACCTTCGTGGTGTTCGACCTTCGGCCCGGGGATACTCATTCGGTTCATTTCCCCATCGATGTCGTCCCATCGTAGCGACAGCGTTTCCGAAGGTGTGCGAAGCCCACCGTAGCGACTCAGCCCTAAGATTACGCGCCACACCGGGCTGGCCTTCTTCATCAGCTTGTCGACGACCTCGCGCGGCACGAACTCGTTGACCTTCACCGAGCTCTTTTGGGTCTTGACCTTGAGGAATGGATTCTCGTCGATGATTTTCCAATCGACCGCATCGTGCATGAATTGCCTCGCGAATTGGATCCGTTTGTGGATCGTCGTCGTGGCCATCCCTCTGGCTTTCAGCTTCTCGTGAAACTCTTTCGCGTGCCCCGCAGTGATTTGATTGATCCGGATTCCCTCGGGCATAACTGCTCGAAGCTACATCATTTTTTAAGTCGGAAGCGTTTCAACCCTGTAATGAGATCGAAGTGCGGATCGGTAGTGAGGACGGAACAGTCGTTTCTAAGTGCGATAGCTGCGATTGCAAGGTCGGTCAGTGGCAAGCGGTGTCCATTGGCAACAAGCTGTCGTCCCAGTTTGGCGGCTACTCGCCAGTCATCCCAAGCAGGTTCAAGGTTATGTAGTCCCTTCAATGAAGAAGCAACCCAATCGGCCTGCTCATCGCGACGAAATCCGTGCAAGATTTCGGCCAAGATCATTCCAGTGATTGCCGCACGATCGTCATCAAGCAAAGGATCGACAGTAATCCGTTCGGCGGACTGATTTCGGTTGAAGAAACCTACCCAGATACAAGTGTCGATCAGAACTAGATCACTTGGAGGAATCGTCATTGAGATCGCTAACCTCGGATTCTTCTAATTGACGCCAATTATCGATCATTTCGACTTGACCAGAAAGTTGCTTGAGTCGCATTCGACGGGCGTAGCGAATGTAATCGCGCATCGCCACTCGGATAGCTTCCATTGAATCACTCTGTTCAGTCAGATCACGTAGCTCGGCTAATTCCTGTTCTGACAGTTCAATCGATGTGACCATGACTACCTCGTTCATTCGTTCTCAGGGCTAGTTAGACTGCCACACAATAGTCTCATCGGCCGATCCTTGAGTCAAGTCGCAGTCGATGTTTTGAGCCTGTTGCCAGTGATGCTCAAATCGAGCGAATCGTTTTCAGCACCTCTCGAACTTCTAAAAAAACACAGCCAAAACACCCAATTGTTCGGTTCCTGTCCTCTCCGTTGGCTTTTCGAGGCCCGTGCTCAAAAACCATGGTTTTCCCAGGTTTTTTCGCATTTCTGGGCAGTTCCCTTGGAGTTCTGTAGCGCCCATGCTGGCTCGGTGCATGGCGGACCGCGGCGTTGGATTTCGCGTCGCGCACCCAAATCGAGTCGTTTTTAGCGTCGCGCGACTCGCTAAACGCGACACGACTACGAAGACCTTATGCTCATGCCGAACTGCCACCGGATGTGTATCTCACAAAGTATGCTTCGTGCCGAAATCTGACACTTCTTTGTTCTATCCATTAAACGTGCCAACGAATGTCGAACGCCACTTTCCGCATTACAGTTATCACACGATCGACGCAGTCAGGAAGAAGCAAGCTGGTCGGTAGGCGCTCTTCCTGCAGAACTTCCGACGTTTGCGAGCAAACGGTCGCTCGGACAACATAGCTCGGGGTGTGATAACCGCGAGAAATTCTTAGTGAGCGTCGACTGCGCACACGACAATCAGATCTTGCCGAACGAACCGATATCCTCCAATCCATCTGCTCCACAGAGGACGGCTAGGACCGAGAGAAAAAGAATATCCTGATAGTCGCGTGCCTTGGTTCAATCAATACGTATATCTTCGAAATCCGACATACAAACAACGAGGTTGGTTTTCGCTGCTATTCGATGGAATCCAAGAAAAAGACTGAATCATACGCTGAAATTTATTACCGCGAGAATTTACAAAGGCAACCTCCAAAAAAATCATCACAGTTTGTTCCTTCGATGCGGTTGCCCTTGCTAGCATACGCTCCCACTTATTCGAATCCTTGTGATGGACATACAATTAGAAACGCTGGCTCTTACTTCAACTCCGTAACTTGCATACCGAGTGTTTTGGCTACGGCGTTTACCGCTTCCTGTCCTGTCGTAATCGGCTGGTTAACATTCTGCCATCGAAGCGTGAGGCTAAACTGTAGCCGCCCCTTATTTCCATCCTCAAAACAAGAATATTCTGCTTTGGTTGGGAGAAAATTCTCGTTGAATTCTTCCAGTGCGAGTGTAACCAAATGCTGGGTCTTTTCTCGCTTGCGTTCCTTTAAGTACTCCGATTGCGACAAACGCGTTATTTCGAAGTGAAATGGCCAATAACCTTTCTTTGGATCAACCCGCATGTAGCTAAAGTCAGCGGAACTCCTTACTCCAATGATGCCGTCCTTTTCTAACTCAATCTTATAGGTGCCTTGGGGGTACTTTGTATACTCAAGAAGTGCATCTTCATAAGACAAATACCCATTAAAAGCACCGCAAAAACTCAGCCCCAAGGCAAGTGGGTCGAAATAAAGTGGCGAAGAGTCGATTTCATCACCAGCAACTAAAATCTTTCCGCCGCCTCCAAACTTAACGCCGTCACTTTGCCCGCGTACAGCCCATCCTTTGTAATCCTTATCTTTCTCATTCGAATTCCTCCGAGCGTAGACGAAGTGATTTTCAAGCCTAGAAAATTCGAAATAGAAGTCCTTTTCAACAACGTTCGAAGCGACCGACGAATCTAGAGAGCTAAATGTCTGGGACTTCAGTGCAATATTTACCTTGTAAGACACAATCTTCTCACGTTCAGAAGCCATTTTTTGAGCTAATGACTTCCATGAGGCCGGGGCTTTCTCTTGCGCATAGATTTGAAAAGGCGCGCGAAGGATAAAAGAAGCTACCAAAAAATAAAAAACTGCACGGTTGATATTAAGCATCTAATTGAGCCTTAGAACGCGTTTGGAAATTGCTTTTATTTGAAAAACTCGCTACGGCTCAGAAAGCGAAAAAGTTTCCCGAACTACTTGGAGCCGTAGCGATCATGGGTGGAATGGATTATATAAGTTGCCTATCTGACAAGAAATAGCAGTATAGTCGAAAGGTTTACCCCCTGCCAATCAGCGAGGGCAAAAACGAATCGATCAGAGGCGTCTGCGGCGTTGGATTTCGCGTCGCGCTCCCGAAATCGAGTCGTTTTTAGCGTCGCGCGACTCGCTAAAACACTTGGGTTTTACATCGCCCCCCACGGGCGCATTCCGGCTAGCGGAGGCGGTAGGATTCGAACTAGGAGTGCGCTGATTAGCTGAAGCTTCCGCAACTTGACTCCATCTGGGTAGGGCGTCACGCTAGCGAGGCGTAGTCGCCCATGAAAACGAAAGCAGTCCACACATTGCTAGTTCCCAAAATGTTTGCAGATGATTTCAGCATCGAGGATCTTGACCGACTCATTCCCATTGTCGAACGTCTAATGCAATCGGGAAAGCTCACAGAAGAAGAGAAATGGGCGGTCGATCAATCATGCCGAGCCGCCAGTGATCTGCTGTTCAGTCGCCACTCAGAAACTGCGAAGGCGTTCTATGCTCGACCCGATGTTGAAGAACGGTGCAAGAATTCCATTCGTGAATGGCTTGCCGAGAACAGCAGCGCAAAACCTGGGACAGTCACTGCAATATGCGGGAGGATGCACGTTGCATCGTATGATCATGACGGAATATTAGGCTTGTATCCATTCATCGATTCGTGACAAACAAAGTAACGGAAGGATCGCTACATTCAGGGATCGCAAGATTGACCCGACCTGGATAACGGGCGAGAATGTCAGGGACTTCGATTCCACAGCGATCACTCAAGATCTTCAGAAATCCATTCGAGTCGGATAAATCGAACCTTGGTGCAACAATCTAAATTTGGACGATGGTCGCGATACTGCGTTGTTGGCCTTTACATCATGTCTGCACTTTGGGGTGGACTGCAGATTGCGTCTCCCGATAACGGCAGACTGTTCTTGATTGCTGCGTTTGCATTCGCTTTGCTCGCAACTCTGTGGGCACGTTACGATGCAAAATCGCGTAGTTTGGCATTCTTGCCTGTACTTCAGATGCTTTACTTTTTTGCTTGGCCCGTTGGTGCGATCATTTATCTAGTTTATCGATCCGGCAGTCGTGGTTTATTAACGGCATGCGTTCATGGAATCGGAATGACGCTCCTAATGGCCCTGACTTTTTACGCGACGCTCTATGGTTTGCATTTCGCTGGATTGCTGGACAGCCAGTTCTACACAGCTGAGTAAGTCGTGGCATATGGTTGATGATAACAAACGACCACGTAGTCAGCACTTCGCGACGCACCGAACTCGCAGGTAGGGTAACCGTTTCGCTTTGCGGTTGGGCAATCAACAACGCATTTTGGAGCGACCAAATTACAAGGTACGGTCCGGACCCATCGGAAGCTGTGCTATACTACCCACCGCTCGCTTGCTCAGGGATTGCACTCTTCACCGCCGCGGTTGTTGCGGCTTGGACAGCACTCTCATCCCGGAAACAAGTCGCGTAACCACCGTATGCGCTGGGGCGCGGATCGGCCGTTTTCCATGGTGGCATCACTCGCCACTACCACGGTGATGCGGGCCTTACGATCGTGCTACTATCGCTGACGCCGAAGTATGGCTTGCCAAATACTGCTCCAGTCAGGTGTCCTATCTCGCACATGGAACTTGAACCCCACTAACCAACGCTCGTTCCGGGCGTTGACGCGGTGCATCGAAGCCACCGCTGGTGCGTTCCTAGCTTTTGTCAACGTGGTCTGCTGCGGCATCGGTGACCACGGACTTTCTACCACTGAGATGAATCCAATCGCTTACGATGATCGCCGAAAGCTCCGTGATGCCGTTATCGCCTATATGAATGGCACCATTATGCCCCCGAAGATCAAAT
>JALOQS010000265.1 GCA_025459355.1 Pirellula sp.
AAAAATATCGGTGCGAAGAAGATTGCCAAACCGCCAATCGGTGCGAAAGCAATTGGGATCGGAGCCATGGCTAACCCTAGAGTGGTGACGAGCCCTAAGCCGACACAAAGCAAAGAGAGCTGGGATACCGTTAGTTTCACTCCCGATTGATCGATCATCGACTTGACGTCGAACATGCGAGTCAATGCGTCGTCAAGCAGTGACGTTTTACCCTCGAGCGGGTTCCTCAAACGCAGCTCTTGCTCATCTAGCGCTGCAGCCGAAGACGATCTCGTGAGCGAACGAAGGCGACTCTCTGCGATCGACTCCTCGTCACCTTGCATGGCAAAGGCGACTGCACCAATAATTGCAGCAACGCAAATACCGATCGAGGCTGCAAGGATAATGATAAGTATCATAGGTTTAGGCTCGCATCATGACTCTTTGACGGAACGCGCTAGCAGGCAACCGAATTCCTGCAGCTTCAAGGCGCGGCATAAAGGATGGCCTCACACCACTCGCCTCAAAGTAGCCTGTGGCTTTGCCCGATTCGTCAACACCATCCTGCACAAAGCGATAGATGTCTTGCAGAACCACTGTGTCCTGTTCCATTCCTTGGACCTCGGTGATATTCAATACTCGTCTCGGTCCACCTTGAAGCCGGTTCGCTTGAATGATAAGGTCCACGGCGCCGGCGATTTGTTGACGAATCGCTTTGACTGGCAACTCGAACCCTGACATCATGACCAGTGTTTCCAAACGAGCGATGGCATCTCGTGGCGAGTTAGAGTGAACGGTCGTCATAGAGCCGTCGTGACCGGTATTCATCGCCTGCAACATGTCCAACGTTTCACCACCCCGACACTCACCGATGATGATTCGCTCTGGTCGCATCCGCAGCGCGTTCTTTACTAGGTCGGTTGCGGTGATCGCGCCTGTGCCTTCAATGTTGGCAGGCCGAGTTTCCAATCTGACCACGTGCTCTTGTTGCAATTGAAGTTCTGCAGCATCCTCGATCGTTACAATACGTTGATCGTTCGGTATGAAACTGCTGAGGGTGTTGAGCAATGTTGTCTTA
Organism: Pirellula sp.; assembly: GCA_025459355.1. Classification (GTDB taxonomy): domain Bacteria; phylum Planctomycetota; class Planctomycetia; order Pirellulales; family Pirellulaceae; genus JBKCUI01. The sequence goes on from JALOQS010000265.1 coordinate 1,058, forward strand.
CCAGATCCAGTACCACCACTGATGATGATGTTCAATCGAGCTTTGATGCATCCCTCGAGGAGCATAACCATCTCTGGAGTGAACGCCTTGTAATTGAGCAATCCCTCTAGTTTCAGCGGATTGGAACCAAACCGCCGAATCGAAACTGCTGCACCGTCGAGTGCGAGAGGTGGGATGATGGCGTTAACCCGCGACCCGTCGTCGAGACGTGCGTCAACCATGGGGCATGTTTCATCAACACGTCTGCCAACCTTGGAAACGATTCGGTCAATAATCTGCATGAGGTGCGAATTGTCTCGAAATTCGACCGTGGTCTTCTCGAGCTTTCCACGCCGTTCCACGAAGATGTTCTTCGGTCCGTTGATAAGAATATCGCTGATCGAAGAGTCTTTGAGCAGAAACTCCAGCGGACCTAAACCGAGAGTTTCGTCTAAAACCTCATCGATGAGTCGGTCTCGCTCAGATCGGTTGAGGTGCGTTTTTTCGGAGTCGCAGAGGTGTTCGATCACCGCGCGGATTTCGCGACGGAACGAATCTCCCTTCAAATCCCCAACGCGAGACAAGTCGAGTTTATCGACTAGCTTTTGATGAATTCGTTTCTTGGTAGTCTCGAAATCTTCTTGTTTTCCTAGGTCGCCAGGCCGGCCTGGAGCAGTTGTGGGTTTCATGGGATTCGCTGACTTTGTTGGGAACCGCAATGCGAATTCCGGTGCGAAAACCATGTCAGGCATCGAGATCGCTAGATGTCTCCACCCAACGATTCGAGTTTTCCTCTAACTGGAAATGAGCCAATCGTTACCAAGCCAGATCATCAAGCTCCTAAGAGGAAATCTTGAAGCTCCGTGGCTGAATGAACGAGTTGCATTGCACCGTGTTCGCGTAATTCACTTTCGGGGCGAAAGCCCCATGTGACTCCAATCGCAAAAAACCCAGCGCCCACTGCAGTTTTCATATCCGTGTTAGTATCACCCACATAAGCGATACGATTCGAATCAACCTCCCATTGCTGAGCCATCCAGCACGCACTAGCAGGATCAGGCTTTCTCGGAAACCTGTCCGAATGCCCTACAACCAAATCGAACGGAACATTCGGAAAGAAGTAGTTCGAACATCGTATCGTAAACTCCTCCGGCTTATTGGATAAAATCCCAACCCGCAACCGCGCCTCCAACAAAGAATTCAACAGAATCGGAATCCCGTTGTAGGGTTTAGAACGTTTGTTCCATTCCTCACTATAGGCCTCTTCAAACAGCTTTATGCATTGCGACATCAATGCATGATCCGCGATGGTCTGCGGCAATGCCCGTTGAAACAGCACTGATACCCCATCCCCAACCAAGAATTGATAAGCGGGAATCGGGTGCGTTGGCTTACCCAGTTCCTCTAAAACTCGATTGGCCGCTGTTCCAATATCCGCAATCGAATCGAGCAATGTTCCATCTAGATCAAATATAACGCCGCGAAATCGCATGAACCAATCCTAGCAAGATCAATGAGTAAAGACTTTGAGGCTGAGTTTACGAGCCTTGTTTTGGAGCCGATGGTTCAACATACAACTCTCCCTCCTCAGGACGATAGCGATAGACCTGACCCGGTGGTAGCTCCGGCAATTTGATCAAATTGACTTCGAGCTCTTTCATGTAAGCTTCATGTGTCTTGGGTAGATGGCCGTTCGTAGCCTGATACAGTTGCATCACCTTGGGAATAAGCTGTTCAAAAACGATTCGTTCTTTGATTTGAAAGTATGCTTTTGCAGGGGCGGCTACGAAGTTCGCCGGATTGGCAGAGCTGACATCTCCCATGCCTTGACTCTGTTTCCCAACACCTACCCCAGCAATTTTCGGCTCTTGCAGTGTTGGCTCGGCCGACGCGGCCGCTTCGTTCTCCCTGGCCAGCCGATCTCGTTCGCGATCCTCTTCTGGTTTACAACCGACACTAAACAACCCTGCTACCATTACCAATAACAACGCGTTTCTCATGCCCTAGCTCCCTGCGCTCACAAACAAAAAGGAAAAACTGATTCTCACAAGGCCTTAGCATAGGTTCTGCACAGGTACTTTTCTAGGATGTCTCAAGCATTTCCGGGGACCTTACGGCTAACTATTCCCGTTTTACTTCTTTGGAAAGTACATCTGTTTTAAGAGCTTGCGATACTCATCGAGGGTGGGCAAGCCAACCGATTGCCGCCGCTGGTTGGCGTTCTGTTCGTCTTCGATGGGTGCTAACACCGGCTCTTGATCAACCCACTGATCGAAGGGGAGAGATTGGGTACCATACACTTGCGGTTTCCCCTCACCCACCAAAACGCGGTCGACTAACAAGGCGTAGTTTTGACCAGGAACATCACCGTTTCGAAATGCTTTTTCCAAGAGAGGCAGCATCTCTTTTTGCGTCTTTAGGTCAGAATGTTGCACCAGGAGAAACGCTGCATTGGCTCCGTCAACACCAACTTGCGCCGTGCTAGGCCATCCCGTTTTCCGGACCACTTCTTTGATGCGTAGCGTGTTTTGTTCATCTATCGTTTTCATTCGATCCAGCAGAACTTTATCCGGCTTTATGACGCCTGACTGGATGATCTCCTTTCGAATCGCTTGATCCTTATCGACACGTTCCAGCAGTTCTTTTCGCAGCTCAGGATCCGTAACGATCGGCTCGGTTTTTTCTTTCTCTTGGCAGAGTCCGGGATGCGATAGCAGCAAACTCAGGGAACAATACAAAATGAGGAAAAGTTGCACAGCATTCTCGGAAATAGGGTCGCGAAAGTGGGTCTCGGTCGCAATATACTGCCAGACACAATCCGTCGATAGAACGTTTTCAAAATGCACAGGGAACTCGGCTGAAGTGAATAACAGTTTCCTCAGCCCTATTTTTACTGGGCAACCAGTGATTTCTGCACAGTCAACACAAGCCGCAATCCAATAGCGTCGGTGCAGCATTTCGTTCTTTTTGAAGCGAGCCACCACGGCAATGGATCGTCACAATCGGAATGCACTGTGACTAGTTGGCACATCACGGTGACGATGTAAACATTCGTTTCAACAACTGGTTCTTCCCTTGTCACCACCGAGTGCTGTGACATTCTTGCACAGTTGATTGAGTCAATGTGTTTTCAGGTGAGACATGATGTTAGAGCGTATCGATTCTATTGAGTATCTTCATCTGAGCCTACATCTTTTTCAACGCTTCCCCATGGCCAATGCAGTTAAGCTCTCGTTGTTTCCGATAAGCCGGGTACCGACTCGGTTCAACTTTTTGATACGAAGGAAAACACGGATGTTAAAAAAACTTTTTATGGCAAGCTTCCTGTCTTGCCTTAGCGCAGGGACGCTTGCTGCAAATGACAGCATTCAGCTTGTCTCATGTGAAACAGGTAACTGCTCTTCATCGACACTATGCGATGACAGCAAATGGAATTTTGGTGGCTGTGATGATGGATCGTCTTGCGACGGCCTATCATTATGCGACCCTGGATTGTTGGGTTATGGTCTCATCAAGAAGTCCGAGCAATGCTTTGACGACTTCATAAGCCCGATGACCAACCCTGTGTACTTTGAAGATCCTCGGCAACTGTCCGAAGTGCGAGCGATTTTCATCGATCATAAGCTACCTCTTGGCCTCGGCAGCGCACAGGTTTATGCATTGCAAGTGCGGGCACGATTAACGGAACGTCTTTCGGTAATCGCCACCAAGGATGGTTTTATCGACTCGAGCAGCACCATCTTACAAGACGGTTGGGGCGATATCGGCGCTGGTCTAAAGTATAGCCTGTATCGCGATGCGAGCGCTGGCAGGCTTCTGTCAGCGGGCGTAACCTACGAAGCACCGACCGGATCGAGAGGGGCGCTTCAAGGTAACGGAGACGGGGTATTCGATTTCTTCCTGTCGGGAGGAACCCGAGTTGGATCGCAGTCTCACTGGTTGAGCTCAGCTGGATTGGTTCAAGCGATCGACGAGAACGCTGAGAACTCGTTCTGGTTCTGGTCCAACCACTTTGATTATCGATTCACCGGCACCAATGTATATGCCTTTACTGAGTTCAATTGGTTTCACTTTAACAACAATGGAACTGCGTTTGGACTACCGATCGAAGGGGGCGATTTGTTCAATCTCGGCTCGCCTGGTATCGCGGGTAACGACATCGTAACGAACGCTTACGGACTAAAAGTTAAGCCACGCAGAAACATCGAAGCGGGTGTTGCTTTTGAATTCCCGCTCACCGAGCGACGAGGAGTTATGGACAATCGAATCACAGCTGATTTGATTATCCGATACTAACAGAAATCACTTCGAGTAGTGACG
>JALOQS010000266.1 GCA_025459355.1 Pirellula sp.
CACAAGGCATCGATTCCATCACCGTTCTTCGCGCTGAGTTGAATGATCGGTTTGTTGGGATACTGTTCCCCCAACAGTCGTACCAGCAGTTGAATTTGTTCCGATGAGAGTTCATCGATGCGGTTCAGAATGAGGAAGTCCGCTTCTTCTAGCTGCTTGCGAAAAATATACTCTGCCTTAGGTGAGAAACCACGCTGCCCTTCGCCACCCAAGATCTTAATTCCGTGGCTTGGTTTGATAATAACGCCGTAGGGTGCAATGTCGAACGACTTTTCGTAAACCTGTTCGAGCGGCCGAATCACAGTAGCGACCAGATCGGTGCAGCTACCAACCGGTTCTGCAAAGATAACATCGGGACGTTCCTTTGCACTCAGCTTTTCTACGGTACCCGTCAAGCCGTCAAAGTTACAGCAAAAGCATGAGCCTGCGACCTCACCGACTTCGAAACCCTGGGAACGAAGCAAAAGCGTGTCCACCAAATCGGTCGCTTGGTCGTTGGTGACGATAGCAATATTGTTCCCTTTGGCTCGATAGGTAGCCGCTAAGCGACCGAGCGTTGTGGTTTTGCCAGCTCCTAAGAAGCCGCCAATCATAATGAATCTTGGGGAGTCGCTCATGGGTCTTTGCTTTCCAGAACTTTCGTTCCAATTCGCGTAAATATTCGTTTGAATGTTTGAGCAATTTTAATCGCGCAAGTCGATTTTGCAGCAGCCGAAATCGAGCGATCTTCCCGCAGCTCGGGAGTTTAGAAATTCACGATTCAACGTGTAGTAAATAAACTTCCCATCCCGCTCGGTGGTGACGATGTCTGCGTGGAAAAGAACACGCAAGTGATGCGACACATTGGCCATCTCGAGTTCGAGCAATTCGGATACGTCAGAAACACTGAGCGGACCGGCTTGCAATGCACGTACTATTTTCAGGCGAATGGGATCGCCGAGAGCCTTAAGGTAGGTTGCGCATTGATTGGGGTCGCTGCTTTGTGGCTCAGCTGCAGTCATTTTTGTTTAGTTTAACTGGCTCTCTTTGAGTTCGACGTCTGGGTGGGGTTGTCTTTGGAAACTTGGTCCCTACCAATGGATTATACCACGAATCCCAAAACGGTAAGCTCAAAGATTTGTTAATGTTTTGGACGCCGCTGGTGTATCCGAAAGGTAAGTCGCACGCAACACGCCTGCTGCTTGGCATCAAAGTGGCGATTATGGTTCGCCGATGTCCTCGTTCCACAAGTGAGGGTTTGACTTGATGAATTCGGTCATCAATTCGATGCAACGTTCGTCATTAAGAAGAATCAACACGGTGCCACGGCTTCGAACATAATCCTCTGGGCCGCGGAAGGTGATGTTCTCCCCAATTACGATCTTGGGGATTTTGTAAAGGAGCGAGGCTCCGCTGCACATGTCACACGGGGAGAGTGTCGAATAGAGGGTTGCTCTTTGATATTGTTCGGCAGTCAATCGGCCAGCTGATTCCAAACAATCCATTTCCGCGTGAAGTATAGAACTCCCTTTTTGTATGCGTCGGTTATGGCCTCGCCCTACGATCTTTCCATCGAGTTCGAGCACGGAACCAATCGGGATCCCGCCTTCGTGCAGCCCAAGTTTCGCTTCCTTAATCGCTTCCTCAAAAAACTCATTCATGCGGCTCCTCCCGGTTACCTTGTCAATCCGGTAATCTTGTCAATCCGGTAATCTTGTTAATCCGGCCGTCAATTCTACTGTTTCTCCAGTCGGCTCGGCCTTTCGGTATGGCATTTTGAGATTATTCTTTTAGATCACTCGCGTGCGAAATGACTTCCCACTAGACCAAAGAAACGATCCATGACTCGCAACGACTTCCGCAACTCTCGCACACTCTCATCACGCAACTCGATGAGCTTTGTCATTTTGCTATTCGTCGCAGCATCGCTTTGCAGCAGCATGCAATCGATGCTCTTCGGGCAAGAGCTGGCGACCAAACCAGCTGTTTCCGATTCGAAATCGGATTTAGTCTTGCCCGCAGGCTCGGCAGAAAAGGTCCCCTACCGAGGTCTCGACGCTAGTCTGTACATGCTGACGTCCGCCGAGTATCGAGCAGCATGCCATCAGTGTTTTCGATGGGCGGAAATGATCGTGCAACTCAAGCAGCAATTGCGTCGCGCCGAATCAGACTCGGCCAATTCAAAACCGCTCGCTGTGGTCATGGATTTAGATGAAACGATATTGGACAACGGTTGGTTCCAGTCCCAACAAATCAAAGATAGAGTGGCCTTTGACATGCAGCGATGGTCTACATGGGAAGAGCAAGGAGCAGAAAAAGTTCGCGTCATTCCCGGCGCCGTAGCTTTTATTAAGAAGCTTCGTGAACTAGGTGTTGCACCGGTGTTCATCTCGAATCGAAACAATAAGGCGTTGAAGCAAACGATGGAGACGTTAGAACGTTTTGAAATCAGCGTTCCAGAAAACCAGATTCTGCTGGCTGATGATCAAACAGGCAGTGATAAGACGAGCCGCCGCGCTAAGGTGGAAGAATTGTTTGATGTGGTGCTTTATCTAGGTGACAATCTGCGTGACTTCGATGAACGATTCAAATTCAACGCCATTAGCGGCATCGAAGGGCGTAACCAAGTTGTCGAAGAACTAAGTGGTAAGTTCGGTATCGAATGGATCATACTGCCCAATCCATCCTACGGCGAATGGACCAAAGCATTCCGAAATGATGCCAGCGATCTTGAGCTTCTTTACAAGTAATGCCAAGGGTAATTCTCTGGCTGTTCAGCATTTCTATGGGCATAACAACCATTCGGGGGGCTCGGCTACTAGTTGCATTGTGGATTTTGTTCCCCTAGAATCGTTGGCTTAGGCGGTCGGGTTTACTTCCAAGTGTCATTGATGGTGTTGTTGACAAGTTCTTGTTTGTGATCCTTTGCCCCCGTTCTGGTCCTTCAATATGTCTCTGCGAACATAACTTGTGTTGCAGGAGCCATGCCTGGTTTCTTTTCTAAAAGTTGAGGATGATACGATGCGATTGCGAAGGTTTGCTCTAAGAGTGTTTGTTGCCTGTGGAATGCTTTGGATGCCAACTGCTCTGTACGCTGGCGATCCAATGGAGGATGCCGAGAAAGCCAGAGAGCTTGTCTACCAAGCATTGGAAGCGGAAGCTAACGGGAGCGTTGCAGAGAGAAAAAAACTGCTATCCGATGCAATCACTTTGTCGGAAAAATACGCACCCGCTCGCTGGCATCTCGGCCAGGTATTAGATTTGGACAATACATGGCGAGATGTTGAGTCCAGCGTCAGTCTTCATCGCGAAAAGCGGTTGCTGGAGAAATACGAGCACCATAGGAGTCAGCTTACCAATTCTGTGGCTGACCACTGGAAGCTTGCATTATGGTGCGCGGAAAATCGGCTGGGACAACAATGTGCGGCTCATTTACATCAGGTCGTCCAACAAGATTCGAACCATGTAGGAGCGAGAACAGCACTTGGGCATCTCATGTTTGCTGGTCGTTGGATGACGATCGATGAACAGAGAGAACTCGAAGAGAGGGCTTGGCGTACGCGTGAATCGTTCCTGAAGTACGGCGAAAGAGTGTCGACACTTCTGAATAAGATGGCAACAGGCTCTCAAAAAATCTCCGAAAAGGCGAGACAAGAACTATTGTCCATAAAGGATCCGCTAGTTGTCGCAACTTTGGAGTCCCGCTCCGTTGGCCAACCTCAAAAATCGGTCGAGACGATTCTCGAAAGCTTGAGCGCGATCGACGATCCTGACGCTTCGCAAGCACTGGTGAGGTTCGCATTGTTCTTCCCAAATGATTTAATCCAACGAGATGCAACACTGCGACTCAAGGAGAAGCCGCTTTATGATTTTGTGCCTGAACTACTCGTGATGCTCTCAGGACCAATGCAGTTTTCGGCTCGCCCCTTTTTTGATACCCAGGGGAACTTGCTTGGTTACAGACAAGCTTTTGCGAAAGAAGGCATGAACGAAGTGCAATTGTCTCTGGCAGATCGTGACTTCCAGAGGGTTGCGCTACAACGATTTGACAATTCTTTTAACGAATTCCGTCCACCGGTTATGAATTTCGGCTCAAGACGCCTTCAGGTAAATACGGAACGGGCAATTGATGCGTACTACAACCGGATCGTTAATCAAATGTGTTTAGCAGCAGCGACCAGAGAATTGCAAGCCGCGCAGCAGAACGTTGCGAGAGAAAATGAACAAATCAAGAGCAGGAATGAGTCTATCGCAAAGTTGCTGAGTGCTGTTGCAGACCGGCAATTTGGCGCTGATTCTAAGTCCGCTTGGGAATGGTGGGATTCGTATAATGAAACGAATTACCAGTACTACAAGCCTCAACGATACAATTACGTATCCCTTGTTGAGCGAATTCCGGAGTATATCACTTTCGCAGCAACATGTGAATGTTTCGTTCGTGGTACGCTCGTTTCAACTCAGCGCGGTCCCAAGCCAATCGAACTTATAGCTGTCGGTGATTTAGTTCTTAGCAGGGATGTTGAGTCGGGCAGAATCTGTTGGCAGTCCGTCGTGGCTACCACGACTCAGCCTCCTAAGGTAACTCGTACCATCCACCTAGGAAATGAAAAACTGACGTGCACCAGCGGCCACCTGTTTTGGGTGTCCGGCGATGGATGGAAAAAAGCAAGCGAGATCAAATCCGGCGATTGGATACACGGTGCAAAAGAGCCATCGCTCGTGACGGAAGTGTCAGAATCGGACGTACTACAAACCTACAATCTTGAGGTTCAGGACCAGCACACTTACTTCGTGGGCAAGTCATTAGTTTTGTCTCATGATGTCACCCCTCGCCGAGCCTCCCGAGGCTTGGTTCCGGGATACCGCAAAACAGATGATAGTCCTGCAGTAAACGGAAAGCAAATTCTTACTCAGGCCCAAACGGCAGTCAAAAGGCCTTAATGCCGGAATTTGAAGATAACGTTGATTGGGGAGTCCGCGTAATCACAAGCCGCCCGCAATAAAGGGGCGGCATTGATCGGAACTCCCTCGGTTACGGGCTTATTGGTTTGGTCGTAATGGGAAGCTTAGCGAGCGTAGAATGGACACTCCTGCCCGTTCCATGGCGCTAAAGTCGGTCAAGAATGACAAACCTACTGTCAAAGCAACAAGCTTTTACGCGCCGGGCTATGATTAACCGTTCAGCCCGAAGATGCGGTTCAAGGTTTGTTGAGTCGGCTTGCCGGCATACTCCGAGATCTCATAGGCTTCGACTAAAGCTGGACTCGTGGACGAGTTGTTCCAGAATGCATCAACTCGCGGGCTCGCCTTCGCCAAAAACCACTGCTTGAGCCATTCTCTTTGTTCAGGTCCGCTAGCGGGTGCTAGCGGGTACTTGATCTTTGATGCCCTCAATCCAGGGAAGCCAATCGAAGACTTGTGACCGATGGCAGGATAGCATATCCAGCACGGTTTCGAGTTCTGGTGAGACATCGAGCACGACATCTGCACGGAATGGACATGGTCGCGTAAATAAATCCACCATGTATGCCACAATCGGCTCTTTAGGTGGCCTCGGAACATTTGGCACCACTTTGGGTACCATAACCATGTACGACGCATCTTGAACAGCCTGTCCGACCGCTCGATGATCAGGATGATAATCAAATGGTCGATGGGTCAATACGAGATCAGGAGCGAACTCACGAATCTCTTTGATGATCCAATGCCTTAGCTCTAAGCTTGGCTGTAAAGATCCGTCCGGAAAGTCGGCGGTGATATACGGCGACCCAACGATCGCACCCGCTTCGGCTGCCTCCGTTTTGCGGATCGCAATGAGGTCCTGTTGTGGGATGGACTGATGGCCCGATTGCCCGTTGGTGACGCTAACTAATCGTATCACCGAACCGGCACGAGCTTGTCTTACCAGAAACCCACCCGCGAAAAACTCGGCGTCGTCCGGATGGGCTCCCAAAACCAATATTCGTGTCATATCTAAGACGGTACTTCTAAGCGGATAATCTCAATGATGCGGCGCCATAAAACTGCTTGATACCCCGAACGACGGCCACTTGCTCTTCGAGTGTCAACTCTGGGTAAATTGGCAAGTGAAGGATCTCCTTCGCGGCTGCTTCAGTATGCGGCAAGCTACCCTCGGAGTACCCCAACTCCTTGAAGCATTCTTGGAGATGCAAAGGAATCGGATAGTAGACTTCGGTCGATATACCAATCGACGTCAGATACTGGCGCAGCGCATCTCGCTCGCCATTGGCAATCCGAATTCCATATTGATTCCAGATGTGCTTTGCATGCGGGGATTCGAACGGCAGTTCGAATTCGCTGGTTAGGCCTTCGCTGGCAAACATCTCGTTGTATCGCTGAGCGTTTTGCTGTCTCGCGAGATTGTACGAGTCGAGTTCGCGAAGCTTGATTCTCAAAATGGCGGCTTGGATCGTATCAAGTCGGCTGTTGATACCGAGTACTTTGTGGTGGTAACGAGGCTGCATTCCGTGTGCGGCGTACAGTCTAAGCTTGGCAGCCAGATCGTCATCTTGGCAGACCATCATGCCACCATCTCCCATGCCACCAAGATTTTTAGTTGGATAAAAACTAAGGCAGCCCATGTCGATAGCTTGTGCGGCATCTTCGATCACAGGTATCTTTTTCGATTCTGCGATGGTGCAGATTCGATCCATGGCGGCGCATTGGCCGAACAAATGAACCGGAATGATGGCGCGAGTTCGCGAAGATATGTTGGACTCGATTTGTGAAGGATCGATGTTGTAGGTGTGTGGGTCAATATCTGCGAAGACCGGTACGGCACCGAGGCGCGCGACAGCCGAGGCCGTAGCGAAGAATGTGAAGCTAGGAACGATCACTTCATCACCCGGTTGCACGTCGAGAGCCATGAGAGCTAGCAATAATGCATCACTCCCCGAAGCACAGCCAATGGCATGTTTCGTTTCGCAAACTCCGGCTACTGAGCATTCAAGCTCTCCTACATCAGGGCCATGAAGAAAACGACCACTGAGGACTACTGATTCAATAGCTTCCATGATCTCTTCATGAACCAGTAAATTTCCTCGGTTTACATCGAGGAGTGGAACTCCGGCAAGCTTCCCTGCTGCCATA
>JALOQS010000044.1 GCA_025459355.1 Pirellula sp.
TGGCACCTTTGCAAGATGTTCTGGGATTGGACGGTGCGTCAAGGATGAATATGCCAGGAACGAGCGAGAATAATTGGAGCTGGCGTTGCCCCCATAATGCAATGACAACCGAATCCGCTGCGATGCTTGCCGATTTAACCTGGCTCTATAATCGGCTCCCCGATGGGCGTGCTAGCACCTAAACAAGCGAGAACTCAACGTTTGATTTTTATTCCGGCGGCAAGTTGATATTTCAATGAGTCTGAATGGTGCCGCTACGTAGAATGGTGAAAGTCAGCGAAACGTTCCTCTCATCGAATAAAACAAAATGTTCAGCCTCGGTAAACCCTCGTGGGTCGCCTGCCTGCTAGTATTGCTAGGCCCAATCTCCTCGTCTACGGATGGTGCTACGGAGGATTCAATCCCCAAATCTGTTGAGAAAGTGGCTGTGCTCATTCGTCCGGAAGCTTGGACGGAATTGGAGTCTGATGTCTCGCAATATTTGGCTGACGTCACCAAGCACCAAGCAGTGAGCTTTGAGACTGTCGTGAAGGATTTTCAAACCCCCGAACAGGTTCGAGAGACCCTTAAGTCGCTTTCAATAGAAAAAGCGATCCAGGGTGTTATCTTGGTCGGTGCAATTCCTATGCATCGATTTTTTATTCATGATAACGCGAGCCCCAACCCTCTCTACTACGAAGATTTTGAGTTGGTGTATCACGATCAGGATGGAGATGGCGTCGACGATCGAGCCACCGGCGTCCCCGATCTCAAGATTTGGGTCGCCAATATCAGATCCACCGAGGTAAGCGACTCAGACGATTGTGAAGGGCTAAGACGCTATTTCGCTAAAGTGCATCAATTTCGTGCCGGGGAGCTAGATTTTGAGTACCGCTCCGTCATCGTAACGGACGCAGAATTAGGGCTTCGATCCGATGAAGCAAGCTTAGGCCGAGAACTGTTCGGTGCAGAGGGTGTTGAGTTGCTGGCAACTCCCAAAAACACGTTGAGTGAATTCCGAAATGCTTTTGCCGCTCGGACGTATGCGATCTGCACGATGGGGGTTCACTCTGACTGGTCCGCACAAGAGTTGGTCGGTGGGGACTTAACGGCACTTGAGATTCGAGGCATGAAGACCGGCGCGATTTTGACTTTAAATCACGGATGCTACAGCGCGAACTGGTGTGCTAGCGAGAGGGACGGAACAGGACTTTCCACCGCTCAATCGTGGGTCTTTGGTGACGGCCAAGGAATTACGGCTGTCGCGAATGTTCGAAGCGGCTGCATCTATGGTTACGAATTTCTCTGCGATAGCCTAAGACAAGGAAATTCGATTGGGGCTGCATACTTGAAAGCGAAAAGATATGGGGAACAGGAAATGCGAGAGGACTACCCCGACGGAACGATTATTTCCGGAGTGCTTCTTCTTGGCGATCCGTTCTTAAAATTCCCGTTCAAGCGTTAGAGGCACAACTAAATCTATGGGGGAAGTGCTTTCACGCGACGAGGATAATTCAGGATACCGGAAAGGAGCTTAGGGTGACGCCAAATCGCGATCAAGTAATCGGTGCGCGTATCGTTAGAATAGGCCACTCTCAGTACTCTGAACCTCGCTTTGTGATCGAAGGGATTGGGCCGGCTAGCTTTCGATCGCATTTTATTGAGCTCGATAACGGTTACGTGCTCGATCTGTTTACTGCCTATCTCTCTATCGCGAGTGTCCACGAAATCGTATCCCCCGGGGAGACTGAGGGCATTCCCGCTTCTAGTTTGATCGGACGATCGATAAGCGGTGTATGGCGAGATGACGTTTACTCCGCCATCTTGATACTGGACGACGAGTACTACTTAAAGGACGCGAATGATGGGGTTTACGGAAATCCGCTTCGCGCGGGTCTTGTGAATCAAGACTACACGGATCGCGAGTTACGCGAATTTCTAGATTATTGGACAGAAACGCCAGTTATCAACCTTAGTCGCAGGCTGTGATGGATTTACATGCGAGCTTGCGTAGTTGTCACTACCGATTGTCTTGCAAACAGTTGCGATATGCCGAGAGAGCACTATTCAAATTTGATCGAACCAATACCGGTCTTGCTCTCTTTTTTCTCTTTGGGATTCCCTGACACCTTGATGCTGCCGACTCCGCTCGTAGTAGCGTTAACAGAATTCGCAGCATAAACCTCTGCCCCACCCACGCCGGACACGGTAACGGAGACATTTTCCGCTTGCAGTTCGCTCAAAGCTGCACTTCCTACGCCAGAGACTGTAACGTTGAGATTCTGAACCTTGCCTTTGGCAGCGACTCCGCCAACACCAGACAGATCAATTGCGAACTGCTCGGAGTCCAAGCCCTCAATCTTGATATGTCCTACCCCTGATGAATTCACCGATTCGAGAGTTGGTGTAGTGATGTTTACTTTCAAACCGATCGATGAGCTAAATGCACCGGTCGTCTTTATTTTCAACATCCCATCGACTACCTCGGTCACAAGAAGCGACGTGAGATTGTCGTCAATCGTTACTTCGACGGACTGAGTTTCTCCAATCGTTACAAAGACATCGCCAACCGCTGTACTAGAAATCGACTTAAAGTCCCCGACCTCTCTCGACTCTGTTTTCGAAACCCCGGACCCCTTGATACCAACACTGCACCCTACCAAAGTAGTGAGAAGCAAACAAAAGATCATGCAACGGGAAAATTTGATCATAGGTAAATCCCAATACGGAAAGCAGCCCGGTCCTCAATGCGTTGTATTCTATTCTAAACGGAAAACGTAATCTTGGGATTTCTCTCCAAAACATTCTGCTTGATCTAGGGGAAACTCCGTTTTCCATGAAGCAAACGTCCCAGCGGCGTGTATCTGACGAAGACCAGATAGCTAAAAAGACACGGCACTAGCGTCCCAACGGTCGCTATGAAAAGCTTAACCCATACGGACCACTCAAGAGGAACAAGCAAAGTCTGTAAAAATACGGCCAAAGGTAAATGGACCAAGTAGACCCAATAGGACGAATCAGAAACGAGCCCCATCAAAGAACTAGACTTGTTTAGAAACCTCTTTCCCAAGATCAAAGAAAGCCAAGATAGCCCGACCGCCAGGTAGCACGTCAAAACAACACCGAGCCAGTAGGCGAGATTCGACTGATCGAAGCGCCCTCCGATAATGATTCGTAAATCTACGACCGGCATCGACCAATAATACACCCCGAACGCAACAGCTAGTAAGATGCTTAACAAAAAGGTGCTCCGAAGACTGAGTTCGATCAACTCGTCACGACCTCTTAGCATCCACCCCAGAATGTAGAACCCCCCAAAGAAGAGAAATGGCCACAATGCTGGAACAAACGACTCCGGCGCAGGCATTGGTACCCCAGCCATCATTACAGCGGGAACGAACAGGAGAGGGAGCACGCCAAACGAAATCCATAGCGAGCTTTCTAGAGACAACAGATCCAGCCTGAACGCTCTTATTACGCGCACCAGTAGAATCTCCATCCTCGTGCCCATCCACGCCCCAACCATGGAAATCATAAAAAGATAGTAAAGAAACCACAAATGCATCAAGCTAAAGAACGATTTGCTTGGTTCGTCCCTCTCGACTTGAGTTCCCGCAGCGATGAGCCCCATCAAGCCACTTGGTTGCTCAAGATAAGAAATCGCGAATATAATGACGCCTGTCATCGCAACAAACATAACGGGATAGAAGATCAAGATAGGCAATGCGATTCTCACCGCGCGATTCTTGAGCAACCCCAGTGCCCCACGCTTTTCCACGATCATTTTGGAAAAATAGCCAGACAACAGAAAGAACAACCCCATTCGAAACAAATGGATAAACCATATGCTGCAATCGACTGCAGAACTGGAGTAGATATCGGTCGCTAACCAAATCGAGTTTGACGGTCCTGCATAAGCGAAACCCGCATGAAGAAAGACGCCGAGCATCATCGCAATCACCCTGAGGTTATCCAAATAGTGGATGCGATTTTCATTCATAGATGGACCGTTCATCGGATGATGGGAATAACGAACTAGACTAAATCACGCTTACGAGTCTGCATAGCAAATGCAAACGCGATCGAAAGAACGACAATTGTCAGTTCAACGAAAACGATCCAGACAACCGAGGATGGCCAAACGATAGCGTCCCCTTTTACGATTTCGGCCACCTCTGGTATAGCAAACAGTTGCATCATAAAAACGTTTAGCAAGACATTACAACCGACCATGACGGCAATCGTTGCACCGACAGATTCAAACGCCACTGCGGTGATGAGTTGCAGGGAAAATCCAGCCAACAGAAACAGGTATATTGCTGGCACTACAATAATCGCCCCTCTTGTCGCATCGGGCATGATGAACGTCAGCCCAGTTGTAAGGAGCAACATGGTCCCCCACGGGATCAAGTAAGTTGTTAACACCACGGCGATTTTCCCAATGGCATATTCTAAGAGGCTCACCGGAAGACTCATGATAAACAGTCGCGTTTGGTCGGTTGATTCACCTAGCATTAACGTACCAATAAGATGTATTCCAGACGCGATCGCCACCGTAATCGTGAGTATAAACCCAAGAAAGGAAAGCGTTTTGCTCGGGGCACAAGCTAAGAATGAGCAAGCGATTCCCGCGACGAGGTAAGCGAACAGGTACTTACGGCTCAAGAACAAATCTTTCAAGAACAAAATTTTAATGGCTTGCAGATTCATCAGATTATTAACCTCTTCCCCTAATGACCGACTGAACAAATATTTCTTCGAGTGACAGAGCCTCTACGGACTCGATTGCAGCACCAGACCGGTTCAGCAATTCGTGAACATCTTCGGTGTAGGCGCTTGTTGTGAGAACTCGATATCGATTGAGTTCAGAATCCAATCCGAGCCCATCGAGAGCAGGGGGGTGCCACCCATCGGGAACCACCACCTTGATTCGTCTCCACTTTGCTAAAAATTCGGAGCAATCGCTGGAAGCGATGACTTGTCCGCGATCGATAAAGGTAATGGAATCACAAATCTGCTCGACATCTTGCGTATTGTGGGATGAATACAGAATGGTTCGATCTTCATCTTTGACGACTCGCATGATTTCAGTATGAACCTCATACTTGGCTACCGGATCCAAACCGTTGGTGGGCTCGTCGAGGATCAACAACTTCGGACGTCTCGCCAAAATGAGAAGCAACATCGTCTTGACCCTTTGCCCATGGGAAAGACTTTTGATCGATTGCTCTGGTATTAGACCGAAGCGGCGCGTCAACTCGTCTGCATATTCATCATCCCATGACGGAAACAGTGATTTTACGAATTGGATGTGCCACGAAACAGACTCAGGTTTGTAAAGACGCATATCATCGGAGAAATAGCCTACCTCTTTTTTTACTGCGGTTTCGTTTGTAGAAATCGCCTGTCCGAGTACCCTTACCGTTCCGTGATCAGGGGTAACAAGACCCATCAAGATTCTCATCGTGGTCGTCTTGCCAGCACCGTTCGGACCGATCAATCCTGCCACGGTACCTTTTGGAATGCAGAGAGAGACGTTCTTAAGCTCGAAGTGTTTGTATCGCTTTCCGACCGATTCCAAATGAATTGCCAATTGAGAATCCACAGTGTTATTGATAGCAGACATTACGATTCCTCTCTGGAAGTTTGATCAAAGCTGTTAGAAATGAGTCGAATCATTTCTCTTTTAGACTTACCCAGCAATTGACCGAGGCTTGCGGCACTAGCGAGCTGATCGAGCAATTCGCGTTCGAGTAGTTCTGAGGCCAGACCTGGATTTTCTGCAACGTACGACCCCTTACCTTGTCGCGTCTGAATGACCCCGTCGCGTTCCAGTTCCAAATAGGCTCGTTTGATGGTGATCACGCTAATCTTGAGGTCTGCTGCCAACTGCCGGATAGAAGGCAATTCCGAACCGGGAGGCAAATCGCCAGTCGACACGCGCCTCTTCACTTGGTCAATGACCTGCGTGTAAAGAGGCCGAGGGTCAGCCTGAGAGATCGTGAGCCAGCTGTTCATAGTCATATACACAGTATACACACCGAGCCTGCACAGTCAACCGCCCCAATCGGCGTCAGCCCAAACAATTCGACACCGCCGACAAAAGTCGGAGGCAAATGTCCCGAACAAAAAGCTTCGTCGGAAGTCTTTTCCGAAACAGATTTTCCATTAGAAGAACGTGAGGTAATCGATAGCTCTGGAAAGAATCACATCGATCCGATCATTACATCTTGCCCAGCGGGGCCCCCCTCTCATCGCTCACACTATCACCATGGTATTGGCAAGCATGGAGATACTGCACTCTACAGAAACCTGCCAGCAATGTTCTTTCCAATCGAAAATGCATGCAACGACCACACTTTTGTCGGCTGTGTTTTTTTGGGAGCGAGAATGGGGAACGGATGTGAATTGACCCTCGCGGCCGGACCGTCGAGCCGACGACGCCCACATGGCTACTTAATGAGTAGAGTCCGACATCGAGGAAAACTAACCCATTCCGCTATGTCGGTCGGGCTCAGGTGACCGGGACTTTCGAGATTGTGTCTTTTTGGACCCAATCTGATAGTTGCGTCATCCCCTCAAGAAAACAGGTGTAACGCAAGAGTGAACGAACGCGACTGGTCAAAGCCGCGCCTCCCACAAGCAAATGGGTGTCATGATGAACGGCCGAAAACAAGGAATGGTTCTCTTGAACCACGTTTGATAAGTTCCCGAGAAGCGAATATGAAGTCCATACGATCGATGCCTGGCGTTCGCGAGCGGCACGGATGACGCTGTCCACCGGCACACAGCAACCTAAGTTTAGTGTCGAGTATCCGCGTTCAATGAGAATGATTTCGACCATCATGGATGCAATGTCGTGCATCTCATCTCCCATGCATGCACCCACGGCAAGCCCGCGCGTTACAGCCGTATTGGATAAAAGCCTTTCCATCGAGACACGTGTCTCGACCGACTGACGTATCCAGAGCAAGATCTCCTTCAAGCGGGATGAGGCCATAAAACACTTGTAGACCTCCATTTCACCAAGGCAGCAAAGCTTGCCAAGTTGCCAGAACGAAGGAGCAATCAACTCATCGAATAACTTGGTTGCTGACTGTTGTTCCAAAAGGGACTCGATCGATTGCTTTAACGAAAAAAGATCTCCTCGCAGTAGGCGATCCATTAACGAGTCGGACGTCAAGGGAATCTCGACATTCCGAGCCGATGGGACGGAGTCGATCGATCTAAGCTTTGCGAACTCAAAAACAGAATCGGAAGCGATGCGACGATGCCCACCTGGCGTGCGGATCTCGGTTAACTGATTGGCGTCACACAAGCGTTTAACAGACGATACTCCTATTCCAAGGAGGTTTGCGGCTTGTTGTGTACTAAGAAATTTCATCTCAAAGGTTACGACGAGAGAGAATTCGATCCAGAGGGCGCATTCCTTAAAGCTCTTCGACTCGTCATGTTTCATTTTGAAACTTTAGTAAGTCCCTGATCCGAAAAGTGCAAAGTTTTGCTCACCTCGTCACAATCGTTACAACAATACGATTCCATCTTTACGATGGTACTGGAACTTGCGATTCGCCCAAACCGCCCAAATCTCAGAAGTCTGGCGAAGCGCTTAGTCGAAAGGGATTCTTTTTCTGTGCAATATTGTGAAAACTAGCGCCATTGACTCAATCTACTCTTCCCAACTTCTTTGCTAATGACAATCAAAACGTTACCTTGGAACAGCAAGTTCACTAAAAAGATCGATGAACTCGAGCTGCTCTTGGCGGAAACAAATTCCGAGAGTGTATCGTACAAACAAAAACTGGACGCCATCGGCCGGTCCATGGCGGTGATCGAATTCGATCTGTCGGGTACGATTCGAAACGCAAACGATAACTTTCTCAATGCGTTGGGCTACTCACTGGAGGAAATCGCTGGCAAACATCATCGCATGTTCCTACGTCCACAAGATGCCAACTCGCACGAGTATGCGGAGTTTTGGAAGAAGCTCAGGAGCGGCGAGTTTTTCTGCGGTGAATATCTTCGAATCACAAAATCGGGAAAGCAGATATGGATTCAGGCTACCTACAACCCGATATTGGACTCCGCTGGCAATCTTATCGGTATTGTTAAGTTTGCGACTGACATTACCAAGTCAAAAGAAGTCTGGACGTCATTAACCAGTCAAGCCGCTTCAGTTGATCGCTGTTTTGCCGTCATCGAGTTTCAGCTTGACGGGACAATTCTGAAGGCAAACACCAACTTTCTTGAAACCATGGGATACTCCATAACAGAGATCCAAGGAAAACATCACAGCATGTTTATTCCTCCGGAATTGAAAAACACAAGAGAGTATGCTGAGTTTTGGTTGGCCCTTAATCGAGGGCAATATCATTCCGGCGAATTTCATCGGATCGGGAAAGGCGGACGAAGCGTCTATCTCCAAGCGTCCTACAATCCGATTCTCGGTCTTAACGGTGAAATCACTTCAGTGATTAAGTACGCTTCCAATATTACAGCGGCTGTCACCAATCGACGCCGTACTCAACATGTTGCGCATACGGTAGCATCAAGCGTTTCGCAGATGACTCAGACTATCCATGAGATTTCATCCAAAGTCACCTCGACCGCTGGACTTGCTCGCGACTCGGAGGCATTGTCGAATGAAGCGCGCGAAGGTGTTCAAACGCTCGATCAACAAAGTCGATCCATTGGAAAAGTCATCGAAACAATTCGTGAACTCGCGGATCAAACTAACTTGCTAGCGCTTAACGCTACGATTGAGTCAGCTCGTGCGGGAGAAGCAGGCCGAGGTTTTTCTGTAGTGGCTAGCGAAGTAAAAGAATTGGCCAAACAAACCGCTAAAGCTACTCAGAGCATTGAACAAACGGTACTACTTATCCAAAACAGCATTTCCGGTGTGGTGAAATCCACCGAAAAAATCTCGTCCGGTGTTGCTAATGTAAGTCAAAACATGGTGGTTATCTCCGCCGCGGTCGAAGAGCAGTCGGTAACAATGAATGCTCTCGCTGATACCGCCAGCGAATTACAACGTACCGACGACAATTAACCTCGACAGGGTATTGGCAGTTCGATCTAACAATGCGGGGATGGGATGAGTATTTTGTTCCAAGCTCCCCTCCCTGCATAAGCACCCCGTCAATCCCTTCGCATTTCTCTTTTCGCGGTTGAAACGCTTCAACCCCTCACTGTTGCGGATAGAACCACCAGTCCTTCCACAGCATAACCTGCAATCGAGATGCGTAGGCTAAATTCGTTTTGGCGGGACTAATCGCTCTCGGTTTCGCACCTCACCAAGTGATTCGTTTCGTGATTGCGATTGCGAGTGAATTCGAGGCGGTCACCCTAGTATGGCCGCTGCAACGTTCATGTAAATTACAATTCCCATAATGTCCATAATGCCCGCAATAAATGGATTCGCCATTAAGGCTGGATCCAATCCGAGACGGCTAAATAGAAGGGGAAGCATGGAGCCTGCGATGCATCCCAACATCACTATCAAAAGAATCGTGAGCGGTACAACTAAGATGGCCATCCACGTCGGAGCAAAAAAGAAACCAATAATTGCACCGATGATGGACAGCAGGCCACCCAGCGTCAGCCCCATCACTCCTTCTCGCATGAGAACCTTGTGCCAATCGCGATGACTTAACTCTCCACTGGCTAGTGCTGTGATTACAAGTGTCGCTGCTTGATTGCCCGAGTTACCGCCGGTGCTGACAATGAGCGGAATGAGCAAAACGATCCACTGATACTTTTCTAGGCTTCCCTGATAATTCTTCAAAGCAAAAGCCGTGAACATTGCGGTTACAAAGAGGATCGTCAACCACATGCCACGCTTCCAACTAAGGGAAGCAAGCCCGATTCGCAAATAATCCTCGCGAAGAGGCGTAACACCGGCGAGCATCTGAGCATCCTCTTCGAGCTCTTCACGTACCACGTCGATAACGTCGTCGTGAGTGATGATTCCCACTAGTTTCCGGTTGGAATCGACAACAGGTATCGCTAACAAGTCGAAACGTTCGACTTTTTGAGCAACCGATTCCCGGTCTTCATCAACCGACGCGCTTAGCATGTCGGTCGCCATTAAATCTGACAGGCGAATGTTCGGCTTCCCCAATGCCGAAATGAGCTGGCGGCCAGATACGACCCCCAGCAATCGGTCATCAACATCGACGATGTAGAGATAATAGATTGTCTCTAGATGTTCCGATTGTCGGCTTAGCTCATCGACAGCTTCGCGAACAGAAAAGTGCTGCCTTAACCGAGCCACCTCCGTTGTCATGATTGAGCCAGCGGTCCCCTCGGCATAGGAGTTAAGACGCTGAACCTCACGACGTTCGTTAGTCGGAAGCAAAGCCAACAGTTCTGAGGCTCGATCTGCATCCAACTCCTGCAAGAGGTCCACGCGATCATCGGCCGGAAGCTCGGCGACTAGTTCAGCTATCTCTTCGGCATTCTGACCACTCAGGATTTCGATCTGTCGATCGTGATCGAAGTAAAGGAATATCTCGGCAGCCCGGCCTGGTTCGACGTGACTGAGTACGCCCCAAGCCTCATCGCTCGAGAGCCCCTCCATGAACTCTGCTGTTCTGGCAGGGTTTAATGCAGTGCCGAATTGCTCCAGTTGATCGTGGTCGCGCATGGCGAGCATTTCGCGAAGCTCTGGCAAAAACAATGTGTTAACCACGTTACTCGCTCACCATCATGTAAGGGGACTCGAATCGGTCTGACAACTCTTATCAGGCGAATTCTAGGCAAAACCGCGAAGGCGACAAACCAACTTGTGAAAATGCCGACCCACTTCTTGTTTATCGAGACGTCTGCAACGAAAACGATCATGCCCTCAATCCGAGTTGCCGAAACCAACTGCCGAACGAATGGATGGAGTTCTGAACCGCCTTGAGCTACTTATTCAGGGCGAACGGTAACCGTTACGGTCGATCTGGATTTTAGTTTTTCAAAGGCTTCTTGCAGCTGGGCTCTCGTAACGCGCTGATAATTGGCCGCCACCTCTGCGACCGTTTCGTATCGCTCTCGTTTTAACCAAGCTCCACCGACGGAGAACAAACGGTTGCTGGGCCGTTCCGAACTTAGAATTAGACCGGAACAGATTTTGTTCTTGGCCAGTTCGATCTCTCGATCCGTGATCGGCTTTTCCGTGCCGCTAGATAAGATGTTCTGAATGATCTCCCAATTAGAAGCGTGCTGTTCTGGCGAGCAAGTGGTATAGATGGAAAACAATCCGCAGTCGTCAAACTCTTGGGTGAACAACACAGCGGATTCCGCAAGTCCGTTGTCTACCAAGGACCAAAACAGCCTGCTCCCGGAATCATCTCCCAAAATCGAGGCGAGCACCCGGAGGACGTATCGATAGGAATCGCTCGAGGGAACACCGAGAGCATGCTGCAAAGTGTACTGCTGTGTCGCCGGGGGATGAACCATTTCGATGTCAGCTTGAGGCGATTTGGGTCGCTGCAATGATCGTGATGTGTCCATTGGAAGCCAGCTCGCCGTTAATCTCTTAGCGGACTCGACAAGCTCATCGAAATTCACCGCGCCTGCTGCAACCAATGTCAAATTGTTTGGGGCATAACGCGATTGATGATACGCTCGCATGGATTCAGGGTCGAGATCGAGCACGGTCTCTCTCGTTCCGAGAACACGTCGAGCGAGCGGATGGTCACCAAAGAACTCTTCCATGGCACGTTCAACGGCACCGTACGGTGGCTGGTCGTCGTACATCGCAATCTCTTCAATGATGACTTGCTTCTCCGTTTCAAAATCATCATCGCGAAGAGCGGGACGCATGATGTCGCTGAGCAGTTCCAACGCGTGCGATTGGTTCTCAGGTAGAACGCTCATGTAATAGACGGTCTGCTCCTCGCTCGTATAAGCATTGGACTGAGAGCCCAAGTCGTCGAGTTCTTGATTCACGTCCTCAGCGGATCGTTTATCCGTTCCTTTGAACACCATATGTTCGAGAAAATGGCTAACTCCCGCCATCTTTGGTGTCTCATCTCTTGAGCCGGTCTTTACGAAGTAGCCTAGGGACTGGCTAAACGCTGACGGGTTTACCTCAGCGACAATTTCGAGACCGTTATCTAGTTGAACGCTACGAAATTCCATTTGGCAGCTCCAAGGGTTCGGGACCTATTGTGACCATCGACCAGCTACGTGGCGGAAATCGGTTAAAGTGCTCTAACAAACTGTTGCAAGTCAGCTTATCCACCTCGCTTAGTACCTCAGATCTGGTGGGTACACGTTTTAAGTAGACCCAATCGTATGCGATTTGCGAGCTTCTAGCAGAGCTGCTTTCTTGGTCCATAACGAGTGAGGTTCTAACGCGGGACTTGAGTCGGGACAGTTCTTGCGGATCGATACCATCCCGGATGGCATTGATGGTCGCGATGGTGACATCAAGTGTTTCTTGGGCCCGTGCGGCTGTGGTACCTGCATAACACATGACGCTACCGCAGTCATGCAGTGAATGCGACGACGCGGAGACCGAGTAAACCAGTCCCCGCTTTTCGCGGACTTCGGAGAAGAGTCGCGAGCTCATGCCATCGCTTAGAATCCCAACCAGTCCTCGGCTTTGGTAGTACTCTGGGTGTTGGTAAGGAACAGCATCGTATGCCAACGCAATATGGGTTTGTTGGCTGTCATGTTCTACGTGCACAACACTTGGGTACGCTTTCACATTCGGTTTGTGAGGATTCGAATTTCCATTCCAATCTCCGATGACTCGCTCGACAAGCTCCCTAAGTTCATCCCACTTAAAATTACCAGCGACACTGAGGACGGCTCCACTGGGCGAGATATGTTGCCCCCAGTATTCTTTGCAGTCGTCTAATGTGATTGCGACCAAGCCCTCTTCGGTTCCGAGCGAGATGCGACCGTAGACCTCACCAAATCTTGCTTTCTTTAACTCGGTAAAACACTTTTGAGAGGGATCATCCTCTAGAGAAGCCAATTCCAGCAAGCTTGATTGTCGAGCCTCTTCCATTTCGGAATCAGGAAAGTGCGGCTCACGCAGTATCGAAACCGCGATCTTGAGCGTTGGCTCCAAAACACTTGCCATACAGGCCATACTTGTTGACGTGTGAAACGTGCTGACGCTGCTGGATCGTTCGACGCCTAGAAAGTCGAGTTCTTCGACAATCGCATGGCTATCCAACTCCCCTGCTCCGCGTTGCATCATCTCGAAAGCTAGGCCAGCCAAACCTTTTCGGTCGGATGGCTCATCGGATGTTCCTACGCGAATCAGGAGCGTGAAGGCGACCGACTCCAACCATGGCATCGGCTCGCCTAACAGAACTAATCCGTTGGGGAACGTATGCTGGAAAATGGACTGCTCCATACGCGAATAAATCCTGAGGACTATGAGTTTTAAGGGGAGTTTTAAGGAGAGTTTTGGGTGCCGATTAAATTGCGGTGCGTTGGCCGGTAGCGAACGTCAGTTCAACAAACTGTGTTCGCACTTGAGCCTGAATCCGCAAAATCGAGTTCGAAAAGTACTACCGATTCAAAGTAAAGGCGGGCAGCTGAACGACTTGACCGCCTGCCATCGCACTTTGGTGAGCGCAGATGCCAACGCAAGTCCAGTTAGCGCTCGTTACGGCATTTGGCCAAGGGTCGCGGTTCTCGACTAGCGCGGAAACAAACTCGTTCACCAAATGAGGGTGCGAGCCGCCGTGCCCGCCACCTTGGATAAAGGACAGATGGTCTGCATCTTGAATGCTTTGCGTAAACATTCGAATGGGTTCAGGCAGTAGGTGTGCGTAATCCGGGACCTCAACAAGCATTGGAATTTCGTGCTCCGGCAACTTAGCCGTGTGAATCACGTGTGGCTGCCCTTCTACCAAAGACCACTCGAAACTCTTCTTGGTCCCGTAGACGTCAAAGCTCTCGCGGTATTGGCGAGCCGTGTCAAACAGAAATCGCCAAATGTGAGCTGCCACGTCGCTATTCTTGATTTTGATATGGCATGATTCGACAGCGAATTTGTTGCCGGACTTCTTAGCCAGATCCTCTCGAATCGCGCCGGAGCCGAAACAGGAAACGTATTCCGCTAGGCCATCGACGAGTCCGAGTACAGGTGAAACGACGTGAGTCGCATAGTGCATTGGGATCATCCGCTCCCAGTATTCAGGCCAACCGTCCATGTCTTGGGGGTGACTGGCAGCCATGTATTGAATTTTGCCGAGTTCGCCCTTCTGGTACATTTCTTTGATGAACAAAAATTCACGGCTGTAGACCACGGTTTCGGCCATCATATACTTGCGTCCGGTATCGGCTACGGCTTGGCAGATCTGGTCGCATTCTTCGATGGTCGTTGCCATCGGGACGGTGCACATAACATGCTTGCCCGCTTTGAGGGCTCGCAAGCTCATCCAGGCGTGGTCCGGAATAGGCGAGTTGATATGTACAAAGTCCACTTCGGGATCGGCTAGAACCTGATCGAACTCTTGGTATCGTTTCGCAATTCCGAACTTGTCCCCAACGGCATGAAGCTCTTTTTCGTTGCGACGGCAGATAGCGATGACATTGGCGTGCGGATGTCTTTGGTAGATAGGAATAAACTCAGCTCCAAAGCCGAGTCCGATCATTGCGACATTAAATTTCTTTTCCATGGCAAGTGCGATTTTGAGGTGCGGGATAAGTGGAGAGAAATCGGATCCATTTTGGAGCATGTTATAGCCCAATTCTCAATCGTTGGCAGTCGAAACATAACAATCTAAGGGGGGAGCCGGGCAAAATTGGTGTCAAATGCAACGACGTCCAACCAGCAGAAGAGACAAAGGCCCAAAATCAGCTACAATCCGGCCTTCCGATACCCAGGAGAGATGTCTTGTCGAACAAAAATAACGATCCACGCGAACTAGCAGAGAAGGAACTTGAGGCCCTCAACGACCGCGCCGGAGACCTCATGGAAAAGTCGTATTGCGATTCCTCGTTCCGTTTGTTCGGCGAGCTTAGGCAGCGAGCAAAAACAGAGCGGAGCCTCTCCTACTATGTTTTCGGCACTTTCTGCCAAATGACGCTAGCCCACAGGCAGTTTCAATTCGAGGTGGTTCGCGAGCGAGCGATCGAGCTAATCGCCATTTTTGAAAACGAAGAACAAGCGAGAAAGATCGAGCCCGAACTCGACTTGGAGGAATACGAGGGGCTCCGCTACCAAATGGGAGCATGCGCTTACGAAGTGCTTGCGGAGGCGACCGGTGAGCTCGAAGGGTACAATTCCGAGGGCATGCAAGAATGTTTGACCGGAGGAATTGAAGTCTGCCATCGCATCGGCAAGCTGTCGTGCGTCGGGTGCTTTCGCGAATACGCTTACGATATCCACCAAGCGGCTGATGACTACGAGTTGGCGAGATTTCATTGCCATCAAGTCATAAAGCAAGGGGATCAATTCTCCGAGCGCGGGGATCGGCGTTGGTTGGCTACTTTGAAGCTTGGGATTCTCGATCTGTACGAAGGTGAGCATGAGCTAGCCAGGCAGAAATACGAGAAAGCCCGAGAGTTTGCTAAACTCGATACCGTTAACGATGTTCACTCGGCCGAATTTGGTGTCGCATTGGAACTGCACATGTTGGATATGCTCGAAGGTAAGCCGACCGACCCACGCTTCGATGAGCTTGTCGCAACGCTGCCACCGGCTGGGGAATGCGTTGAATACGATTTGGACAGAGACTACGTCCGAGCGTTCGAGTTTGCGTTATCGGGTCAGTGGGACGAAGCGGAAGCGTTGTTGATCAAGTGGCATCGATTCTGCAAACAACAAAAGTCGATCAGTCGCTGGCTTGAGAGCGGTATTCGACTGGTAGCCTGCAAACGATTACGCGGTGATATCGAAGCGGCGAAACGAATTGCTGCACCTTTGGAAGAAGCAGCCACCAGGTCGAATGATTGGAGCTCCTTGAGGCGGCTCAACACGTGTTTGGATCCATCGGTAAAAGTAACGCCGCTCGGGACCATCGTCAAAAACTCAAAGTTTCATCCAGGGGATAATGCTCGCGTTGCCGCATCGTCGGATAGTGACTCCGTGAGACCGCCGTACCACGAGTTGACGACCGATACGCCACTTTACAATTGGCTTAACGATTTGGGGGAACGACTCCATAAAGCGCTGGACGACCAAGGCGATGATTTTGACATTGAAGTTTTTCGAGACGAGTTGATGTTGAGTCAAAATAGGGATTGGAGTCATCCCGAAGATATTGGACGCGCTCTTCATTTCATGACGTATCTGATCGTACCAAGTGCTGATTTTAAAAGGATCTGGGAATGGGCCAACAAATTGGTTCAGGGGTTCCAGGAGACCGGGTATCTCATCTCCATCCTTGCACGCCTGGGCATGGGAATCAGTGCTGCCGAACGGTTTCACCAAATCACCAAGATCGACTTCGAAAACTTTAGCGGACAGCTGCCCCCAACGTTGATCGAAAATGAACGACTCGATCAATTGGTCCGCAAGTCCTTGCAGCTTGATTCCTCCGGCGTCAACAACAATTTTCGTGCTGCCGAAGTCTTTGAGTACATCGATAAACTGGGAGACGCAGAGCGATGCTATGCCAGGGCGTTCAAGCTTGATCGCTCGCGGGCCGATGCTGCCCTAGCGTTGTCAAAGATTTATTCGCTAACCGATCGCAACATTGATGCCCATTACGTTTTGGACCTCTGCATTCGAGAGGGTGGAGACTCCGCAGAGCTTTATTTCGACGCGGCCATGCGGGCTCATAGTCTTGGGATGTCTGAGTTGTTGGTTAGTTACCTCACCACCTTTTTGGAACGTTACACACCGATTGTGTGGGTCCACTATTATCTCGCTATTGGCTACTTAGAAACCAAAAAGCCGAACGAAGCCTTGGACTGTATTCAAAAGGAAATCAACGAATTCAAAGGGGAAGGAATCCATATCGAGTCAATTGTTGCTGCGGCTTATGCACAGCTCGGCCAAAGTGCAAACGCGGCGACGGCCATCGAAAAAACCTTTGGCATGTCCCTATCGGAAATCGATGACTTGACGTCAGAGGGAATATCCTCAGCGCTCGAACGATTGTGGCGTTCTGCTAAGGCCATTGGGAATCAAAACTTGGTTCACAGAATGGAGCTGCGACTGCTCCGTACTGGTTTCGCGCCTGAAGAATACTTTGTCGAGCAGCGAGCATCCCAAAAACCCAAGGACTTGAATCTCTATCACGTGACAATTCTTCAGCCGTTGGATGAAGAGTGGGAGGATAGTCTCGATCGTCTTCCCGATCAGCAGGATTGGACCGGGTACATCGCGCATTGGGGGGTGTTGGCTGAATACGAAGATCAAGCGGAGGAGTTGGTTCTCAAGGCTCAGGCCAAATGCCACCCACTCGAGCCCGAAGTTATGGAGGTCGAGATGAGCGAGGAACCTCTACACGACAGAGAGGGAGTTGTATTCCAAGGCGTCAGAATGTCGGCCGACGATCTAGATGACGACGAGGATGAGGATGACGACGATGACGACGATGGCTACGACCGAGAAGATTAATCCAAAACAAAGGCATTGAGGGTCGGCACGGCGATTCGATTGCGAGCACGAGCACCATTTCATTGAGTACGAGCACGAAAAATGTGAGTCAAGATGAGGCCCGTGGCCGGGGTAAAACCTGTGATGTGGTCAACCCACCCGAGTAATCGAAACCATGCGGAGAGAATGGGCCAAGTCCGCCTTGAGGAAATGCTGGTTAACTCTTATATTTGATCCCTAGTAAAACCGTGACTTCTAACTATGCGCCCCACGAAACGACTGCGAACTTATGAAGAGTGAACGTCAGCAAAATCAGGAAACCGACCTCATCGCCGATAAAATTGAGGTTTTTCTGCTCAGGGTCAAGCAGTTGCTCCCACAAATTGCTTCTGTGGTTGCGGTCGTTGTGATCGGATTGCTTGCCTGGGGCGTTTACTATTCGATGCAGAGCGCCAAGCTCTCGAAAGCGTGGACGGCGCTCTATTTCTCCGATACCACACCATCCGATTTGGAGAGTATCGCCGAGGATTTCAACGGAACTCAGGCCGAACTCTGGGCACGGCAATTGGCTGGAGATTCGCATTTGGCAAAAGGCACAGAGACCATCTTCACCAACCGAGAAGTCTCCAATAAACACTACGAAAACGCGCTCGCGGAATACGAAGCGGTGTCAGCCAAGATCGAAAAGGGTTTGTTAGCCACGCGTGCGGTGTGGGGAGTAGCCCAGGCGGAAGAGGGGCTCGGTAAACGGGAAGAAGCGGCCGCTGCCTACAAAAAACTAACTCGTATCGAGAACGCCGAACCGGCTCTCTTAGCTGAGGCCACCAAGCGTGCCGAATGGCTCGAGTCGTCTGATGGTGAAGTCTTCTTTAAGTGGTTCAATGAAAACAAACCGTCCGGAGTCGCCTTGCCTCCCGCGTTCCCCGATCAAAAACCAGCAGTCCCCGGCGCTGCCACATTTGGTTTTCCACCGGTGAACCCTGCTGCCCCGGGTACGGAAACAGCAACCGA
>JALOQS010000045.1 GCA_025459355.1 Pirellula sp.
TCTCCGTTACCAACTCTTTCAAGAATTCATCCCTAGGTTTTCCGGGTAAGCCGAGCGACTCAACTAGCGTGTGAACGTACTCGTCGAACATGGATTGGATGTTCCCGTCTATCGAATAAGACAAGACGCTACGCCAATACGGAGGTGCATCTCGCTTACCACGAATCAAGCTCATCACTTCGGGCAGGTTAAACAAGGTCAGCAGAGAGTGGGCGAGCGTCGCTGCACTATCCAACACATCGGTTGGCTTCTTGGGATCGACGGCTTGGTCGATGACTCGCTCCAGACAACGCAACGCAACGATACCCGGAGCCGCCAGTGCCATCTCTGCCAACACCCAACTCAAGTCATCGGGGGGCTTGCCTAGCGAGCCTAGTTCATGCGCGGTGTCCTTGAAGAGTTGAACGTGTTTGCTCCAGCCTTCTGCGACAACCGATTCTTCCCCATGGTGAGAATCTCCACTCCAGACTTCAGCCAAACAATCGTTTGCCAACCAAGCGTTCGTCGGTTCATGGTAAAAATGAAGATCGAGCATTAGAGTCGCTGCCCAGTACCATCGGTCGTCCGCGGCTTCCGGTGTCGCATGAACCTGCTTCAGGGAGTGTTTCTCAAGAACAGGCTTAAGGAACTCGCTGATCGAATCCGAGAACTGCTGCAGCACTTCATCCCTGGATTTTGTTGTTTGAACGAGTAACTGCTTCGGGTCTAATTTGCTGGCGAGCGTTTGGCAAGGATAGAGTATGCCTAGGGTTGTCATATTCGAAGGCTTGCCGTCCTTGGTTCGGAATTGCAAAAGCCGAGTCACGTTTTCGCGAGACTCCGTATCCCACTTGGGTTCTTCGTGGTGCTCCAGCATCATCAACCGCTCAGCTTCGTAACTGAGCAAGGAAGCGACCGCTTTGGGGACGACTCGCCATGAAGAAAAAACCAACCGCTTCGTAAATCCTTCCACACCCGCTTCGGCGTAGACTCCCGAGCTCGCGTAGTACGGCAACGATGGGGGAATCCACAACAGCTTCCAGGCGTTCCTGCCCAACGTATCCGCTTGGAGCGAACGGAGCCTCGCGTTGCCTGGATCGATCTTCGAGTACTTTTCGATGGCCTCGCGATTGAGAAGCCCGTCGTCCAGTGTGCGGAACTGTTTCATAAGGGAGTTATCCACTTGCTCATTCATGGCATTGTCGAGCTTCCGCTTGACGTCGTAATGCTCCATAAAGTTCAGTAAGTACGGAGCGGACTTCCAGTACTCAATCATGTCGCCATGCTCGAGTATTTGGGCAATCTGATGCAGAGCGAGATAATGCTCCACGTCCGACTCGCTCAAGGACACGCCCAGGCAGTCCATTTGCTTCAACATGCCATCGCGATTGGCATCGATGGACAGTCGCTCCGTTCGCACCATAACTGTCCGCAAGAGATTCTCGAGTTCACGCTTGATTTCAAGAAGTCCATGGACTCCGTCATCTGAGACGCGAAACAGCGCTTCTCGGTAGCGTTTGAGTGTTTGTTCGAAGGTGGATCGCTTTGCGGGATCGGAGACCAAAAAGCCGAGCGTTCGTTGAAAGTCCTTGTAGTGATCATCGCTCGCGGACTCGTCGGCTGTCGTGAACATCTTGTAGGGTGTCGCAGAAAGCAAAAGCACCCTCGCTTTCGCAGAATCGTTGTTGTAGCTGAACAAGTGTTCGGCCAGATCAGCCTGCTCGTGGTCTTCCCCGTCACCTACCTTCATCAAATGTTTGAATCGTTGGAACTCGTCCAGAATGATAAGATCGGGCTCCAACCATCGAAGGCAGGTCTCTGCCAGGATCTTTCGCAACTTGCCAATCCAAGCCAACGATTGACTCGCAACCTCCGCCGGTATCTCTTTGCGAGGAGGCATTTCTCTCAAGAGATTGTCGAATTCCTCTCGAAGCTCGCGATCCGCAGCAACCGCCTTGACAAAGTCTCGCTGCATTTCTGGATGTATGGAATGGTAACCAGCCTTCGGATCGAGGACCTTGAGCCAGTACTCGAAACCCTTTTTGGATGACGAGCCCTCGAAAGGACGGGAGCAAATCGGTTTATGCAGTTGCCAGGCGTCCTTCAGCATCCCGTAGAGCAGCGCTCGCTCCTGGGCGATACCGCCACTGCGCTTGAGATCGAACGAGGTTCCCGGTGTGAAGGAGACAAAGTTCACGCGTTGTTTCTCAAGACTCGCGACCTTGATCGGCAAAAGCGTGATTCGCGACGACAGCGCGAATTCGTTGCAGCCAAGAATACTCAAACGGTTGATGTTTTGACGCGCGATGTCCGAGTTAGAGCACACATAGATAATATCGATGCGCGGTGTGTTGTCCCACAGATGCTCGATGGTCTTGGCGATAACACCTCGGGCAACAAGAGTTTTTCCAAGGCCGACTTCATCGGCGACCAGAAATCGCCGGCTGGAGTCAGGGTCCGTGTAGAGTCGGCGAAAAACATGCTCGACGGTACTTCGCTGAAAGTCCTTAAGGCCTTCGAGAACTTTGGCCGTTTCCGGCTTATCGAGTCGCTGCATTACCCTTCTCCTCGCTTGGCCCCTTTAGCGAGCTTTTGCTGAGCAACGTTCCAAATAGGTCGCCAGATGGTGTCGAGATCGTCTGGTAGCAATTCGCGGCCGTCGGACGATTTCTCGAGATCGTGGATCATGTCGGCAACGTTTTTCAGCTTAGCCGGATCGCGCTCGATGCACTTCATCATCGACTCAAACAAAGTCGGTCCATTGAGCAGCGTTGAGAATTCGAACCGCTCGGATTCCCCGGTTGTTCCGCCCAGCATGTTTGCAAATGCGGATGCGTCCGCGTCCGCTAGGAGCAACATCATGAATCGCATCACCCTTTCCCTGTCGTTCAGCAAATCCTTGAGCAGCGCCTCACGCCGACCTGACGGTTCATTCGTGAGTGGAATGTTCAGAACGAATTCGCGAGCCATTCTCTTGGGTGAATCCGTCTCGACTCGGAAAATAAAGAAGGATGTCAGGCTGAGCATCGCCAACGAATCGAATTCCGCCCAATTCACTTTGCTCACTTGGAGCGGCACGAACGGAGCTCGCGGGCGACTGGCGGGCCGAACCGATACGACGACCGTCGAGTCAAAAACTACCTTGGTTTGCTTTTCTGCCCTAAGAAAGACTTGGTAGCCGCCGTCTTCGCTTGCTTTCTGACAGTCCGCACTGAGTTTGGCACTTGCAATCGACTTGGCAATTTTGTCCACTTGGCGGTCGAACGCATCCTCAGGGGAATCTTCCTCCGTAGCGCCTTCGCGCGGTTTGAACTCCCGAAGCAGATCCCTAAGGCTGGCCGCTCCAGGCTTCGTGTTGCTTTCAGCGGTGGCCTCACCCAGAATCGCCTCCACACCTAGCTTGCTCTTCTTGCCACGAAGCTCGGTGAGGAACTCAACGTTGCTTTCAAATGCAGCCTTCGTTGCATTCGCGGAGCCGGTGAACACGCTGGCGTCCCGTCCATGATCGAGAACGTAAAGCTTTGCGTGAAGACCGACGAGAGGTGGTGGCGCTGCAGCAGGGCCCTCCGAATCGTCGCTGGTCGTCGCTTCGAGTTCCTCCGTCTCGCTGGGTTCTGGTTCGGCAGCGTCGTCGAGAATCCACACTTTCGAGCAAGCACTCAACTTCGCGGACGCTACGCGTTCCAACTGCTCCGCTCGCGAAACCAGTTCAATCTTCGAGTCTTTCGGGGCCCATTTCGAAAGCGTTTCACCGCTCACAAAAGGTGATATCACCAAGGCTTTGGTAGGCTTTGGAAACTCCCAATCCATCGCTGGAGCTGGAAGCTTATCGAGTCCAATGGGTCGGAAGCTCAATTCCTCCACGAATTCCGGTTTCTCAAATTCGACGCGTCGAATTTCGTAGGCCAACTGACTGATCCGTTTCTTCCATGACTTGGATAGTTCACGAACCGCCATTTTCGGCAAAGCATCCACGAATCGGCCCAGCGGATGGTTTACGGCGAAGGCGTTCGTTCGATCCGTCAGTGGTCCCTCGAGGCACAGCATCGTATCCCAAGCGCGATCGAATGTCATGTTTCTACTAAGACAGAGAAAGCGATACATCACTTCCCTCTCACTGCCTGCGAATCGCAAGAACCAAACCTTTGGGTGAAAGTTGCCTCCGCGTGGAGCTAGCGTCTCAACTAAAGAGGATTCAACACTGGCTAACAGTGGCTGATAGCTTTGTGGAACATGAATGCGGCCGGCCTGAAAAAACAAGCAGATGCGATCGGCATACTCACGCACTGCTTTCAGCAATGCCAATGGATCGCCGTTGGGACGCCCCTCTCTATCCTGCCAGTCCGAGAACGCGAATGCTACCGGTGCCGACAACAAGGCAAACAAGTCCAATGTATAGGTCGTACCGACCGCAAAGTCTAGTTTGAAACCTGAGGGTGGCGAGAGTGCATCGAACAGTAGTCGACGATCAGTTGGCTGCAGCATCGGTGGTGACCTCCAAGCCTTGTAGAATGTCCGAGATGATGCGCCGGCTAGTTCTCCAGCGAAGGTCCATTTGTTCGGAGCCGGCAGCGCCGCTCCACAAGTCTCTTGCACGATCGTTCCGAGTCCGAGCAAGCGAACCCTTGATTTGGTACTCGCGTTGTGAAATCAAATCTCTGGCAGATGAACTATTCATGACTCCATCAAGTGATTTCGCCGCTAGCACGGTTGCAATCCAAAGCTCGATAAACTGCTTCGCTCTCGCGCTGATTCGAGGGTTTACCTTGTAAACGATCGACCAGAACTGCTGGAGATTCCAGCTCGTAAATCGTTCATTACTTTGAGCTATACTCAACCACCAATCATTCATCCGCTCACGATACTCTTCTTGCCTATCGTCATTGTTACTCTGCTCCGCTAGGATGAGGTTGTAGAGAAGCTGAGCCCCGTGCATGACCTCCGAGAAGTTCCGAGCGTGACCGAGCGGAGTTGATAAATATTCGGGGAGTGGTGTTTCTAAATCCCACGCAAATGGAACGCCGCGAACGTCAACTTTGCTCTTGAGAAGATGAGCTAGTAAAGAGTCGGCGCAGTTAGTCATGACCCGTTCCCGTAAGTAGTTGGCTTCATCCTGCGTCAACTCCATTGCGGCAGCGTTGGGGAAGTCTTTTGATGGCTGAACGATGCTCGGATGCCAATTGGCGAGCGTTGATCCATGTACACCTTCGCCGTCGAACTCAGTGGCAGTGTCATCACGGCCTTTTAGCCTAACGTAGTGGAGATCTAGCGATTTGTGATATTCACTTTGCGACTTGGGATAGACTCGAATGCCCCAGGCCATCAATCCTTGCCAATACACACTGCTTGGTAGTCTCTTAAGCGAATCTTTGGCTCGTTTGCCAATGACTCCATCAGCATCACCGAGCGTCTTTGCCAAGTCAATCTCGAACTTGCGAGCTCGCTCGGCGACCTTGCTTGACGGAACTTGCTTGCGTTCCAGGTCCATGTACATCCATGGAACGAATAGAAAGTACTTTGCTACCGTTTGGATCGTAGTCGTCCCAGGAAACAGCAGATCCGCAAATGCATCTCGCACGCCACCAAGCCCAAGCTCGTCTCGCGTTGTCTTCTCTCCAAACAAATCGATGACATCGAGCATCTTGCGCCGCTCGTGCTCGGAGTAGTCAAGCCATGTGAAGGTGGAGGGCATTCTTATTCTTTGCCTTTCTCATAGTTGACTGCATCTGAAACCAGAGAGTCCGTCGCGGCTTCTTCCCAAAGGGAGTCGAGTGTATGACGAACATTGTCGAGCGTTGGCATCAAGTGTGCGCGCGAAATACCTTCAGCAAATAGGAGCCGCCGCAGCTCTCCTGCTTCGGACCTACGAAGAGTGAGCTTTTTTAGTGCGTCCGAAGTAGCAATGTCTTCAATTAATGGCCATTTACCTTCCAGTACAAAATGGTGATCTGCGCAGTAGTTGTAAGTGAATAGTCCTGCTTGTGCGTGCAAGAACCCTATCTGGCTTCGAGGCACTCTAAGTTCCCGCCAGTGAAGTTGGGTTCGGAGGTACATTGTATCCAACGCCCAAACTGCCATTTCTAAGCAATCTTCGTAAGGCTCTTCAGCGGCGAAGAACGCGGCATAAAGTGGATTCTGAGTCCAATCAATCAAGCGAGTCGCCATCCCATGGTGTTGCGCTAGTGCATACGCAGGGTGCGGATGCTGCCAACTTGAATCATGAGGAACAAAATCAATTGGGATATGGTTTGAAAGAAATCCACCAGGAACATTCATTCCAAGCTCATCGGCCAGAGAGACAAAGGCATTAACTTGCAAAAACTCATACCTTCGTTGGGCGATCTGATGACGAACTCTTTCAATGTCAATTTGTAAATCGGTTGGTAACCGGTGATGATGGTCTATAACCTTCTGGGCGTGCTTCTGGTCAATACCCGCAAGAATCCTCTTACAGTATGATGATTGGGGAATTGTTGCTCGCCACGCTGAAGGAACCAACTGCCAGTCGGCGTTGCCTTGGCCTCGGAATACCCATGGTGTTAGTGAGGCTCCCCTGTGCAGCCAACGAGGGTTTGAGCGTCGAAGGGCATCAAGAAACGAACGAGCATCTACAAACGGCAACGTTTCGTAATTTTCACTCATGGTTCGGGCTCCAAAATTGATAAACTACGTTTCTTAGCCCATGGTCAGGCTACTGCAACGAATCAAGCGAGTGCTCAAGAACATCAAGTGCTAGTTTATCCATCTTGGCAAGCTTTTTGAACAACTCGGGACGCTGCTGAATTCGAGCTCTAATCGATGCAGGAACTTTG
This sequence comes from Pirellula sp., assembly GCA_025459355.1. Lineage (GTDB taxonomy): Bacteria > Planctomycetota > Planctomycetia > Pirellulales > Pirellulaceae > JBKCUI01. The sequence continues at coordinate 6,792 of JALOQS010000045.1, forward strand.
TCCGCAAGCAGCAGCAACTCGTCCTCATCTGCCTGTAATTCACCCGCCAGTTTGTGGATAAACTTCTCTGACGGGTAATCGCCAAAGTGCAGTTTTCCGTTCTCGACCTTACTTATGTAAGAGACGCTGACGTTCATCCGCGAAGCCAAGTCCGCTTGCTTCACGCCTAGCTGATGTCTCAATTCCCTGACCCGCTCACCAAATTGCATGAAAGGAATCCCAGATGGAAGATTTACCTCCGATTGTGCCGGGCCAAACGTTAGTGTAAGCTACTTGCACTTTTGGGTCAACTGTCTTAGTCCCACCCTTACGATATCGCATCCTTAACAACCCCATTTCGCGATGGTAGAGATTTCACCATGGAGTTGATCGACAACATCAATTCATTGTTTGGTGATGATCTTCGCCGAACCATCCGCCCCGGGGCCAAGCTGCGCATCGCTGCCTCATGTTTTTCGATATACGCTTTCGAGGCACTTCGCGCAGAGCTTGAGAAAATCGAGTCGCTACAGTTCATCTTTACGTCGCCCACGTTCATTGCCAACGAAGTCACCGACAGCGGTAAGAAGGTCGCCCGTGAGTACTTCATTCCAAAAGCGGAACGTGAACGCAACCTCTACGGCACCGAGTTTGAAATCCAGCTTAAGAACAAGCTGACCCAGCGAGCCATCGCCAAAGAATGTGCCAATTGGATGCGTCGTAAAGCTCAATTTCGGTCCAACCGTACCAAAGCACCAATGCAACAGTTCGCTTGTGTCTCGGAAAAGCAAGCAGGAGCCGGAAACGACACGGTATACATGCCATTGCACGGCTTCACGGCGGTAGATCTCGGTTATCAGAAAGGCGACGCCGTTTCCAATTTCATCAACAAAGGCGACGACTCGACATTCACCCAAACTTTCATTAATCTATTTGATCAAATCTGGAATGACACGGAGCGAATCGACGAAGTGACCGATCGCCTCTGCGATCACATCGCCTCGATCTATCAAGAGAACGCTCCCGAACGCATCTACTTTCAGATGCTTTACAACATCTTCAACGAGTTTCTAGAAGACGTCTCTGGCGACACGCTGCCAAACGACATGACCGGCTACCTGGACACGCTAGTCTGGAAAAAGCTTTTCAATTTCCAACGGGATGCCGCGACTGGCATCATCAACAAGCTAGAAACGTTCAATGGCTGTATCCTGGCCGATAGCGTTGGTCTAGGAAAAACCTTTACCGCACTGGCCGTGATTAAGTATTACGAGCTCCGTAACCGCAGCGTCCTCGTTCTATGCCCGAAAAAGCTGTCAGACAATTGGCTGACCTTCAATCGCAACGTCAAGACGAATTTATTCGCCAAGGATCGTTTCAATTACGACGTCCTCTGCCATACCGATTTGGGCCGCACCCGTGGTGAATCATTCGGCACACGATTGGATCAAGTCAACTGGGGCAACTATGACCTCGTTGTCATTGATGAGTCTCACAATTTCCGGAACGCGGAGGCTTTTGCCGAAAAGGAAACTCGGTACGAGAAGCTGATGAACGCCGTTATCCGAGCTGGTGTGCAAACCAAGGTGCTGATGTTATCAGCGACACCTGTCAACAATCGCTTCAATGACTTAAAGAACCAACTAGCGTTAGCATACGAAGGTGACTCCGAATCCATAAACCGAAAGCTAGACACATCGCGCGACATTGCGAAAATCTTTCGACGCGCCCAGCAATCATTCAACGCCTGGACAAATCTTCAAGCAACTATCACCCAACACGCAATTAAAAAGTCTTTGATGAACGGGACGACAAACGTTTACCTACAATCAAAATTAGTGTTCGATCAGTGTTAATGTAGTGTTCACGAAATTCAACAGGCGTGGAACACTAATTTTCACTTGTCTCAAACTAATGAAATTCGCTCCCGAGTGTTGACCTCACTATAACGAGACCCTTGGATTGGTTCTACGATGCCTTTTTCCGCTCAGCAACTTGAAACAATGCTTCTCCAACTGATCGCAGCTTGGGAGAGCGAAGTCGTGGAGTTCAAGAACGTGGGCGACTCCTATTCGACCTCCGACATCGGTAAGTACTTGTCTGCATTGGCCAATGAAGCGAATCTGCGGGATATCGAAACAGCGTGGCTGGTGTTCGGTGTTGATAACAAGACACGCCAGATCGTCGATAGCAACTATCGCCGTGACCGCCCACGGTTGGACAGCTTGAAACAGCAAATGAGTGAAGGGACCTCGCCATCTATCTGCTTTCGCGAGATTCATGAGGTCATTGTCAACGGCAATCGCGTGCTGATGTTCGAGATTCCGGCCGCTCCACGCGGAATGCCGATCAGTTGGCATGGGCACTACTACGCCCGCAACGGCGAAAGCCTGGGACCGCTTTCCATTTCCAAACTCGATGAAATTCGCCGTCAGACTTTGGAGAGCGACTGGACCGCAGCGATCGTTCCAGGTGCCGAGCGTCGACATTTGTCGGACGAGGCAATTGCCAAGGCTCGCCAGAACTTTTCGATCAAGCACTCGCAATCACTGGCACCCGACGACGTTGCAAATTGGGACGACGAAACGTTTCTAGACCGCGCGTCATTGACGATCGATGGCCAGATCACTCGTGCCGCCTTGCTGCTGGTCGGTCAATCAACGTCAACGCATCTGTTGAGCCCCTACCTGGCTCAATTGGTTTGGAAGCTGGCAGGTCCGGAACAAGGCAATGAGATATTCACGCCACCGTACTTGCTGGCGACGTCTGCACTCTATGAACGCATCCGAAACGTTCAGATTCGAATTCTCCCTGCGGACTCGTTGATCGCGGTCGAGGTTGCGAAATACGATCGTAAGATTGTGTTGGAGTCGATCCACAACTGCATCGCGCACCAGGATTACCGACTGGGGGCTCGGATTGTTGTCACGGAGATGCTCGACCGTCTCGTTCTGGAAAACTCGGGCAACTTTTTTGAGGGGCAGCCGGAAGATTACGTGCTGGGCCTGAAGACACCTCGCAAGTATCGCAATCCATTCCTGATGCAGGCGATGACGCGGCTGAACATGATCGACACGCTCGGTTACGGCATTCACCGGATGTATGTCAGGCAGGCGCGGCGGTTCTTCCCTCTTCCGGATTACGATGTTTCGGAACCTGGCACGGTGCGTTTAACAATTCCCGGTGCAATCGTGGATCCAGCGTACAGTCAAGCGTTGATTGCGAACACAGACCTGCCGCTCGAGGACGTGCTTGCTTTGGATCGAGTCCAAAAACGTTTGCCGATCGATGACAATGCCGTTCGACGACTTCGTCGTGCTAAGCTGATTGAAGGTCGGCGTCCGGGGCTCCATGTTTCTTCGCGTGTCGCTGCGGCGACCGACGATCAAGCTTCCTACCTCCGTGCCCGAGCCCTCGACGATGAGCATCATAAGCAGCTCATCCTCGATTTTTTGCAGCGATTCGGCTCGGCATCCCGCCATGACATCGACCAGTTGCTGGCCGGCAAGTTGAGTGAGTTGTTGGACGAAGATCAACAGAGCAACAAAGTTGGAAACTTGCTTTCGGCACTGCGAGAAGAAGGGAAAATTGTCAACGCTGGGTCGCGAAAGGCCCCCCATTGGATCCTTTCGACCGGACAGGACGGGCGATAAACGTGGCAAGTTTAAGAATAAAAACCGGGCGAATAGCCGGGCCCAGACAAGAGGCGTGGTTCGTAAAAGCTGGAAAAATCCGGGTTTACGACAATGCGGCGTGCGGCAAGTTTTAAGTAAAGAAGTACGAATAAAAATCATGAAGATCCAATTCAAAGTCCAAGACTACCAGACCGACGCGGTGGCCGCAGTCGTCGATTGCTTCACCGGGCAGCCCCTGATCAACACGCCGGATTACGACATTGACCCGGGCAGCTCGGATTCCTCAGCACAATTACATTTATTCGATAAGGAACGGCTCGCGGGCTTTCGTAATGCGAAAATAGAGCTGACCGATGCCCAGTTACTGGCCAACATAAAGCGGATTCAGCTCGAGCAAGACATCCCCGAATCGTCATCCCTCGTTTCCAATCCCACGTGCAAAATCAACTTGGACGTGGAAATGGAGACCGGCACTGGAAAAACGTACTGCTACATCAAGACGATGTTCGAGATGCACAAGCATTACGGCTGGAACAAATTCATCGTCGTCGTCCCTAGCGTCGCAATTCGGGAAGGCGTGCAGAAGTCGTTCGAAATTACGGCCGAACACTTTTTGGAACAGTACGGCCGGCGGGCTCGGTACTTCATATACAACAGCCAACAGTTGCACGAGCTGGAGAGCTTCTCGTCTGACGCAGGGATCAACGTGATGATCGTCAACGTGCAGGCGTTCAACGCGTTCAAGGAGGACGCGGCGAACAACGCAGCGCGGATCATGTTCAGCGCACGGGACGACTTTCAGTCACGCCGGCCAATCGATGTGCTGAGGAAGAACAAGCCGATTTTAATCCTCGATGAACCGCAGAGAATGGGCGGGACGCAGACCGTCAAAGCGCTTGCGCAGTTCGATCCGCTAATGATCCTGCGATATTCGGCGACGCACCGAGTTGAACACAACAAGGTGTATCGACTGGACGCCTTGGATGCCTACAACCAAAAGCTCGTGAAGAAGATCGCCGTTCGAGGCATCGCGACGAAAGGCTTGAAGGGAACCAACGGCTATGTCTACCTGGAGGGAATTCGGCTGAGCAAGAACAAGCCACCGGTAGGCGTTCTGGAAATCGAGCAGAAGACAGCTGGCGGTATCAAGCGGATTCGCAAGCTGGTCGAGAAGGGAACGGATCTTTACGTGGCCTCGGGCGAACTGGACCAGTACAAGGGCTTTATCGTGTCCGAGATCGACGCCCGTGGTGTTGAGGGATTCGGCGAAGGATTCGTCGAATTTACCAACGGCGAAAGGTTGCTCGCAGGAACTGCCAGCGGCGACGACAACGAAGACACTCTGCGTCGACTGCAGATTCGCGAGTCGATCAAAGCCCACTTTGAAAAGGAGCAGGAGCTTTTCGCCAAAGGGATCAAGACGTTATCGTTGTTCTTCATCGACACCGTTGCTAAGTACCGTGGCTATGACAGCGACGGCAATCAGCTCGACGGAGACTACGCGCGATACTTTGTCGAAGAGTACGCCAAGATCCGCGAGGAGCATCGGACGTTGTTCGCTGAAGACGAGGCCTATCAAAAATACCTCGACGGGATCGATGTCGCGAAAACGCACGCGGGATACTTCTCAATCGACAAGAAGGGGCAAATGGTGGATCCGGCTTTTAAAAAAACGGGTGAAACCAAAGGGGAGACCGATGATGTCTCCGCCTACGAACTGATCCTGAAGCGAAAGGAACGGTTATTGTCGCTGGACGAACCGGTTCGGTTCATCTTTTCACATTCGGCCTTGCGGGAAGGCTGGGACAATCCAAATGTCTTTGTTATCGGGATGTTGAAACCGACCGATTACGAGGGCTCGAACGTGACACGCCGTCAAGAAGTCGGTCGTGGACTGCGACTTTGTGTCGATTCCACAGGTCAGCGAATCGATGATCCTACGATCGTCCACGACGTGAACGTCCTAACCGTGGTCGCCAACGAAAGCTTTCAGGATTTCGTAACTAAACTGCAGGGCGAGATGCGTGAGTCATTGTCCGCTCGTCCTCGCTTCGCCAGCGAGGAGTATTTTAAAGGCAAATTGCTTCGAACGGAGAGCGAGTCTGGCACGGTGGTTGAGACCATTGTTGACGACAAAATGGCCAAGCAAATCTATCGGTATCTTTTGAGGAACGACTATACCGACGATGCGGACCGGATCACGTCAACTTACCATGAGGCCAAGTCTACCGGGACGCTCGCAGAACTACCCGAGGAACTGAAACCGCTTGCTGAACCGATTTTTCGGCTCATCGACAGCGTCTTTGATGACTCCAAGCTTCCCGAATACAGCAATGGTCGCAGCTCGAAAGGTAATCCGATCAATCAAAAGAACCTGGACCGTAAGGAGTTTCAGGATCTGTGGAATCGGATCAATCACAAAGCGGTTTACGCAGTCGACTTCGAAACGGATGAATTAGTTACCAATTGTGTCGCGGCGCTGAATCAAAGTTTGCACGTTAGCAAGTTGCGATACGAGGTGCATCGTGGGATACAGAAGGACGCCAACACGGTAGAAGACTTAGAAAACCGCACGGCGTTTGAAGTACGCGAGAACCAAACCGACACGCTCGATGCTCCCGTCTCTACGGAAATCCGCTACGATTTGGTTGGCAAGCTAAGCGAAGCAACGCAGCTAACGCGGAAAACCGTGGTTCGGATTTTGTCGAAAATTCGACCAATGACTTTCGAGCAATTCCGCATCAATCCTGAAGAGTTCTTATCGAAAGCCGCTCGTTTGATGAACGAACAGAAGGCGACGGTCATCATCGAGCATCTCGTTTACAATCCACTTGATGGCCAGCACTACACCGATATTTTCACCGCCGACAAAAAGGCCGACATTTCCAAAGCGTACGCAGCCGAGCGGCATGTCTACGACTACGTGATTACAGACAGCAAAGGCGAACGCAAGTTTGTCGAAACACTAGACAAATCCACCGAGGTTGTCGTCTACGCCAAGCTGCCCAAGGCGTTCTCGATTCCCACGCCCGTTGGCAATTACAATCCCGACTGGGCCATCGCCTTCGAGCAAGGCAAAGTCAAACATGTTTTCTTCATAGCTGAAACCAAAGGCAGCATGAGCTCACTCGAGCTAAAGCGAATCGAGCAAGCCAAGATCGACTGCGCCCGCAAGTTCTTCGCCAAAATCACCAGCGACCAAGTAAAGTATGATGTGGTCGATAGTTATGAGAAGCTTATGGAGCTGGTAACGTAGTGGACATTAATAAGTTCAAGCAACACTGCCAAAGTCATTTTTCAGATGGTCTCGTTACGATCGTGGGATCAGGCTTGTCTTGCGCTGAAGGAATCTCCGGAATGACGGCGCTTGCGAAGCATCTGCTCGATGCCATTCCTCCAAAACTTAAGCCAGTTTCAGAAGTTTGCTGGAATCGAATCGCTCGGGAGTTATCAAAAAAGGACTGTAACTTAGAAGCCATCCTACTGGCCAACCCACCCGATGAAGCATTGGAATTGCTGATAATCGAGGAAACCGCTCTGTTGATGTTATCTGATGAAAGAAAAGTCATTGAAGAGGTCTTGAACAGGGGGCGCGTTCTTTGCTTCACGAAGTTGCTGCGATACATGTTACGACCAGAGAATGGAAGGCCGAGGACGGTCATCACGACGAACTACGATAGGTTAATTGAGATTGCCGTTGAATCAGCCGGCTTAGGAATCGACACACTCTTCACGGGACATCATTTAGCGCGACATGATCCCGATGGAAGTCGTCACAGCATGTGTCGAAGTGTTATCTCGCGTAATAAGCAGGCCGTACGACAATTTTGCGATCATGCGTTGGTTTTGAAGCCCCACGGTAGTCTCGATTGGTTTCGTAAGGATGGCGAGCCCATTCGGTGCTCGTTTCCGATTGAGGGCCAGCGGTTGATCATTACCCCCGGATTCAACAAATACCGTGGCGGTTACGAGCAACCTTTTGATGCGCATCGGGAAAGAGCGAACCGTGAAATTGACAGGGCTTCGAGATTTCTGATCCTCGGTTACGGATTCAACGACGCGCATCTTCAAACTCATTTGGAGAGGGAAATTGTTCGCGGCAAACCGACGCTGTTGATCACACATTCGCTGTCGGAAAAGGCAGTAGAGTTACTAGGCAAAACGACGGCGATTACCGCCATTGTTGATAAGAATGACGATTCAAAGCCCGATGGAACTGTTATTCATCATGGAGGTGACGTGCACGATGTGCCCGGCCCCAAGCTTTGGGACCTTAATGTCTTTATCTCGGAGGTTTTTGGAGATGCCTGATCCCGCGTTAGTATTTACCGCATTAGATGTTCTTGGGCATGTTGCCGCAGTCGACACGACTCGTGTTTTGATTGGAGTCTCGGATCCGCAACTAATCACGCGGGTGGGGATAGGCAATCTTGTCGCGATCAAGGGATCCACTGAACAGGAATTTCTGATCGGAATTACCGAAAAAGTCACCCGCTCGATTCGCGAAGAATTTCTCGAAGAAGAGGAAGAGACGAGCAGTTCCTTGTCGCTGGGTATTCGTGCAGATGACATTGTGCGAGTGGTTCTAGTGGGGACGTTTCGTACAGTGCTGGGTAGTAAACGCAATGCATTCAAGCGAGGTGCAGATTCATTTCCGCAAATCGACCGAGAATGCTTCTTCATCGAAGGGGCTAATTTGCAAGGGTTCATGGGGCTGCTCGGTTCCGAACTGAAAGAAGGAGAGCGTTTGGAGCTTGGTCATTTCGTGATCGATGACAACGCGAAGGCAATTGCAAGTGGTGACCGATTCTTTCAGCGACATGCCTCAATACTTGGTAGCACTGGATCTGGAAAGAGTTACGCCGTCGCTTTACTGCTTGAACGCGCTAGCAAGCTTCTGCATGCCAATATCATCGTGTTTGATATGCACGGCGAGTACGAGCCTCTCGCAGTGAAGGACAAAGGTTATGCGCGTCGCTATCGAATCGCCGGGCCAGGCGACTTGGACAATCCCGGCGAGGATGTCCTTTTCCTTCCTTACTGGCTTCTGAACCGAGATGAAATGTTAGCGATGATTCTTGATCGCAGTGACCAGAATGCGCCAAACCAAGCATCGAGATTCACATCACACGTTCGAGATCTGAAACGCAAAACCCTCCAAGCCGAGAAGCAAATTGAGACTGAGAAGACGTTCACCGTCGATTCTCCGATCCCGTACAGCATTGATGAGTTGGTTCAGTTAGTTGACTTCGATGACACAGAAATGGTTGCCGGAAAGACGGCTCGGGATGTTAAAGGAGATTGGAATGGCAAGCTAACTAGGTTCCTGGGACGTATGCGAGCGAAGCTAGAAGATAGGCGATATGGTTTTCTGTTTAGCCCGCCTGCTGCCGCAATGCGATATGACTGGTTGGCGAAGCAACTTGTTTCGGTTCTACGAGCGGATACCGATGGCTCGGGCATTAAAATCGTGGACTTTTCAGAAGTCCCCACAGACGTGCTACCAATCGTGACGGGCACGTTTGCACGACTACTGTATGATCTGCAATTCTGGATGCGTTCAGACAAGCGTTCTCCGTTCTCAATCATCTGCGATGAGGCGCATTTGTACTTGCCAGTGAAAGATGATGCGGATGCGGTTGAGAAACAGGCGCTGGCGACGTTCGAACGAATCGCAAAAGAGGGTCGAAAGTACGGTGTCTCAATCGTTGTCGTAAGTCAACGTCCCTCGGATGTGAGTCGAACGATTCTTAGTCAATGCAACAACTTCCTGATCTTGCGTTTAACCAACGATCGAGATCAAGCGGTCGTGGGTAGATTGATTCCCGATTCGATGAGTGGCTTGATGGAAATGCTCCCACTTCTCGACATTGGCGAAGCTCTTCTACTGGGTGATGCGGTGCTGCTACCCACTCGCATCAAATTGGATTGTCCTGTAATCTGCCCTGCCAGCGGTACCCGTGATTTCTGGCGAGAATGGGGCAAGACTCAACCGGACGTTTCGTCGATCGAAGAGGCAGTGGAAACGCTTCGTCGGCAGACTAGGCCATCGTGACCAATAGGTGTCGTTTTCTTGTTTATGAAATCAGACTGTACCGGAAGCCAGCTCTAATACGGCAACAAACAATATTTTTTTGCAGTAGTGAGCATGTAAATGCCTAAGATTACTCGTTCTGCTTATATCCATTTCTATGAACGCCCAGGACCCAAAACCACGCATCTGACCGTTGCCCACAACGCCAGCTTTGGGAAAGTCGATTTCGTCATTCCGATAACCCAACTCTCTCCGTCTCGGACTTCTGCGACTTCATCAGTTGTTCAACGCCTTAGTGATTCTTCTTGCGCTTCCAATCACAAAATTAGTCGGTGACGAAGCGAAGTCTTAATCCCCGACAGTTCTGTTCTAAAATGGCGACTCTTTAGTCACGGGGAATTCGCGAGTCCTGGAAAACATAGTTGCTACCATCCAGGGAAGAGGCCTTGGATGTTTTAACCGGAGTACATAGTTAATAATGTGAATTCCCGATTACCCACGAGGAATCCGTTAAGATAACCCGTCAGATCCTGTGCGTGACTCCAGGCTTGATTGGACGGATGCAAAATATCGCCGTCTTTGCCGCCAACCCGAACATCATCGAATCGGCTACAAAACCAAGGTCCGACGTGCGATATACTGATGTCGGAATAACTACTATGTTCCTTAATGCTTACTCCTTACACGGGAGGATTAATCCATGTCCGATACGCCGATCTCCTTTAATGTCGTGGGTGCCGCTCTCATGAGAGCTCGCAAGTCGTTGAAGCCTGCTTATCCGAAGAAGAAACAAGAGGCAAACACTCCGATGGGAATAGTTGCGATTAGTAACACCGAGGTTGCATTTCAGCTACCGGGTGCGTCCGCACGAGTCGAAACGAATGTTTCGCCATTGTTCAAATTCCAACTTCCATGGCTGGTGTTTAAACAAACGCTCCTAGATGACTATTCGAAATGCGACTCCGTTGAGCTCAAAGTGGGGCCTGGCTTTTTTACGTGCGGCATCCTGACTCTCCGTTCTGAACAAATCGTATTCCAGACTGTTCACTCAGACTCTGAAGCTCTCGAGGCCTCTCATGAGCAAACCGATGTGGCTCCGTTACCAGACTTAGCCAACTCGTATCTCGGTTTTCCATTGCTAACAGCCTACTCGTATATGAGAAAGCATGGATTTAGAGAACATCTCGTGAACCAAGGATTTGTTCAGATGGAGCGGGATGTTCTTTACCTGGTCAGCAAGGCGACCACAGCATTAGAGCCACTAGGCATCACGCGAGAAGATATCGAGCAATTGATCGACAAAAAATTTGGTATCGACGGTGGTAAGCCAATCATTGGCGATAGAGAATTAGGTTAAATACCTGAAAAGGTCTCGAATCGAACCCAATGAGCCTTGAAGCCCTAATTCGCTCTCCGACGACTAATGAACGAAGAAGGCTTTAGTGAGCGTCAAAAGCTTGCCTTCGTAATCAGATATCCATGCAGCTCGTAATTCGCAGTCGCTTGTTTGTAGCCATCTAAGAAGCAATCGCTATATTCATCGCAGCCCCAAACTCTATGCCTCTAGAATTTTTTCGAATTCCACTTTCCTGTGACCATACGTGTCAAAAGCGTGTGAATGATAGCTCTCGCGATTGGCGGTGGCTGTTTGGAAGTTTGAAGGGTGAAGTTCGAAGTTTGAAATTGCAGAATCTCGTTCTTAGTGCTTAGTGCTTAGTGCTTAGTGCTTAGTGCTTAGTGCTTAGTGCTTAGTGCTTAGTGCTTGGTGCTTAGTGCTTAGTGCTTAGTGCTTGGTGCTTGGTGCTTGGTGCTTGGTGCGCGAATCGGGGATTCGAAAACCTAGCATGCGATTGGACCTAGGGGGTTGGCGGGCGGGGGGCTAATGCTTCGGGAGCGTTAACCGGCGTGCGATCCCTTTGCTCGCCAGGATTTTGCGCCCGTCGTCATAAGGTATTGCGCTGTAAGGAGTTAGAGCCCATGATATGGCTTTGCTTGTTACCACACTTACTAGGCGCATATCATTGTTACCACACTTACTAGGCGCATATCATGGAACTCGAACTCTTCAACTCTATTGTCCAATCCATCTCTCAACTGTTCAAGCCGAAGCGTTCTAAGAACTTCACCTTTACGGATTTGGATATCCTCAAAGTTTGGTTTTGGTCCGTCATTCATGACCGTCCAGTATCCTGGGCAACGCAACCTCGCAACTGGGCCATTCATCTTCGTAAACATGTCTTACCTACTGATTCGACGATGAGTCGTCGATTGCGAACTAAGTCGATTAAAGAATTACTGGAGGCTCTGGAACAAAAGATCATTGCACCGAAAGATCCTAACTCTCTGGTATGGCTTATTGATGGTAAACCACTGACCATAAGCGGCTGCAGCAAAGACAAGCAAGCCGGATATGGACGTGCTGCGGGAGGTAAAGCCAAAGGCTACAAATTACACGCAATCGTTGGAAAAAGCGGCGGAATTGCTAATTGGCGAATTGCTCCGATGAATAAAGACGAACGAGTCATGGCAGAACGAATGCTCAAGTTCACGAACATAAATGGGTACATCCTGGCAGATGGTAACTACGACTCCAACACGCTATTTGCGATGTGTGATGAGAAACAAAACCTGCAAATGGTTGTACCTCGTCGATTCGGTAAGAATCGTGGTCTTGGGCACAGAAAACAGTCTGCAGGTCGTCTTCGAAGCAAAGAACTTTTGGAGGGCCCAGAGACAAAGTTCGGAGATGATTTGATCGATCAACGTGAAAGCATCGAACGCTTTTATGGAAACCTAACCAACTGGGGAGGTGGCTTGACTGGCCTCCCATCTTGGGTGCGAACTCATCGAAGAGTCCATCGATGGGTACAAGCGAAACTACTTCTTAACGCGATTCGAAGAACGGCCGCATAGTCAATTCGATGCAAAATCCTG
>JALOQS010000267.1 GCA_025459355.1 Pirellula sp.
GCCATCTTGGGCCCCAGTGCATCGATGATCATGATGCGATGTCCACGAATCGGACGTTGCAGCATGATTCCTTGCAAGTGTCCGACGGCGGCTTCGGTTAGTTCTTCGTTAGCGAACTCTTCTAGAATCGCCATAACATCTTGATGCACCCGAGGCAGCAAGAACGTATCAAGGGCAGATTCCGCCAGTTGTAGCAGGAAACCGTGCATCGGATGGCGGCCTGGGCAGAGAGCTTCGCGACACTTCTGCACCAAAGGCTTGCGATCGTATTGAAAATGCAGTTGGATGATTTGGGATCGCAATCCCCGAGTGATCATCAAAATTTGATAAGGGGTCAGATTCCCCACTTGCTTCTTTAGCTTGGCGTAGGATTCGAGAATGTTTCGAATCCAGCGTCGACGGCGTTGCCGAGGCGAAAGTTGTTTATCAGAAAGGCTCTTTGTCTTAAGAGGCTTGTTGGTCTTTTTGCCTTGATTGAACTCAGCGATCAGCGGCGCGACGGTTTCATCGGTGGCGGCTGGAGAAAGCTCGGATGTGGAAGCTGGCTCGCTAGCCGAAGCGGTGTCGGATTCTGGAGCAACGTGTGATTCGTCGCTGACCATCGTTTGGTCGGAAGCGGTTGAATCGCCCAGATCATTCGGTGGCTCGGCATTGGGGGCAGCGGGAGCTTCGGATGGAATGGACATCAATCCAGCCACTTCAACAGTGCCGCCAGATTGAGCGTTATCTTCGTTCGCTTCTAGTTCTTTCTCCGCTTGGCTACCCTTAGGAGGCTCGGGAAGAATCTTTACCGAGACAGAACCACGGGCGAGGACATACTGCTGCAGATCAACCATCAGTCGTAGATCTTCGCCGAGGAGGTGCGTCAACCAATTTTTGGTTTGCGATAGTACCTCGTCAGCTTGTTCGGCAGGCACGCCAGCGGTTTGAGCGACCCAAGCCGACAGGTCTGCTGGGGCTTCGCCTTGCATGGTCAATATGGCTTGGCCCACCACCACGGCCGCGGGATATTGTTCAGCGATGCTCTTGGCATTTTTGCGAGATCGAATGTGACGCATAGTCGTATCGATTTGGGCAATCGATGACGCATTCTGGACGATCTCTTTCGCGGTAGCCGGAGCGTGTGGATCCTTCTCCAAGGAGGCAAGTATCTTAGCCTTGTACTCGTCGATGGAATCGATTTGTTTGACAGCCCGCTTCACCATGGAAAGCGTGAGCTCATCAAGCCCACCTAGCTCATCGGGTCGATAATTTGCTAGGTAGTTAGGCTCGTAGCCTTGCTGAATCAATTCGCACGGGAAACGAAGTTGGTCTTCCGGACGGCGCACGCGGCGCGCAATCTCTTGGAGGTTTTTCATAAACTGAGTTTTGTCAATTGACGTTATCTTGATTTGCCGTAAAGAGATACGGCGATTTTTGGCCTCGGCCGAATCTAGGGTAGGGCCGATGATTTGTCAAGCTTGTATCGGAATCGTGAGAAGAATAGCCTAAGGCATAAGTGCTGAAATCCACAGGGTTCTGAAGAATTGGACTCTCGAACCCAGGGCATACGGCTTATCTTAAGAAGGTGTTGAAAAATCGAACTTCTGGCGTTTTTTGCTGCCTAACAGGTTCGCGGTGTTCGACGGATCAACCAATTGCATGACAAGTCTCTAAACCTTATGCCACCTCATGTTGCAACCTTGGTCCCCCACATCGTGGAAAAGCTTTCCCGTTTCCCAGCAACCGACCTACCCTGAACCGCACGCACTGGAAGAAGTTCTCAAGCAACTGAGATTATTGCCTCCTCTGGTCACGAGCTGGGAAGTCGATCGTTTGACGAGCTCGATCGCAGAGGCCCAACGTGGCGAAAGCTGGCTTTTACAAGGTGGCGACTGTGCGGAGACCTTTGAGCAATGCCAAACCGAGCCAATCGCTAGCAAGCTTAAATTGCTGCTGCAAATGAGCTTGGCCATCGTCTTCGGGTCTCGCAAGCGGATCATTCGCGTGGGACGCATGGCGGGCCAATACGCAAAACCTCGTTCGAGCGACATGGAGACCCAAGGGGCGACGACGTTGCCGTGCTATCGGGGTGACATTGTCAATCGATACGAATTTCAGGAATCTTCGCGTCGACCTGATCCCGTTTTGCTTCTTCGAGGGTACGAACGTTCTGCATTGACGCTGAACTTTATTCGAGCCTTGAGCGAAGGCGGATTCGCTGACCTGCATCATCCTGAAAACTGGAATCTCCTTTTCGTGAGCCAAGCGAAAGGAGAGGTCGCCGAACGCTACAAAGAGCTACTAAAATCTCTCGGCAACTCGATTAGCTTTTTGGAAACAATCCTGAGAGACTCTGCGCCCGAATTGCGGCGAGTGGATTTCTTCACTTCGCACGAAGCTCTGCACTTGGATTATGAATCGGCGTTTACCCGTCCGAGCATCCGAGGCATCGGCTACTACAATCTAGGAACTCACTTTCCATGGCTCGGAGAACGGACTCGACAAGTGAACGGGGCTCACGTCGAATACTTTCGAGGCATTCGCAACCCGATCGCAGTCAAGGTGAGCGGTTCGATTCAGAAAGAGGAACTGATCGATTTGATTGATCGTCTCAATCCAGACAACAAACCAGGACGCCTAACCCTTATTCATCGTGTCGGTCGGAGCAAGGTTGAGACCCTGTTGCCTCCGCTGATCGAGGCGGTTGCAAAAGCCAACCGTACCGTGCTCTGGGTTTGTGATCCGATGCACGGAAACACTGTGTCGACAGCGGGTGGTCGCAAGACGCGACGCTTTGATGATATCGTCGACGAACTGAAGTTATCTTTCGCGATTCACCGTGCCTGCGGATCGATGCTGGGTGGGGCACATCTCGAACTAACGGGCGAAGACGTGACGGAATGTGTTGGCGGAGCAGGTGGATTGACGGAATCCGATCTTGAATCCGCTTACCAAACACAACTGGATCCAAGATTGAATTACGAGCAGTCGCTTGAGATTGCTTTTGAAATCTCCAACCAATTGTCACAGCAAAGAATTTAAGGCTAAGCCTGAGGGTGACTGCCCGTAATGTGAGCACTAGCTAAGGACATCGGCAACTATGGTAACCCAAAAGAAGACGCAATCAAAAAATCAAACAGCTGATCAAACCACGAAGCGAGCCAATGGTTTCGCATTCTGGGTTGCATTCGGTTTGGTAGGTACCGTTGCTGCGACGCTTGCATGGACGGTTCGTCCTGATTGGATGCGAAGCAATAATGGCAAAGGTGATTCCTCAAACGAGCTGGCTGAGGCGTCTAACGATCCTGGCAATTACCTGGCATTGAATACCTTTGCCCCCACCATTGAAAACAAAACGACTCCCACGGAAGATCGCCCCGAAGGGATGGTCTTTATCCCCGGCGGTGAGTTTTCGATGGGATGCGAATCGAAAAACGAATCGTTGTGCAGCACTCCGGGTGTCACCTACGACGCGGGACCCATCCACCGCGTCTATGTCGATCCGTTTTGGATGGATGCGACTGAGGTTACCAACCGTCAGTTTCAGAAGTTCGTAGAAGAGACTGGCTACATCACCATTGCGGAGATTAAACCAACCTCGCTCGAATTTCCTGGTGCAGCTGAAGAAAATTTGGTAGCGGGCGGAATCGTATTCTCACCAACCCAATCTGCCGTATCTCTAGATGACTACCTCAAGTGGTGGGCCTATGTACCGGGAGCAAACTGGAAGCAACCATTAGGTCCTCAATCCAGCATCGAAGGGAAGGAGGACGAACCAGTCGTGCAAATTGCTTTTGATGATGCAATTGCTTACTGCAAATGGGCTGGCAAACGATTACCCACAGAGGCGGAATGGGAGTTTGCTGCACGAGGTGGAATCGCTGGAGATCTCTATACGTGGGGTAATCAGCTTTCATCCGACGGGATGTATCAAGCGAACATTTACCAAGGTGCCTTTCCCGTGATGGAGGGCGATACAGCTGCCGATGGTTTTGCTGGTATCGCTCCCGTAAAACAATACAAACCAAATCGATATGGTTTGTATGACATGAGCGGGAATGTCTGGGAGTGGACTATCGATTGGTATCGACCCGACTATTATCGAACTCTTAAGTCGGAAAACAAGGTTGCAAAAAACCCTCAAGGGCCTTCAAGTTCTTTCGACCCAGCGGAGCCAGGAGTTTCCAAGCGAGTGCACCGAGGTGGATCATTCCTGTGCAGCGATTTGTATTGCAATCGCTATCTGCTCGGTACACGCGGCAAAGGTGACGGAAAAAGCGGCAGTAACCACGTTGGCTTTCGTTGCGTCAGAGATGTAAAAAAATAATCATTAGCCTCGGGGGCTCATCTAAGGCAATACGCCGCAGTACGCTAGCCCACGAGCAACAGACAGATGATGACATGCTGCCGGCTCTTTCTAACGAGAGTCCCGCAGAAGCTAACCGTGACTAACCGTGAGGCTCACGCCAACAACGTATCTGTCCCGAGTTTCATCATGTTTCGTAACGCCTCGACGAAGCCCTCCGGGTCATCTCGCCATGCGACCTCGGTTGAAATCTTCGTCAACAAGTTCTTGATCTGAACCTTGCCTTCGTCCAACTCTCGCGAACCGGCAATTAACGCTAGAGGAAAACCTCTTTGATCTGCGTACTTCAATTGCTGTGCGAGCTTCTTTTCCTCTGGATAAACCTCGGCGGAAAATCCAGCCGCCCTCACAATTTTGGCTAGTTGAAAGTAATCGTTTAATCGAGATGGATCAAATAGAGCGATGAAAACATCCGCCGCAGCATGCTTTGCGGGAAGATGCCCGAGCTGCTCCAAGGCGGCTAGCAATCGATCTAAGCCCAGTGACGCACCAATGCCGGGCAGCTGCTGCTTTGTATATAGCCCGGCTAAGTTATCGTATCGACCACCGCTGCAGATACTACCGATATTAGGCAAGTCGCTCAGAATGGTCTCAAAGACAACGCCTGTGTAATAGTCCAAGCCCCGTGCAATCGAAACATCAATGCGAAATCGCTCAGCGGGAACGCCCGCCGCAATCATGGCACCTGCAATTTCTTTCAAGCGGCCAACACCGTTTTGCCCTAACTCGTCACCCACTAGCAATTGATCGAGTTGCCCTAAGACTTGATCGTGTGTGCCCGTAATCGAAGCCAGGCCGAGCACACTGCTGGCCTGCTCGCTGGTTAGCCCGTTTTGCTCAAGCTCTTTCAGCACTTGCTCCCCGCCCACCTTTTCGAACTTGTCGAGTGCGCGGAGCACCGGTGTAGCCAGTTGTTCAAGCCCCTGCTTTCTCAGAAAGGCAGT
>JALOQS010000268.1 GCA_025459355.1 Pirellula sp.
GGAATGTTTGTTCCTGGAATCATAGCGATCACGAAATTCTTTAAAACACCTGGAAAGGCATCAAAGATGAAGCGAGCGAACATCTTGACCAGTTTAGCGGTAACAGGCGCTATTCTTTCCGTCGTATGTTTTCTGCCTCTTCCCTTTAGTGTGCGATGCTCGATCGAAACCAAGCCACGCGATGGAATTGAGGTTCGTTCGACGGTACCGGGTGAATTGGTCGAGTGGAAAGTCAAACCGGGAGACTCGGTTAGAGCCAACGATGTTCTGTGTGTCCTCGATAGCATCGATCTCCAAATCCAATTGGCCAAGGCGATCTCGGAACGAGATCTTTCGGAGCGTCGGCTCCAAATCTTGGAAGGACGAAAGAATATCGATCCGAGTCTTTCCGGAGCAGCCAGCGAAGAGAAGAAAACGCTCGAACAGACCATCCGAGCAGTAGAAGAGATCCAGATCAAGCTCCAGCGGCTGGTCGTACGAAGCCCCATTGACGGTGTCGTCTTTGCCCCACCCGAAAAGAAAGATAATAAAACTCTCGATGCTCAAGGCCAATTGCAAGGCTGGACAGGTAATCCATTCCATTCGAGCAATAAAGGTTTAGTCTTTAGCGATGGGGAACTTTTATGCATCGTTGCCCCTCGAAACGAGATGGAAGGCGAGCTACTCGTTGACCAATACGATCGAAACCTCCTCCAAAAGGGGGATCTCGTTGAGATCATGTTCGATTCGGCCAAGCTAAAATCGTTTCATGGAAAGATCGTTGGGTTCTCGGAGACTCGCGTTACCGAAGCGTCACCAAACGTATCCACCCAAGCGGGTGGTGCTGTTGATACGAAAACAGACGAGACTGGGAAAGTTGTCCCAATCAGCACAACTTACCAGGCCCGCGTGGAGTTCGATGATGTAGATTACAAACTGCGTCCCGGGTATCGCGGCCGCACCAATGTTCACTTAGCGTGGCGGTCTTTAGGATGGAGATTTTATAGGTACGTTATGAAGACGTTTAATTTTAGATTTCTTGGCTAATGGGACCGCTTGATCACGATTACGTGGTACATTGAAGCGTGATTTGCGAAGCCCTGTGGTTTCCCCCTTTTTGGATTTAGGAGAATTGAGAGTATGTCGTCAGAAGTAGAAACCCCACAAACCACCCAACAACCTAACACTCCCGCTCAACCAGTTCAGGTCCAAGTAAAGGACGAAGATGCACTCGCTCTCTATGCGAACTTCTGCCGCGTAACTGGTTCACCAGAAGAGCTTATCGTTGACTTTGGCCTCAACCCACAACCAGTTGGAATTCCAAAGGATCCAATCGTTGTTAAGCAACGCATTATCATGAATTTTTACACAGCGAAGCGATTGCTCGCCGCTCTTTCGATGTCTGTTCAACGACACGAAGCAGTCTTCGGCGTTCTCGAAACCGACATTCAGAAGCGACTCAAAGTACAGCAATAAGCTGACTGCGATGGAACTCAAGAAAGCCCTGTGATGAACAGGGCTTTTTTCGTTTTAACCGTAGGTTGGGCACTCTTGCCCGACATCGCCCCAATTAAAAATCGCCCCCATTAAACGGGCAAGAGTGCCCATTTTACCTTCTCTAATCCTCTGATATCGACGAAGTAAACAAGCCCTTAGAAACTTGGCATCCGACCAACCATTTCTCAAGCAATGCAACTGGCCTCGTTGCCTCGTCCACTACCGGAACTCATTAGCGATTACCCTCGATTATCCTCTGGAGTCTTCGGGCCAAGTAACGTTGTAACCAAGAGCGGTTAACTTTTCGGCCAGGGCAGTTTTGGCTTCCGTTTCGCCGTGGACCAACCGGATCTCCTTAGGCTTAACAGGGATGTCGGTCACGAATTTGATAAGATCATTTTGATCACCATGAGCTGAATAGCCCGATAGGGTGTGAGTCTTGGCTTTCACTTGGATTTGCATATCATCGAGCTGCACAATACCATGCGCGGCGCCCGCTTCTTGAATCGCACGTCCCGTTGTCCCTTGGGCCTGAAAACCAACGAAGACCACATCGGTCGTTTCGCGACCCAGAAATGCTTTGAGGTAATCGACAACCCGACCACCGGTGCACATGCCGCTTCCGGCAATAACGATTGCAGGCTTGTGCGATTTGAGCAAATAGCTGAGCGCTTCGCGGTGATCGGAACCTGCAGCAATCTCAATGAGGTTCTCGAACACAAACGGTTGGCGGTCCATGCGCAGAATCTCGCGAGCTTCATCGCTCCAAAACTCTTCCCATGCCTCATAGATATTTGTCAGCTTGATCGCCAACGGAGAATCGACAATGACATCGATCTTCTTCAGAATCTTGCATTCCGTCGTATGGCAAACATCCTCCATGATCTTGTTCAATTCGAACAGGATTTCTTGAGTTCGTCCAAGACTGAATGCAGGAATGATCGTGACTCCATTATCCTCCATCGTCTTGCAGAGTATATCTTCGAGCGTTCGAACTCGTTGATCTCGACCCTCGTGTACACGATCTCCATAGGTACTTTCGAGCACCAGAAAATCGGCTCGTTCGGGGCTGACTGGCGTCTTCATAATGGGAGTGCAGTGAGCGCCCAAGTCGCCACTAAGTACAAAGCGTTCGTCGTTGTAATCTAGTTCCACGTAGGCCGAGCCGAGAATATGGCCTGCCGGTTGAAAGCGAAACTGAGCCCCCTTTTTTAGCGAGATCCACTCTCCGAACTTGCATGGTTGAATCAGTTTAGCGAGCTGAGCCAATATCTTTTTTATCTCGGAGCGATCGCGAGTGAAGCTTAATCGGATCGAGTCCTCCAACATAATAGGCAACATCTTGGCGGTCGGTTTCGTGCAATAAATGGGCTCGCGGAACCCAGCTTTCAAAAGCAGCGGAATGCGTCCCACGTGGTCATGATGCACATGCGTAACGATGAGCGATTCGATGCCATCCAGAGGAAATTCAATGTTGTCGCGGTCTCGACCTCGCGCGTCCGCACCTTGAAAAGCTCCACAGTCGACCAAAACCGAACGATGATCGTCAAAGAAAACTTGGTGACACGAACCGGTTACTCCAGTGTCGCCGCCGTGATGTTTTAGATGCATGAAAGATAAGTTTCTGAGAGAGTTGGATTCGGGAGAGTGGTTTCCACTCTTTACCCTCTATCTTAATCTGAACAATCAACATTAACGACCAGGGCTTTTCGTGTGGAACACCAATTGTCTAGACGTTCCCCCGGTTTGGTCGTTGCGAGTACAATCGTAGTGATTTTCGCAATCCTGCGCGCTGCTATGGTCGCTACGAAAAACCACAAATCCTCAGAATTTTAGTTATGAAATCCTCTCCCGCATTGGTTTTAGGGCTCGATTTTGGAACAGAATCCGTACGTGCCTTGCTGGCAGATACTCAGCGAGGGGAAATCGAAAGCCATACAGTTCGATACTCTCATGGACAGATAGTTAATCAAATTCCCGAATCGCTAACCAGTTCCGGTAAACCGATTCCGCTCCACCCCAAATACGCTTTCCAAGAACCACGTGATTGGATCGAGAGTGCCACCAAAGCTGTGCGATCCGTGCTCCGAAAATCGGGGCTATCCGGCGAGTCCATTCGAGGTATAGGTGTCGATTTTACAAGCTGCACAATGCTGCCAACTAACGATGAGGGAACACCATTATGTTGGTTAGAGGAATGGAAGAACGATCCCTTTGCATGGCCCAAACTATGGAAGCATCACGGGGCGCAATGGCAAACCGATCGTATCAACCAAATTGCAACCAATCGAAACGAAACCTTTCTCCCTTACTACGGCGGTATTATTGGTTTGGAATGGTTCTTCCCCAAAATTTTGGAAACCCTCGAAAAGGCTCCCCATATCTATGATGCGACCAGTGTATGGCTAGAGGCTGGCGATTGGTTCGTTTGGCAATTGGTCGGCGGTTCGTCACAGGACTTGGCTCGCTCAACTTGCCAAGCAGGTTATAAGGGAATGTGGAATGCTCAATCAGGTTATCCCTCGGAAGCTTTTCTAAAAGCAGTTAACCCGCGATGGAAAAATATTGTTACAGAGAAACTACCTGGTCGATTGGTTCCACCGGGAGTCGCCGCAGGTGGTCTAACAAGCGGGATGGCCAAACGGATGGGCTTGAGGCCGGACACGCCAGTCAGCGCCGCCATCATCGATGCCCATGCAGGTGTTCCTGGTGCAGGTGCTGCAGAACCAGGTACGCTAGTCATGGTAATGGGCACCAGCTCATGTCATATGATAAATAGCTGCACCGAAGCATTTTTACCTGGTGTGGCAGGAGTGGTTAAGGATGGAATTCTGCCCGGCTACTATGGATATGAAACAGGGCAAGCGGCAGTGGGAGACGCCTTCGATTGGCTGAGACGATTGACCAACAGCAAAAACCTGAATCAATTAGGTGAACAAGCAGTCGCGATTCCCGCTGGTGCGGACGGCTTGCTCTGCCTGGATTGGTTTCATGGCTGTCGAACCCCTTTGATGAACGGAAATTTACGAGGTGCCTTCGCTGGTTTAACGCTGCATCACGGCCCAGCTCATATGTATCGATCGCTCTTAGAGGCATCTGCGATGGGGCTGCGATGGATTGTGGAACTGCTCGAAAACGGTCGCGTCGAAGTCAATCGATTCGTTGCGACCGGCGGGTTGCCACATCACAACCCGGTGTTGGTACAAGTCTATGCAGATGTACTCAACACAACCATTGAAGTACATCCGAGCCAAAACGGACCGGCGCTGGGCTCCGCGATTTTGGGTGCGATGGCAGCGGGGTTGTTTCCCGATTCGGAATCAGCAATACGAGCCATGTCGATGCCCAAGCGATCGCAGGTAAAGAGCTTTAAGCCCACCCGCAATTCCCGAAAAACATACGATGCACTCTACAAGTCCTATCGCGACTTGGCAGCCTATGAAAACAGCCGCGTGGGCAACGCTTCGCGATAAGCGATTTGCCAGGACGCACGTCGATTCGTCAATCGTCGCGATCTGGGACAGATCACAGCTACTCGATCTCTCCCAGTTGCTGACGTAGTCGTCTGAGCACTCGGGAGCGATGTTGCCTAATAGTCGCTTTGCTCATCTGCAACTCCTCTGCCACTTGATCGACTCCGATGCCATCAACGGTGGTGCGCCAAAACGCTTGCCACGATCTGGCTTCAAACTCACTTCGAACTTGTTTCATGGCTCGGTGAACTAACGATCGATACTCGGTCTGCTCTGACGAATCGTTTTCGTCGATCTGATCCGGAATGTTCTCCGAGTAAATCATCGCTGTGCTGCCCGCTCGTTCCCGTGGGTTGATAGCGTTCAATGGATCGGGAAACTGCGAAAAAGATTTCTTGCGCGAGATCAGGAATGTCTTGCTGGGGTACTCCTTGTCGACGAAGCCAGTAGTGAACAAGCGGCCCGTACAATGTGACCAGCTCTGCCCACGCGGACCCATCCTCCTGCCGAATGCGAGAGATGAGGCTCTGGTTTGTGGTACTGGACATGGGCACTAGGAATGCTCTCAATAAGGGGTGAATGCTAAGTGTTAGGGTCTAAAACATCGTGTCACACTCGATTCGATTTCATTATTGTCGGATTTTCCGGTTAACATAGTGACTTGAGGAAAGAAAAATGAAAGAGAATCGCTGCCCACCACCTGAACAAATCAAAGCCTATTTAGCGGGCCTGCTAGAACAAGATGGCTATGATTCTCTCTCGGAACATTTGCTCGCCTGCCAAGATTGCGAACAAACCATCACCGCCCTCGAAGCGGAACCTGATACGCTCGTGGAAATTCTCAAACAGCCACATACCCCCGATCCGTCCGAACTCAACGCAGCGATGCCCATCGTCAACTCGGCACCAGCCACAGCTCCCGAGTCGTCAACCTCTTCGCACCGAAATGGGATTCCGAAACAGTTGGGGCAATACGAATTGCTTTCGCTACTGGGCAGTGGTGGCATGGGAGCGGTTTATCTGGCTCGCCATCAAAGCCTCGACAAAAAGGTGGCATTAAAGCTTTTGCCCGCCTTGCCATCTCAGAACGCCGAATTTGTGGCTCGCTTTCAACGGGAAATGCGAGCCGCTGGCAAACTCGATGCACCGGCTATCGTGCGAACCACCGATGCGGGCCAACAAGACGGCATT
>JALOQS010000046.1 GCA_025459355.1 Pirellula sp.
CGAGATATTGCCCAGACCTCCCAAATTCCCCAGTCATCATGCTTTGGTGGCCCAATAAGCCGTCCCTAGCACTTTTTCCGAAAATCCCGGTTTTAGAGAAATTTTGACTCAAGAAGTTCCAATCCGGCAAAAATTTTGTTCCGGCGACTGGCTTTTTTCACCCCTGTTAAGACCGAATCGCCAACAAAATCATGGTTTTTCCTAAAATACAAAAACTATCAGCCGCCGCCCCGCACACAAAACTTATATTAAGCCACGCTAATCCAGAGACTAAATTTGCGAAATGTTCCTTCTGAATGACAGCTTCCGAACTCCAGAACAACACCTCGCTCACGACGAGGGGCTACTCGATGCGGTCGAGAATTTTTGCTTGGCAGAACTCCCGCATGAACCGAGTGAGCCTTTCCCCGCGCTCGACCCAACGGAGGTTTTGAGGTTCTGGCAATTCGATCGGCCGGTAGTGGTCATGGGCCGCTCCTCTCGCATCTCGGAAGAAGTTGACTCGGACGCCTGCCAGACCGATGAAATCCCCGTCCTCAGACGTTCCAGCGGCGGTGCCTCCATCGTCGCCGGTCCTGGCTGCCTAATGTACACCGTCCTAATCGATTATCGCGTTCGACCCGCCTGGCGAATGCTGGATGTGGCTCACCAATCGGTTATGGAAAAGCTGGCGAGCGCAACGCAAAGGACGCTGAACGAATTCGGTTTGAACCAACACGTGGAGTGGCTGGGAACATGCGATTTGACGATCCAGGGAAAGAAATTCTCAGGGAACGCTCTCCGGTGCCGTCGCCACTACATGATCTATCACGGCACGATCCTTATTCAGATGCCTTTGGATCAAATTGCAAAGTATCTGAAGCAACCACCTCGGCAACCTGACTACCGTGAGAATCGCGACCATCTTTCCTTCGTTTGCAATCTGCTGCCCAACGATTTCTCGCAAACATCAGCCTTCCAACAGAGGCTAGTCGAGTCTCTCGCCTCGGAATGGCAAGCCAACAAACCGTGGAATGAATTCCCGCATCGAGAACTCTGGCTTCAACATTCCGAAGATTTGCTACACCGAAAATACTTGAGTCCAAATTGGCATCGCGAACGCCTTTGATGGAATCGCCTCAGGTAAACTGATGCTCCTGCAATCGGAGCTAGATTCCCATCGGAGCCAGTTTGTTATGTTGTGTTTTGCTCTGTTCCAACCTGTTGAGAGTAGAGATCGATGAGTCAAGCTATCGCGACATCAGGCCACCCCTCTTCGCGTACAAACCGAGCCCGCGAAAAAATCGTGGCCCGGCTCCATCGTTTTGGTCGTGTTCGAAATCGATTCGATGTTCTTCGCGGTGCCACGACCGGGCTGGTCTTTGGTTTGGCTTTCGTTTGGCTTATCGTTTTGCTCGACGGGACGAGATGGCTATCCGATCCCGTTCGATGGGGACTAATCTTGATCGGATACGCGGCCTCCTTTGTGGTGGCTTGGGCATCTGGCATCGGTGCTGTTGTTAAGGCTTGGTTATTCCGTCTCGATCCTGAATCTCTGGCCCGCGATGTTGAAGCAAGCTGCCCGCACTTTCGTGAGAGTTTGCTGGCGAGTGTCGGTCTCCGCAATGCAGACGGCTCAATCAAAAACGGAAGCGAAGTCTTCCTCAACGTGATCGAACAGGAAGCAGCAGAGGAACTCCGTCGCTTAAGTATGACGTCGTTGTTTCCGTGGCACGAGCTGAAGAACAAACTGGTTTTGATTGCCGTCGGATTGGCTACCATGCTGGCTCTCTGCTTTGTACCAAGTCTTCATTTTCCCGAACGATTGACACGTGCTTTACTTCCGCTCGTCGATCTTGCCCCCATCTCCAACTTGCATATTGTTCTGCTAACCCCACGCAATCACTCAGAAACCGTGCCTGCTGAACAGTACTTGAGCTACCAAGCTCGAATCGATTCTGCGGATGGTAGTTCCGGATTGCTACAAGACGTTTCGCTGGAATGGTCTGAACAATCTGAGTTGGAGGCGAGCGGCTGGTCTACACCCAATCGAGTTTCCATGTCCCGGGAATCGGGAAAAGACCTCATTTACTCGGTTTCAGCACCTGTCGGAACAAAGAAACTACGTTACCGAGTCATTGCCGCTGACGCTCGTACGACGTACCGATACGTCGAGCCTATCGAGCGGCCTAAAGTGGTCGAGTTTCAATGGAACATTTCCCCCCCGGCTTACACTCGAAACTCGGACGCAGCGATAACGGAACAAATCAACGCTCAAACGCAAGGGGACATCGCTGTATTACAAGGGAGTGCACTGAAGCTGCAATTGGCAGTCAATCAAGCCATGCGCGAGGTGTCGATTTTCCTGGAAACGGATGACGGGAAAAAGAAGACCATTGCTTTTCTGAAGTCGATCATCGACTCTGCTGACTCTTTGGCTAAGGAGGTTTGGACTGCACCAATCCCCGACGATGGTAACGCGCGATTCCAAGTGCACCTGACCTCGACCAAAGAGCTTGATGGCCAGCCGGTCGTGAACTCGTTTCGTCCGTGGTACAACCTAAAATGGCTTGCCGATGCACAACCGGTCGTAAACTGGTCGGTCACATCCAATTCTCTTTGGCGCGAACCTATTCGCGCATCCAGCCCCTCATCCCGGCCATCGAAACTCACATCCAAAACCAAGTCAAACTATTGGGTTGTTGGCAACACGGAAATCATCGAATTGCCATGCCAAATCATTGATGACTACCCAATCGCGAAACTGGCTTTCGAAATGGCTATCAACGACCAACCGTGGCAGCCATTGCACACCGTGGAGTCACTCAACTCCTCTGAGGTAACGATATCAGGCAAGAAGCTCAGCGGCGCAAGTTCGAGTTACACATGGGATTTGTTGCCCTACCAATTCAAAACCACCGACCAAATTCAAATTCGAGCTGTGGCAACCGACCGGGCAGGCCAACAGGGTGCATCGGAAACGTTATCGTTCTCGGTCGCCGAATCGGAACTAGCTTCTGATCGATACGAAAAACTGTTGTTGCGAAGCCAACTCTCCGCACCGCTACGCGATCTACACAACACATGGAACGGAAACCGAGATGCTATTCGCGAATCCATCAACACTATTGCAAAACCCGAGGCGACTGAAGACGCCCAGCGAGCGGCAGCGAAATCCATTGCAGATTGGCTTTCCCAACTCGAAGAAAAGCTGACGCGGTCCGAACAAATCGCAACTTCTATCCTGCCTTCGCTCGATTCCTTCATCGACCAGTACGATGTGGAACTCATTAGCAAGGGAGTTACAAAACTTAAATCGGAATATCTTCCCCGTCTTCAAATCGCACTAACAAATCTTCAATCGTCCGACCAAACCAACACACTCTTAAACGCGGCATCGTTTGAGGAATCAAGGCGGCGTAATTTGCAAACAGCAGAAGAGTCGCTCGCACGAGGTGGCGAACTTGCCAGCCAACTTTTTGAATTGCAACAAGATCTAACAGGACTTGGTCTGCAAAGTGCCCTGACTAAAGACGCTACCTATCTCATGCGACTGCAAGCGAAAACTATTGCAACGTCACGAGACCAACTAACCAGTGTAGCTCGCTCCCAATTGATCGTTTCCAAGATCGCTGAATCCATTCTGAAGACAATTCAAGCGACTCGAACGGATATTTCAAAAGGACTCTCCGAACGCCTTGATGAGTGGAGTCGCTGGCTAGCCGATTCGCGAGGCCAAATTTCGGATCTGGTTGAGCAAAATCAAACGGATGCACCGAACGTTCTAACCGAAGAATTAAAACGACGCATTGATGCAGATGCAGAAGAATGGAAGTATCGACGATGGCTGTTTCATCTCGATGGTGGTTTGTTTTGGAATACGCAATCACGACGAAAAGACGCTGATTTCCGCACCGAAAATGTTGACGAATCGTTGAGTCGCATGATCAACGTCATCGAGCAACTTCGCCGTCTCGATTCGAACAAAGAACTCTCTTCCTCCGAATTAGGGGCTGAACGTAGCGTACTTCAGCAAGAGCTAAAACTCTCCGCATCCATCGTGAACGAGCATCTCCGCGTACGCCGTGAACTGCACCAATCGCGGACGATCCAAGATCAAAACTATCCCGCCGATCTGGGATTGGCGAAGAGAGCCTTGGAGTATGTGCTGGAGCAATACAGAGGTGCTTCCATGCAATCGTCCGATGCCAAGCAGTTCGAGCAACATCTGCGTACCATTCTCAAGTCCTTTCGAACGCTCGACGCTGCTCACCAAATTGCTGACGCGAGAATCGGAGTTGAGCGGCTTATGGAGGCTGAGCGATACGACTTTAATTCGCTCGCAGCCCAGATCGATCACAACCTACATTGGAACGCCGTATCGCAACAAATTGAAGTCGCCTATCGCAAACTACAACGCGCCAACTTTCCCGATGGCTTGCATGATCGCTACAACGGCCTGAGGTGGACTGGCGCGTTCTCGCAAGCGAACCAAAAGTTTTCATCGCGAATGGACCCAAACTCGACCGATCACGCTTCTGCTACACCCGATCTAGAAGAACTCCTTCAAACATGGAATGCCTACGATTTCAAGGCCAAGCCCTTTGTGGAAGAAGCTCGAAATGCCTTGCGCAAACTAGTCCCGAGCATCCCTGAATTGGCCGCAGAAGCTATTCAGAAAACCAAAGAATTGGAGCGCAAAACGCAAGAACTGAGCAAGCCAACGGATACGGAATCAGGTGCCGATGAGTCAATTGCCGATGGTTCCAAAGAACCGTCTAAGACAGAAGAGCAACTTCAATCCATCGCTCAATCGGAGCGATCACTTGCGAAAGCCACTGAGCAACTCCAAGAAGCACTTGCGGACGAAGCATCTCGGCAAGATTTGCTCGATAGCGAAGCCAGAAAGCGAGCTCGCGATAGCGACGCCGCCTTGGGAATGATCGAGCGTGCTCAAGCCAACTTGGAACAAGCGATGCAATCACTGGCGACCCCAGAATCGCTGACCCAGGAGTCAATCGCAGACGCGATTCGGGCTGAGAAACGAATGGAGACGACGTTTCAAGCCATTCAAGAACGATTCAGCCAAGAACAAAAAACCTCTGGGCAACAAGAGTCTCCAGAATCATTAGCCGCCTCTAAGCAAGACAATTCCCTGTCACCAAATGAAAGCAACGATTCCGCTGAATCACAATCACTAACGGGATCTGAAATGGACCCAGGCTATAAAAAGGCGGAACAACTCGATGCACTGGCGAAGTCTAGCAAAGAAGAACTCCTGCGTGACTTGGAACAGCAACTCAAGTCGGATGCTGTCATGCGTGATGAATTGCAGGCTATTTCTGAGACACAGCAGCAAAGCCTCTCTGGTGAATTGCAATCGCTCGGTAAGTCGGAGAAAAACGCATCGCGCGAATTAGAAAACTCCGACCCTCGCATGCTAGAAAGCAAACGAGAGCGTACCATGGAGATGCGACTATTAGCAAATTACGCTGAGCGACTCGGATTGAGGGTGATGGAACGAGCCATGCAACTCGAAAGTTCATCAGGTCAACAACGTTCACCCATTGATCAACGTAACAAGCGAGACTTGCAGAATTCTCTTGCGGAACTCCAACAATCGATCAATCAAGCCGGAAACTTGAATGAACAAACCGATGCCGCGACGCTTGAGAGTGCGAACAAGAATCTTGAGTCTGCGCTGCAATCAGCACTCAGCTCCATTAAGCCAATCGGAGACAAGCTAAAAGAAGCCGCGGACGAACCGTTAACCGATCCCAAAACCAAGAAAGAGGCCATCAAACAAGCGGAAAATTATCAAAAGCAATTCCAGCGCGAGGCTAAGCAAACCAGTAGCCAATTAGCTCAACAATGGCAGAGAGAGATTCAAAATCAATCTCAACGCTTTGAGCAAGCCAAGAAGGAGCTGGATCAAGCCCGAAATTCTCGTGCACAAAGTCAAAAGAATGCGAATCAAAAACCTGACGACAACTGGGCTCAAGAAGAACTACGTCGCAAAACAGTTGACGTCGATCGCATGACACAAAATCTAAAGGCTTTGGAACAATCGATCGATCAACTCAAAGAACGATCCCAACAGTTGGACGATAAGACCAAGGATTTGCAAGAGACGGATTCTTCGTCGCCTGCACCCAACCCAACTCTCGGATTGGCCGCAGAACAAATTGGCAAAGCACAATCGCTTCTCGAGGCTGTCGCCGAAATGGCAAAGGAAACCGGGAACCGTACCTTAGGTGAGCCTGCCGCAAGTTCGGAGACACTGTCTGCCGCGACACAACGGCAAAAGCAAATCAACCAAGCCGTAGATCGCATCCAGGACGAGCTCCAACGAAGCGAGAGGCATCAAGAACGTATGGAACAGACTCAAATGGCGAAGAGCCTCGAGAGTTATCAGAATCGAGTCGAGCAGCTCAAGAATGAAACACTGTCGCCATTGCAATCATCGCTTGCCGAAGCCGCAACGCAGACCGATGCGATCGAGAAGAAGTTCAGCCAAGAAAATCGCGAAGCGGATTTGTCGTCGTCGTTAGAAAAGCCGAGCTCACAAAGCAACATCGAAAGTCTGAATGAAGCGTCCAATGCACTGAAGTCTCTCGGAGAATCGATTGAGAACGATGCGACTCTTGCATCGGGGCAGTCGGAGGCAGCTACGGCAGGGAACTCGCAAAACAGCCGCGAGGAGATGCTCCAATCTCGCGATCGTGCTCAACTGCTAGATCGATTGGATCGGATGGTTTTTTCGCGGGGAAGTGAGGGGAGCGAATCCTCCGCCAATGAGCCTTCTGGGCGAGCAAACCCAGTGGAATCGTCCCTTCGCAATGCAGCGAACCAAATCGCGTCACGCATGAATCAGCAGCGAAGTCAGAAAATGCAAGCCTCCAGTCAAAGCCGGGCTAGCTCGCAACAATCCAATTCCAATCAAAGCAAACAAGCAGCCAGCAGCACCGGTTCCATGAGCGAAGACCAACGCACCAATTTCGACTCCTATTTTCTACCCCATCGAGATTCGGAGACGAAAGGTGATTGGGGCAAGCTTCGTAGACAAGCGGCTGAGCAGAACCTCGAGGGCTCTCGAGAAGCGTTTGACCCCGACTTTGATCAAGCCATCCAGGCCTATTTCCGAACCCTGCAAACCGAAGGTGTGAAGTAGACGATTACGACCTCTATAAACAAATGGTCGGGGTTAATGGAGCTGCATCGGTAGGGCACACGATTTCCTACTACTCAAAAGAGAGAACCGACTGATATTGCGAAGTCGTAGAATCCGTTGGCCGATTGCCAATTTTTGGTTCCCGGTTGTTTCGAATATCATAGGACCATAACCATGCTTTATCCGCTTCGACTTGATAGCCGAACGGTCCCCTTTCGAGAGATGCAAGAACATCTCGCGGCACTCCTAGCGAGCTGAGTTCATCGAGATCCGCCGGCCATTTATCCTTGGCAAGTTTGTATTCACGAAGAGCGCATGCAAGATACGCGAACCTCAGCGAATCCGTGTGCCGCACGGTCACATCGATTATGGCGCTCGTTTGCGGAAGAATCAAACCCGCGAGTATGGCAGAGCCATCCCAAAGATTTATGAGAGAGTTGGTTTCTTGCGAGACTTCGGAAAAACGCTCACGTCTTTTCTCCAGAGGTAACGAACCTGCTTCGATCAGATCACCATAATGTCGCATGAGTTTGAGTTTCGCACTCGGGAGCTTTGGAACCATTGCGTACACTTCAGAATCCCAAGCTAAACCTTCGTGCGAGTCGAGGGTTGCCATGACGATCGCACGCTCACATTCCATGACTTCTTTCCATGGGATGGATCGCGATCTGGCGTTTTCGATTAGTTCTTTCAAAGCTGCGATGTCGGGTTGATCCCAAAATTCAAAAGCCATCGACTCTTGAATAATCGACAAGAGGATACCTTGGTAGGCAAGGAGCTGGAGTTCCCACACGATGAAGCCTGGAGAATCGAGGGCTTCGTTTACTGACGTCATCGAGCGGATCGCTCGCAGGGCGCGAGTCTTGTCCTTTTTGAAAATCGCGTAGCGAGCTTCCAACGAGAGAACGTTCATCACGTTACGGGACTCTTGCAATTGATAAAAAAGCGTATTCAAACCGTCTACTTGTAAATCAATCCGAACAGGTTTGGGCATCTTGGCGAGTTGTTCCAAGAGAACAAACATCGGCTCCATTTCCGTCAAATAATCGGATACAAATCGTTCCGGTACTGCGTCGCTAGGCCACTCTTTCCAATTTATGATCGAATCGCTTGCACCGTTTGTTGCCAGGCCAGCTCCCACGATCGGGATGGAATCCACGCTGGCAAGAGAGGAACCCCACCTAGCAAGTTTTACGATCGACCGAAACGTTTCTGATCCCTCCGGATTGGTTCTCTCGTCTAACGTTTTTTCGACGGATGCGTTATCGATTGGGATGCCCTGGCTCTTTAAATCGTTCTTGTATTTAGTCAATTCTCGTGCTGCCATGACTTGAGTGGTTGCCACCCAGCCAATGGCTATGGCGATCACTCCACATGCAGCCAAGGTGAACCCCTTGATCCAAGCAATAGGCCGAAACGGTTTATTCACTTTGGTAGTAGCACTAGTTACGTTGCTCATATAAGTCACTCCTAATGTCATTATGGTTTGGCTAACGCTTCCGCTTGCTTTTCCCAATCCCCGTGCCAACCAGAGGTAATTCGCTCACTAACAGTTCTCGATAGAATCCGTTCGAGTTCGGACCTTAAAACCTGCCGACTGCTTGGATCGCTTGACGAAGCCAATTGAACGAGCAGATCAACGACATAACCTCGAATCGGCTCGGCAGTCATCGTTTGCAAGAAGATTGCATCATGGCGAAAACCGTAAAGATCCATTCCGCCCAATTGCCTGTAGAAAGCGGCTTTGTCGTTTCCGATTCGCTCATCATGGGTGTTGTATTGCCAGGAATGCAATATAGCCCGCCGACGACTCCTCTTTCGGGATTCCGTATCTGCAATTTGTCGTACGAGAGTTCGATACAGGTTTAGATCGAGTTGTTGCTTCGTCGTATCGTTTCGCAAAATCTGGAGCAAACTTTGTTCGAGAGCATCAGTTTGGTTTTGTTCAACCAGCGACAATGAGCTTCGAAGCCTTTTGGTTATCTTTCCGAGTAACCGCACCGATCCTTCCCATTGCTTCTTGGAAAGCTCGTCCCCAGGATGAAGGCCTGCGTGATAAGTCTTGAGGAGAGCATCGGTTGCGATTTGCT
This sequence comes from Pirellula sp., assembly GCA_025459355.1. Taxonomy (GTDB): domain Bacteria; phylum Planctomycetota; class Planctomycetia; order Pirellulales; family Pirellulaceae; genus JBKCUI01. Next base: position 9,241 of record JALOQS010000046.1, read on the forward strand.
CCATGGTGTATGAGTATCGAAGCGGTGCTGGATTGTTATCGATTTCCTTTTCGAATGTTGCCACCAAACCCTCCATGACACTGTTGAGCGGAGGCATTTCCTGCAAGGATTTAAGCTTCAGTTGCAACTCCATTTTGGACATTTCGAAGTTGTCTAGCTCAGGCCACACGGTTGGCGCCAATTGATTCGCTCCGTCGGCTTCAACCTGTTGCGTCTCGCTATCATTTGCCATGCCAGGGGACGCATCAGCAACGGACGATGTCTCTGATTCGGCGTTAGCGTTCGCACCGAATTCTGCCCCAGACTCGGGCCCTGGTGCTTGTTGGAGCAGTTCATGAATGGGAGGCACATTTATCTGAAAAGGCATTTTATTGGCATCGAATCTCCATGCACTCGACCAACCAAACCCTTCTTGTGAAGCTTGGTCCTTTTGATATTCGTTCATGTACACCTCACGGTTCGCACTCGACATTCGAGGAACGGTTGCGAGCCGCCACCCAAAGGGCAGGACGGGAATCAAGCAAGCGGCCAGAAGGAATACGCCGTGGCGAACGTAGTACGAAACGGTGAATCTCCGGTCCATCCATGCTCGCATCGAGATTCGCGTCGCAAGAAACGGAATCGGAAGCATCAGCAGAACCAACCAAATCGGTGCGATGAACATCGACACCACCGAAGCGTAGTAAGCCATCAGGAGCAAAACCGACAGCGGGGCGCCGCACAGACTAACGACTCGACTAAATCCGAGCTGTCCCCACCACGCAGCGATAGCAATCGCTGCAAACGACCAAAGGCCAGCGAGAACGCATGAAATCAGTATCGGTTGCTGTAGACTCTCATAGTACTGATTATCGAACAAATCGATTGCGAGCACCGTTAGCACTAGCAGTACCAACACACCGAACGGAACCGCGAGCCGGCTTACCCATACCTTGGCCGGAGAGATGCCACGCTCGGCGAGAAAATGGACTCGGCGGAGATGTTGATCAGCCCCAAAGGCCATCGTACCAACCCAGCATACCAACAGTGCATAGCTTCCTACGCTAAATGCGGTCACACCGTCAGATGCTACGTTGTTAGCGAAGAACACGCTAGCCAATGCAGCCACAATCATTGCAATAATCATCGTCCGATTCTGCATCCACGCGTGCCATAACAATGCTCCCGTTTCTCCCGATCGTTTGTAGCTAAAGAAGTTCGATTCAGGTCGGTAGGCAAGACCGGGTGAAGCTGTTCGCTGGATCGCTCGACCGCGAGGCGTAACGAATGATCTGCTTCCCACCTTCCATGCCACGAAACTAGTAATGCCTAACGTAATCACATAGGATATCATCGTCAGCACTGGTGTGCTGTTGATGTGCATATCCACAGAGGCAGGGACAAAGACGTAATCGAATCGCGCGATTAGGCTGGCAGTCAGGATGGTGAACACAACAACCGGAATCAAGCTCAACAGCGCTGGGATCGCGGAACCGAAAATCCAGCCCAGCCCAAAGGTAACACCAAAGACGAAGAGAGCTGTCATCGGTAAAACGTATAGAATGTCGGCCGGGTAATCCGCGCGGACTTGCAACACCTCCGAGGTAAACGGCAATGCGATACACAAACTAACTATCCAGCTAAGTGCAATTCCCACCAATCCAACAACAATCTTGGATTGAACGATCGTCCGTGGCGCAATCGGGAGCGAAGAGTACCACAATAGCGTTCTTTGCTCTTTCTCTTGACTGACTAACAGTGCGGCAGCACCCAATGCAAACAGAATCGGATTCATCGCGTACGGAATCGCATGATACATCACATCAAGAGAATTGAAGATTCTCTGAATCTCCACTAATACGTGACCTAGCAAAGAGAGTATTGCCAGCGACAGTAGCAGCGGTATCAAAGGCTTCGCTTCTTTGTATAGAATTCGTCCCCATAGCTGCCCCGTTGTTATACTGGCAGCCAGATTGCTCGGACGTTGCGAAGTGTAAGTGGCTTTGGTTTCCAAGCTCGACATTGTTGTGCTCCTTTACTCTTAAGAACCAAACCCTTAGGAAGCTTGTCGATCCGCTTTGGATCCGATCCCTGATTGTGTCGCAGACGCGGATGCCGAGGAACTATTCATGCCCCGTGTGCAGGCGATAAATAGTTCTTCCAAGGTTGCTGGTCTCGATCGGACCGCGAGCACATTAGGCCACTCGGAGAGCAGTTTCTCGTGGGAGCCTTGATAGTTTTTAACAATCCATCGCACCTGTCGGCCTTCGATCTTTTCGTAGAGAACTTCGGCGGAGCTGGACGGTTGCTGAGTTAAATCGGGTAACGCAGCCAACGGATCGGCGCGACTTATCGTGACTTCAAAGATTGAGTCTCTCAGCTCGGAAAGAGGAGCAGCGATTTGCACTTTGCCCTTGTGCATAATGGCGATGTAATCCGCGACTCGCTCGACTTCAGAAATTTGGTGACTGGATAAGAGAACTGTTTGACCGTTAGCAGCTCGCTCCACCATGCTCTCCATAAACTCGCGACGCACGAGTGGGTCGAGCCCTGATGTGGGTTCGTCGAGGATGAGCAACTCTGGATCGTGAGCTGTCGAAAGAGATAGAGCGACTTTGGCTCGCTGGCCTTTGCTCAAGTTCTTAATCTTGCGATCGAGTGGCAAGTCATAACGTTGGACTGATTCGCGATACCGATCCACGAATCCCTCAGGATAGAACGAGGACGCAAACCAGCCAATTTCGTCGACTCGCATCCAATCGTAAAGAGCCGGTGCATCCGCGACATACCCAATACGACGACGGAGCGCGAGAGCATCGCTGATCGGATCTAAGTCCAGGATGCGGCATGTCCCTTTTGATGGATGCTGGAATCCTGTAAGGATACGGATCAAGGTGGTTTTACCTGCTCCGTTTTCACCTAGCAGTGCGTACACAGAGCCTTGAGGCACGACCAGGTCGACACCGCGCAGGGCATCGCATCCTCGAAAGTGCATCTCTAGTCCTTGGATGACTATACATTCATTCATAGCTAAACCTCGAAGAGGAGTGGCGACAAGCATGGAATCGCTGCACGCCAGCAGAAGGGAACGAATTAGGAAATGGGTTGCGTCGGCGAGTTCGACGCGACCGTGTTGATAGTGGGGACCAGTTCTGCCAACTGATTCCGAACGATGGACTGAATTTCATAGGCATCCAGTCCGCCATGAAGAGCTTCTTTCAAGACCGATCGCAACCGATCGGCGATGATCGTGCGTCGGTCCGAGCGACACGCCTCGAGTGCTCCCGTGCAAACCGCCAAACCACGGCCTCGCAAAAGCTCAATAACTCCATCGGATTGAAGCTGCTGGTAAGCTCGAGCGATCGTGTTGGGGTTGATCGCAAGCTCAACACTGAGAGCTCGGACGCTCGGCAAAAGCTGCCCGACGCGGAGCGATTCCTCGGCGATGGCAAATTTCACTTGCCTAACGATCTGCTCGTAAATCGCCACACCATTGTTGGTATCTATCGAAAAGAACATGCTAAACTCCTTCTGCCACCGCAGAACTAGTGAACTAGCCGAATGGTACAGTAGCAAACTGGTAGGGTCAAGCGGTTTTTCATAAAAAGTTTTCGATTCCGACGTAGACCAATAGCCCTCCATTATTCGAGGAGCGTGCCGAGTGGGGGCGACTTGCCGGAGGAACCCCTTAAGCCGTAACTGCGCAAAGCTTTGCTACGACCCTACGGGTGTTGCCAATCTCATCGTGCACCGCGAAAATGAAGACGTTCGAAATAGCAACGCAATTTCGCCAACGCCCCTACCGAGCTTCCGTTATGTGGCCAAGAAAACTGCTCGACATTACCTGGCCGAATCTTCTATGCGGTGGACTTCGTTGTCTTTGGCCGGGAAACATCTCTAAACACGAAACGAACATTTTGAATTGCTTTGGAGGACCGGAGAAAGCCCTCGTTTGCTTATCGGTACGGTCTGGCTTCGATCTGCTTTTGCAAAGCTTGCAACTGCCTGCTGGCAGCGAAGTGATAATGAGCGCTGTCACAATTCCAGACATGGTGAGAATTGTTAAGCATCACGGACTGGTTCCCGTGCCGGTCGATCTCGATTTTGAAACTCTTGCACCCCCGATTCAATCGCTAACTCAAGCCCGCACAGCGAGAACCAAACTTATCGTCATCGCGCCGTTGTTTGGCACTTCCATTCCGATGGAACCCATCATTACGTTTGCACGCGAAAACAATGTCCTCGTTGTTGAGGATTGCGCACAATCATTTCGAGGCTGGGACAACATCCAATCAACAATCGCAGACGTCAGCCTCTACAGTTTCGGTCCGATCAAAACCTCAACAGCACTCGGCGGGGCAGTCGCTACCGTTCATGACGAGCGACTACTTTCGCAAATGAGACGAGTGCAAGCGTCCTATCCGTTGCAATCTCGATTCGAGTATGCTCAAAAAGTGATGAAGTATTCGTTGCTGAAGCTTGCTTCGGCAAGGTCCATCTACTCAATCGTATTCTCTTTAATCAAGATGCTGGGGCGAGATCCCGATACGACCATCAATCAATTAGCCAAGAATTTCTCGCCAGGAGAGCTCATCAAACGGATAAGAGCCAGGCCAGCTAAGGCACTTGTTGCATTGCTTGCTCGCCAGCAAAAAACGTATCCCACATCTCGCATTAACCAGAGAATGAACCTTGGAAAAAGGTTAACATCTCAGCTAAGGCAGGGTTCCCCCGAACACATGATTTTGATTCCAGGCACCGCAGCCAGCGAGCATTCTCATTGGGTCTTTCCGTTGAAAGTGGCGATATCGGACAGAGGGCTATCACGGCTTCGAAAGAATGGCTTTGATGTAACGACCAAGCACAATCTTACTGTCATTGATTCCGCTGAAGACACTATTGGAGGCGACGTTCCCGGCATGCGAGATTTGTTTTCCCGCATTGCCTTTCTTCCTGTCTATCCAGAGTTCTCGTCAGCCGACATAGACATGCTCGCTCAATTGATCCAACAAGAAGTATCTATCGAGTGACTCGATAAACTACAGTAACGCCCAACCCCTATTCACCCACAATGCAGATTTATTAAACGCAAAAACCACGCTACACTACTAAGCTGGTAATCCAGTTCATTGGATCCCAAAACACCGGTTGTGAACCCGAACTCATAAAGGTTGCTTGTTTTGAACTTTCAATTTCACGACTATCTTCTCACACGAGACCACACTCTATTTGGCGGCGTACTGCACGGCATTAACGGGACATTGATTGAGCTTCAAGGACGCGCGATATCCGTTTTGCCTAAGCCTCGTCCTGTAGTAGACTGCTGTTCGATTACAGGAATGACACGAGGCCCTGTCCGCGAAGTTCTCCAACGCATTCAAGGAGCATTTAGCAAACTCCGAGTTCCGGACTCTCCGGTTGAAATCTTAATCAATCTCGCACCAGCTGCTTTTGAGAAAGATGGGACATGACTAGACCTTCCTATAGCAGTGATGATGCTTCAAGTTGCTGGGATACTACCAGACTTGCCTCAATCCAAAGAAGAGCAGTTAGTTCTTTTCGGCGAAATCGGTATTCACGGCGAACTTAGAAGAGTTCCTGGTGCATTATCTCTTGCATTTTTGTTAAAGCCCGGACAGAAACTGATTGTTCCAAAGGGCAATGAAAAAGAGTGTGCCCTCATTCTTGCAAAACCTGGGCATGAGGGATGTGGCGTTTACCCAGTTGACGCACTCGAAGAAGTACTTGATTACTTCCGTGGATCTAGAAAATTAAGCAATGCCTTGAGTGAGCCCATCCGTTTCACAAACTACCTCGACAAGGCAACTGACTTCGGAAAAATCCGTGGGCAACAGCAAGCAAAGAAAGCTTCAATAATCAGTGCCGCAGGCGGACATAACCTTCTGCTGATCGGCCCTCCCGGCGAAGGAAAGTCACTCATCGCCAGCGCGATGGCAGGGATACTCCCTCGATTAACCGATTCGGAAAAAGTCGAGCTGACTCGCATTTATTCAGCAATGGGATTGCTGGGAGATGATGGAATGGCAGTGACTCGTCGTCCCTTTCGGCCAGTGCATCATTCCGCTTCTATGCAGTCTCTCGTGGGAGGAGGCAGTGGTATTCCCAAACCAGGGGAGGTGACTTTAGCACACCATGGCATTTTATTCTTAGATGAGGTTCCTGAATTCGCAAAGAACACTTTAGAGGCTCTCCGACAGCCACTCGAAAATGGTTACGTTAATGTCACGAGAGTGGCAGCGTCGCTTGAATTTCCAGCGAGGTTCTGTCTGGTAGCAGCAATGAACCCATGTCCATGCGGCTATGCGGGCGACCCACGATGTCGCTGCGATGCGAAGGCAATTGAAAGATACCAAAAGAAATTGAGCGGTCCGTTTCTGGACCGAATGGATTTGCAAGTTTTTTTGAAGCCACTGACACATGAGGAACGATTTGCTGATGTCAGTGAGGGCGAGTCCGCCAAGATTCGCGTGCGAGTTGAAAAGGCAAGAGACCGGCAGATAAATCGGCTTCATGGACTGGGTATTTCTTGCAATTCCGCGATCCCAGGAGGACAGATACCTGAATTTTGTCGCATGACGGAAGATGGCGAGACGGTTTATCGCGAAACCATAGAACGAGCTGCGGTGTCAACGCGAACGTGCGATCGACTTGCAAAGGTCGCGCGCACAATTGCGGATCTTGATGGTGTGGACCTAATCGATTCAAAACATGTTAACGAAGCAGCAGAATTTGTTGCAGCGGGCATACTACAAAAGTAATGTGAGCAGAAACGTCCAAATGAGTTCAAATCAGACCGCGAAAATTTTTATTTGTTCTTATTGCGAGCAGTCCATTAAGTTTCAGAGCGAGCAGGAAGGAAAACGCGTCCAGTGCCCGAAATGCAAGAAGCCTGTGTGGGTTTTCGAAAACCGATTTGAGCCTATCAGCCCAAAGCTCAATTCGACATGGATGTATGAACGCCCTAAGCTGCTAGGCTTGCTTGGTAGCAGAATGGTCGGTCCCATTACCGACACGGAATTTCTTGAGCTCATGCAGACTGGTGAACTTGATCGCGATTCTTTTGTAAAAAGCCCCGAGCTAACTCGGAATCAGGAAATAGAAGCGGGCAGAGTAAATCTTTCCGTAGTTCGCGACATGTGCAATCAACGCGCTGCAGAGGAACAAAGACTCCGCAACTTGCACACGAGAGCGACTCAACGAGATGCCAAGAATCGAGAAACACTCGTACAGGGAATCAAAAAAGCTATATCTGATGGCAATCTCAGCCTGAATGAACGCACACAGCTGCATGCGTTCGCCAACAAAGCCGGCATTACGGTTGATGAAGTAGACGAAATCCTTAAACGTGAATCATCAGCGCTCTTGAGAGAACTCATTGAAGAAGCGATTGCCGATGGATTTTTTGATGACCAAGAGAGTGAGAGCATCAGCAAATTTGCAATCGGACTTGGGCTTACATTAGCATTTACCAAAGACCAGCAGTTTAGACTCTCGCTAGCGCGTTCCGCGTGGAATCTGTTACAACAGCTTCGATCGGGAAGCTTACAGCAGTCTCTCGTGTTTGATGGTGCTGAGCTGTTCGAGATTGTCTCACTCAAGCGACCATCGGGGATCGCGTTAGGGGATGATCACTACCTCAAATCGATCGGGACAGGAACCATCAAACGAATTGAAAAGAATCTTCTTTTGGATGGTCGATTAATAGCTAAGAAGTATGCTCTAAGTTCTATTGTGACCGTTCGATGGTATTCTGATGGTCTTTTCTTGAAACGGTCAAGTGGCAAAAGCCTGTTTATTTGTCCGGTCAAGACTAGCTTGGCATGGCATCAATTCGCGATGGCCATGGAGGTGTTGTCAACAGGCGAGCCTGTCGTTGGTGTTTTGCCGGACGAGACGTTTATACCCGGTTACGATATTGAGTTTGGCGAATTCGACGGCGAGCGCACTTCTACGGCGACTCCGCCTGCGGACGACGATTTGACGTCGGATGACTGGACGCCAGCATTTCGAGTTCCTCGCTTTACATTTCGCGTTGTCGGCGAGGCGCATGAAAATCGCCACCTGGATCTAAACCGACTTCGAATAGGGGACAATGTCTACCTGAACCGCGAACCAAAAAACCCTTACGATCCCAATGCAGTTGCGGTTGTGAACCTTGAGAAACGAACGTTAGGCCATCTGAAACGAGAGGTTAGCGTTTGGTTCGCACCTATCCTAGACAAAGGACGCCAATTCCAATGCGAGGTCAAGCAGCGTACCTCAAGCGGTGGGATCATAATCGCTGTCTTCGATTGAACCCCGATTGCAAACGATGCCTCCTCGGAACTTGGCTACCACAATCATTCGATTGGGACTAACATGGGGATCTCAGGTTGACGGCAAAGCTGGCCGTAGGATGCTGGCCGTAGGATTTTGGACGTGATGTGTGATTCGTCCGTGTTCGAAAGAACCGACGATTATGTTGACTACAAGTGAGCGCAAGTCAGATTTTGCGATGAGAACGAATGAGTAACAGCAAAAGGATTGTAAGCGGCATTCAAACGAATGTTTCCTTCGCCAATCCAAAAGAAAACCTCGAGCGAATGCTCTCGTGGCTTGCCCATGGTGACGTCAAAGATAGTCATTTGATCGTCTTTCCCGAGTGCATGCTGTCCGGATACTGCTTCGCCAGTCTCGAAGAGGGACTGACCGTCGCCGAATCACTAGAGGGTGCTTCGGTGCAAGCAATTGCAAAATGGTGCCGGGCGCACAATAAATTTGTGGCCTTCGGAATGCTAGAACTGGCCGCCAGCGGTGGCGTCTACAACAGCTGCCCACTGGTTGGCCCTCAGGGTGTTGTGGGATGCTATCGAAAGATTCACTTGCCGTTTTTGGGGATTGATCGATTCACTTCTCCAGGAAAAGAAGCTTACTCTGCGTTTGACGCTGATGGTTTAAAAGTCGGCGTTCATATCTGCTACGATGCTTCGTTTCCTGAATCCTCTCGCTGCTTGGCACTTGAGGGAGCGGATTTATTGATTTTGCCAACTAACTGGCCGCCTGGGGCAGATACATTTGCCAAGTACTTGCCCAATGCTAGAGCCTTGGAAAACAACGTC
>JALOQS010000269.1 GCA_025459355.1 Pirellula sp.
GCGAGCAAACGGTCGATCTCGTGTAGTAAAGAGTCATCAGAAGAATTGGTGGCGAATGCATTCAACTCTTCGAGGGTCGGAGGAAGCCCCGTTAGTCCGTAGCTTAAACGGCGCAACAATGTGCGACGGTCAGCAAGAGATCGGGATTTCAACCCATGCTGTTCCATCTTGGAATTCAACTGAGCATCAATGTATTGAACATCGTTCGAATGATCTTGAACGGCGACGGGCGGAATTGGCTGAAAAGCCCACCACGATTTGGCTTCTTCTAGGGTCATTCCTCCGATGACCTCATCGCCAGTCCTCGGATCGGGAGCTCCCATTTCGATCCATTTGGTTAGCACAGCAATCTCGTCGGTCGGCAGTTTTCCGCCTCGTTCTACGGGGGGCATAATCAATGATTGATGATTAATCGCGTCGATCAATAAGCTGGAGGTTGGTGATCCTGGTACAAGTGCCGGACCGCTTGCTCCTCCTTTGATCCATCCTGTCCGCGACGCTAGCGACAGTCCCCCCTCGGCGGCTGAACCTCCGTGGCATTCGAAACATCTCTTTACTAAAATGGGCCGCACCTCTTTCTCGAAGAACTCACGGTCCTGAGGTGAAATGTTCGCGGTTTCTTGAGGGGCTTCGATGGCTAAACTAACCATAGACCGCATCAAGACTATCGAAAGAGCGATCAAAACCATCGGATGGAGAGGTTTCATAAGGCAGTGATCCATATTCGTTTCACGAGAAGCGACAGAAGGCTTGGAGACATGTTGCGAACCGCAGGCTGGTTAATTTGTGGAGAGTCAGGTCGTAGGTTTGGCATATTTTCAATTCGTCACCGAAGTATCTCGTTGATGACGTGTCCCTCAACGTTAGTAAGCCGACGATCGAGACCGTTATGCCTGAATGTTAGCTTGGTATGCTCCAAGCCAAGCAGGTGCAATATCGTGGCGTTAAAATCGTAAAGTGGGTGAATGTTCTCGGTCGCTTTCCAGCCAAGTTCATCGGTTGCACCATGGCTTATCCCTTGTTTGACCCCTGCACCGGCTAACCAGCAGGTAAAGCCATCAGGATTATGGTCTCGCCCCTGTGCACCTTTCTGGAACATTGGCATACGCCCGAATTCCGTGCACCAGACGACCAATCTATCGTCGAGCATGCCTCGTTGCTTCAAATCTTTGTAGAGGGCCGCGACTGGTTGGTCCATGATCGCAGCATGGCGATCGTATTGTTCCTTAAGCTTGTTGTGCCCATCCCAATTCAACTCACCACCACTCGCATAAGATCCGTTAAACAACTGGACAAACCGAACTCCACTTTCGAGCAGTCGTCTTGCTAAGATACAATTTCGTGCGAAAGCGGCTTTGGTTGGGTTCTCGACACTATCGGCACCGTAGCTTCGAAGTATGTGACCAGGCTCATTCGAGAGATTCATCATGTTAGGAACGCTGAGTTGCATTTTGGCCGCCAATTCGTAACTCGCGACTCTTGCTGCTAGTTTGTCATCACCCGAGTAATCGGCGTCGCCCGCTTGATTAATTGATCTCAGTAGCTCCAGCGCGGCTTCATCTTCCTCGGGGGTTGAGCCGGGAGCTTTGAGATTTCGAATGGGCTGGCTCGCACTAAATGTCGTACCTTGAAAAGCGGCTGGCAGAAATCCCGGCCCCCAGTTGTTGGAGCCGTTCTGGGGAACGCCACGAGGATCGGGAATAGCGACATACGCGGGCAGGTTATCATTTTCGCTCCCAAGAGCATACGTAACCCATGCCCCCAAACTTGGGAAGCCATCTAATACCGATCCGGTGGACAGAAAATTCTCGGCGGGGCCATGCGTATTACTGGTGCTGGTGAGAGAATGAATAAATGCAAATTCATCGGTCAGCTCTGCCAAATGCGGGATCATATCCGAAACCATTTTTCCCGACTGGCCGCGAGGTTTAAATGAATACTGGGGCTTGGCTAATTCACCGGCCGGACCTTGGAATGTGACAGCCGGGCCGCCATCAAGTAGCTGACCATCTCGTTTGTAGAGTTCTGGTTTGTAATCCCATGTCTCCAATTGGCTAACTGCACCAGCACAAAAAATCACTAACACTCTCTTCGCCTTCGCAGGAAAGTGAGCCTCACGTGCTGCATAAGGACGCGAGGGATCGATTTTGTTTTGGTCTGCCGCTAAAAGACCCTCTCGCTGCAATAGACTCGTGAGCGCGATCGCGCTAAGTCCACTCGCTGTGTCACCTAAAAAGCGGCGTCGATCGAGCCATGTGCGGTTTAAAGCGGTTTAAAGGTTGATTCGGGGAGCTGTGTCGTCTCATGGCAATAGGTGATCCGTCTTCCCCAGGCAATTATCGAACATATAGGTACTCGTTGCTGTTAAAGAGGGCACGGCACAAAACATCTAACCCGTGCTTGCGAACACTTGGAACTGCTAGTTCAATTTCCGTCTGCTTCGGTTCGCGACCTAGTATTCTTCGATAGGCCTCGGTAATGCGAAGAGCATCATCATCGGAAGTGGATGATTCGATCGCAGAAGCGATCTTTTGTGTAAGCTGGATCACTATAGAACTATTGAGAAGATTAAGGGCTTGGATGGGAGTCGTTGATTCGCGACGCCTAGGCAAGCTCTGGCCTCCGTCGGGACAATCGTAAGCACCAAAAACAGCGTCGCGCTCACGCCTTACGCGATGCGAGTAGATCATCCGTCGATTGTTGCTGGCCTTTAGCACTTCGATCGGCTCAAAGCCGGTCAAGCCACCTCGTTTATCAAACAGATCGAATCCCGATCCTCCCATCGTGAACGACAATTGATCGGTCGAAGACAGCAACGAGTCTCGTAAAGCTTCACCCTCTAATCGTCGAAGCGGATATCGCCACAGAAGCTTTAAATCGGCATCCATTTCGATTCCTTTAGCATGGGGGACCGAGCTTTGTCTATAAGTCGACGACAATACGATGTCCCTGTGCATCGCTTTAATGGACCAGCCTGACTCCACAAACTTCACGGCAAGATAATCTAACAGCTCCGGATGGGTTGGGGCCGCTCCGTTGCGACCAAAATCGTTGGAGGTCTCGACCAAGCCTACGCCAAAATGACTTTGCCAAATTCGATTTGCCATCACCCTCGCTGTAAGTGGGTTGTCTGTTCGTGTAATCCATTCTGCCAACGCACGTCTCCTCTGCGGTTCGTCTGCATAGCGATCTAACGCGAGATCACCGAATACACCGGGGACAGCGGGCGGGATTGGTTGCTGTGGCTGCTCGGGATCACCTCTTCGCAATAAGTGAATGTCATCCGGTTTGCGAAACACTCCCGCAAAAATGGGACGGCCTCCATCTCCATACTTTCGCAACTCATTCAAAAGAGAATCATGCTCTTGGACAATCGATGATCTACGGTCCCGATCTTCTCCATCCAGAAATATGGCCTGACGTGGGGCGTTTTCGTCGTAGTTAGATCGATCGGTATGTTCGGCCAACAAAAACCATTCGTCATTTTCGAAAGCTCCTTCGATTCGATACTTGATAGGCAATCGATCTCCAAACTCGCTGTATCGATCTCGCCCCCAATCAATGCGATCCACCTCTGCGGCACTTGGAAACCGAATCTCTACCCAGCCAGCTCCGTCTTCGTTCGACATCCAGCTTCTCGAATTCCCGAACAAACCGTCGTTGATGAATCGTAGCTCATGTCGATCGGGTGATGTGTTGCTGCCTGATGCCGTGACCGTGGCCCCGTGTTTAGCGTGCGCGATATTGATGCCGCTCGGGTCGCAAACTTGCAGTTCGTCAATACATGGTTCCAGTCGATTGGTGGCCAATACGGTGAAGCGAATGCGATCTACCTTTCGCGATGGAAAGCGATCGATGTTATGGCGAGCATTGATAGGCGGCCGTTTTTCTCTAGATGGAAAGAGAGGGACGTATTCAGCTAATTTTTTGGAATGCGAGTTGAGTCGTACACGAAGCTCTTCGGTGATTTTTTGAGATTCTGCATCGCGAATAAAGCGATCCTCGTACTCAACTCCAGCTACGAACGCTTGCATCCCGAAATAGTCTGCTTGACTGACGGGGTCAAACTTATGGTTATGACAGCGGGCGCATCCAATAGTAAGCCCTAGAAACGTTTGGCCAATGTTGACCACTATCTCGTCGAGGGCATCCTGACGGGCTAATCGTTTGGATGGTTCATCCTGACCAATCTGCCCCGGTAAAAGTACCGAAGCCGTCACGAGAAAGCCAGTTGCTGCATCGTACCCATCCGTATCACCAGTGAGTTGTTGGTGGACGAACGAATCGTACGGAGTGTCATGATTAAAGGCTTTGATGATGTAGTCCCGATAAGGCCACGCATTCGGACGTTCCGTATTTACTTCGAAGCCATGCGTATCGGCATATCGCACGACATCGAGCCAATGTTGAGCAGCACGCTCGCCATATCGCGGTGATGCTAAGAGACGGTCGACCACTTGTTCATAAGCGTCGACTTCGTTGCTGGTTTCGAAGGCGCTGATTTCCTCGAAAGATGGCGGTAGCCCCGTTAAGTCCAAGGTGACTCGTCTTAGCCAGTCGCGTCGAGTCGCTTCGTCATTCGGTTTCAAACCCGTATCGATAAGTTTCTTTTGGATAAAGAGATCTATTGGCGAACGAGGCCACATAGGATTATCTGGATCGATGGTTGACCCATTGATTGAGATCAAGTCAGCGATCGATTTAAGCGGCTTAAAGGACCAGTGTTCGCGTGGATCAGCGATTTCAACTTGGTCGACTCCGTCAGGCCAAATTGCTCCCTGATCAATCCATTTTTTAAGCACATCGATTTCGAGCTGCGATAACATTTCCCCCTCGGGAGGCATTCGCATTTCGTGTTTCGGATTGCTCACAAACTCAATTATCAGACTATCACCCGAGCCCGTTTGAATGATTTTTTTTCCAAACAGCTCACCGCCTGAAAATGCCGAGGCCTTATGATCCACTCGGAGACTGCTGCTGGGCTGATCACCCGAGTGACAATCGTAACAATGTCGTTCCAAGATCGGACGAACATCACGAACGAAATCCACATCAGTCGCGTCTTGAGCAGAGACTTCTTGAGCGAGTGCTGTGCACGGAGATTCGAGCAATGCCGCAAAGTAAGCTACACATATTAGGAACGTCAGATACGACGCACGGGATACCCAACAACACGTGTGCCATGGTTTAGTTGTCTGGGACATGTCTGTGTGGAACATGGTACTCCCATGAGGGAATGGGGCCGATGTGCCCGATGAGAGGTGGGGAGGGATAAAGGAGGGGAGGGAACAAGGGAAGGAAAAATAGAACTTGGTTTACTCAATTAACCCAGTCTATCCTAAAGCACCAAGCATAGAAACTAGGGAATGGTAGAACCTGGAAAACTTATCGACTCCGGGGTAATGAGCTTGCGATTGGTGGCTAGTGAATTTAGGATCTTTCCCGGCATGCCGGGGAACTCTCGCGTCAGGAAAACGTTTTGCACACTTCAGAGAATCACGATTTAGCACCGTCGGGTTCGTTTGTTTGGCTAAAAGATGTCGTCTGGTTTCTGGCGATCGTAAACCTCCTGTCGGTTTTGACTGGTAGCTTGGTTGCGTTCTTCTTGTGGTCTCTCGATCTTGTGACGCGATTGCATTGGGCAAATCCGTGGCTGCTATTAGCTTTGCCAATTGCTGGTGTGCTGACCTATCTTATGTACCATTTTGTCAGCGAGGAATCCGATGGTGGTAACCGCTTGATATTTGATCGTATTCGAAATCCCAGCGAGCTTCCCACGGTCCCGATTGCGTTAGCTCCATTGGTCCTTTTAGGCACGCTCCTTACCCATGTTTGTGGCGGATCGGCTGGCCGTGAGGGAACGGCTGTTCAAATGGGAGGCAGCATCGCGGGCTGGCTCTTTAAGTTTATTAGAAGAGACGATGAATGGAGGCGTACGCTCATTTTATGTGGTATTTCGGCCGGGTTTGGGGCGGTGTTTGGAACGCCGATAGCGGGAGCGGTGTTTGCTATTGAGGTTTTATGGCTTGGGCGCAGCGGCTTGTTTCGTTTGGTCCCTTGTGTGATTGCTGGTTTCGTTGCACATTACGTTACTCTGTGGTGGGGTATTGAACACTCAACGTTCTTGTTACCGAGCTTGGTCGAAAGGTCGGCTGAAACCTCAGCAGTATCTGTAACATCGGCAAGTATGGCATTCCCATTTATGAATATAGCCACTGGAGCTAAGCTCGCGGTTGCGGCCGTAGCTTTTGGACTGATAAGTATGCTTTTTGCCCGGACGAGTCATGGCGTTAACCGGTTGCTCAAACGATTCATCTCGCGGGCTTGGCTGCGACCAGTCCTGGGCGGTTGTTTGTTCATTTTGTTTACCGTGCTGATAGGGACACGGGATTACTCGGGAATCGGCGTGGATCCTAACCCCAATCAAGCCCGTACGGTCTCGATCTTGACGAGTTTCGAGTCTAACGCTGCAGATCCACTCAGTTGGTTTTGGAAGTTGCTGGCAACATCGATAACGGTTGGTAGTGGACTCAAGGGAGGGGAAGTGACTCCGCTATTCTTTGTCGGAGCGACTGCTGGCAATACGCTTGGTCATTGGTTGAGTTTTCCTGTTGATCTCATGGCAGCCATCGGATTTGTGGCAGTGTTCGCCGGTGCCACCAAAACACCAATCGCATGTTCGATCATGGCAATTGAGCTTTTTATGCCGTTCAACCCAAGCTTGGTGAGCTCGGGGTTTATCGTCTACATCGTGCTAGGGTGCTTCATTGCCAGGATCACAAGCGGACAATCGAGCATCTATCGTTGTTAAGGCAGTTCGCGTATTCGAATGTTTTCAAATTCAATTGGTGCCCCTTCTGCCTCGAGGCATAGAAAGCCTTCGCTTGGTTCCGCTTGATTGCCACCCGAAACCTCATGTCCGTTTACCCACAGTCGAATTTCACCGTTGATAGCGCGAACGTAATAGTGATTCCAGTTTGGGGTACCCAGTGAATGATTCGAACGTGGAAAGCTTCGTGATCCGTCCGGCGATAGAGGAGCAAAGGGTTTCAATTTCGATTTTCCGACCGGAAAGATATCGCCGTTAGTCGTAAACCAATCCCCCTTTTTTCCAGTGCTTGATTCGTATTGTTCTGTGTAGCCGTGGTCCAGTACTTGGACTTCGATACCGGCCGACGGAAGCCGATTGGGAGGTAGTCCCTCCAGAGCTTCCATAGGTGTCCACGCAAAGAATCCTGAGTTGCCTCCTTTGCTCAAGTGACGCCATCGAGCTACCATTTCAAAATTCTTATAAGACTTGGTGGAACGTAGTACTCCGATGGGCTTACCGGTGCTCTTTACCAAACTGCCTTGCCAAATCCATGTTTCTGGATCGCAATTGGCACGGGTAAAGTCCGATTCCCCAAGCTCTTTCCAGCC
>JALOQS010000047.1 GCA_025459355.1 Pirellula sp.
GATAAGAAAATCGTTGCCGTTGGCAAATTTGGCGAGATTGTCATTCCTGAGGGATGCGAGGTTGTTCATCACCCCAATTCGTTTGCCATGCCAGGCTTGATTGACGCCCATTCGCACGTGGGAGGGACGAGCGATCTCAACGAAATGGTTTACCAGACCAATCCTGAGCTTAGAAACTGGGACCAGATTATTCCGCACAATAACGATCTTAAGGTAGCGATTGCTGGCGGCGTCACAACGATCTGTTTCATTCCTGGCAGTGGAACCAACATGGGCGGTTGGGGAACATTGATGAAAACTGGCCCCGGTAAACTATCGGACGTCATCATCAAGGCACCTGGCGTGCTCAAAATTGCGCAAGCCGGTAATCCTGAACGACAAGCGGGTGAAGTCGGGTCTGGCAAAATCGGGATGAACCACGTCATCCGTCAGCAACTCACCGAAGGGCAGTTATACGTTAGGCAGTGGGATGCCTATGAAGCAGGTCGCATAAAAAAGAAGCCTGAATTGAATCTTCGATTGGAATACTTCAAGCCCTTGTTTCATCGTGAAATCCCTGTCGTAGTGCACACGCAACAGTACCAAGTCGTGCAATCGACGTTGCGGCTTTTAGTGGATGAAATGAATCTTAAGATTGTCATTGATCACGGAGAGTTTGATGCCTACAAGCTTGCCAAGCAAATCATCGATCGAGATGTTCCGGTCATGGCTGGTCCGCGAGGATTTTGGTATGACCGATCCGAGGGACAGGTTAAAGGGTTGGTGGCTGAGTATGCCAAGCTAGGGGTTGTCGCCTTGGGAGTTAATACGGACGCACCGGTTATTCCTCAGGAGGAGTTGTCGTTTCAGGCGACCATGGCGGTTCGATACGGTTGGGACGAAGAAAGTGCAATAAGAGGACTGACCATCGAGGCGGCTAAGGCGCTAATGATCGATAATCGTGTTGGTTCCTTAGAGCCCGGCAAAGATGCTGATATCGTTATCACAACAGGTTCGATTATTGATCCTCGAAACTACGTCGAACAAGTATTCATTAACGGTTCCAGCGTTTATGACATCAAGAAGGACCGACGGAGATTTTAAAATGATGTACACAATGACATTTCGAATCGGTCTAATGACTCCCACAAAAAATACGTTCGCCGCGATCGTTCTCGCATTGAGCGTGGTCTGTACCAGTGTCGCGAACACGCGTGCTGACGATTGGTTGCTGGAGAATGTTACTGTCCATACCGTTGGCAAGGCTGGAACGATCGAGCAATCGAGTGTTCATGTGTCCGATGGGAAGATAAAAGCCATCGGCAAAGACATATCTGCTCCTATTTCGATCAAGAAGATTGACGGTACAGGCAAGCATGTCATTCCAGGCATGGTTGGATTGTTTTATCCTGTTGCGACCGGTGGTGAGCAACCTGCAGGAGAAACGCGGACCATCACAGTGGGCGGACGAACGTTTACTGTCGGTGGGGGCTCCCCTGCAGTGAGCACATCGTTCACGGTCGTCTCGGAGAACGTCGGACTAGATTCACTGGACTGGCAATTACCGACGCGTGTTGGAGTCACCACCATGCAATTGATTGCCCCAGGTTATTGCCAGACGGCAGTTGTAAAGCCAGGTTCCGATCGTTATTCAAGTCAGTGGGTTGAAGCAAAATCGCAATTGGTTGTTACGTTGACAAATAGCCCGCAGAGTTTGGATCTCTTGAGAAACAACTTAAAGGATCCGACACCGTCCGCTGGTGGCCCGGCGGGCGGATCGTCTCGCTCGGCACCATCTTTTCCTCAACGAACTGGTGGCTCAGGGCGTGGCCCTCGTACCGGATCTAGTGGTTCCGGCAGTCCGTCAGGATCGGAGCCGCCGCCACCACCGGCTTCAGAGGCTGCTGCGAAACCACCAGTCGAGCTAACGCCGGAACAAAAGCTTTGGAAGCAGGTTCGCGATGGCGAGCGGCCACTTTGGCTTAATGTCAACAATGCCGCCACAATTTTGTACGCGTTACAAATCCTAAAAGACTATCCCAAAGCTAAAGTGATTTGGATCGCCAATGGAACCGATGCCTATCAAACGTTGGACCAAATTCCCAAAGAGGGCTCGACTGTTGTGTTAGCTCCGCAGATCGATATCGTGCCGAACACACGCAATCGAATGAATGTACCGGCCCTAGCAGTCAACGCGAAAATTCCTTTTGCATTTTCCTTAGGACTTAGAAACGCCGAATTGAGTCGAGTTGAAGCGGCTCCGCTTTTCGCTATTTCCATCATCTCTAAAACAGGCTTGTCCAAGCAGGATGCATTGAGAGCTGCCACACTCGGGCCAGCAGAATTGCTTGGTTTGCAATCCCAAATCGGTTCGTTAGAAGTTGGGAAGCTCGCGAATATGGTGATTCTTGATGGTTCACCTTTCGAGACGGAAACTTCGATCGAATCTGTCTATGTGGAGGGGGAAGTCGTTTATGAAGGCAATTAAAGTTCAAAAACAGACATCGTCGTCAATCATGAAAAACAATCGAATCATGGCAGGTTTCGTAGCTCCGACGAGTAAGCGAAAAGTCTCGCTAGCTGTTCCCTTTGCGGTAGGATGCCTCTCGTTGGCTGCCTTTATCATTGGTGCGACGTCTGCGTCGGGGCAGTCACCTCGCCCGGTTGATCCGAAGCCTGCAGAGGAGCCGATCAAAACCGAGAAAAAAGAGGGGACTGAAGCTACCAAGCAACCGTCATCTTCTGAGGCGTTGGGAAAAACGGAAAAGCCCAAGAAAGAAGTTGTGGCTGTGATTGGTGGCGACATCATCACCGTCACGCGAGAGCGAATTCGCAAAGGAACAATCTTGATCGAAGATGGCAAGATTGTGGGGCTCGGTCAGAACCTACAAATCCCTGATAACGCGGTCCGTATCGATGCAACAGGAAAGACGATTACTCCTGGCTTTGTTGCGATCTCCATGACAGGGGTCGGAACTTCAGGCGGCCAAAGCAGTGGCAGGCTCAGCGATCAATTGAATCCATTTGATCGCAATATCCAGTTAGCTCTCGGAGTCGGCATAACAACTGGTTGTCTGCAAGTGCCTACGGGAGGTGGGTTCGGCCGAAGGCGTTCCAGTAACACTGGCTTCGTGGAGTTGGATCGGTTTCCAGGTTTTGATCCGGACGAAATTGAGGTGGCAAACTGGATCAGTGAAGAGGTCAAGTCGTTCGGCGAAGCGATACCTCTTTGTCCATGCTGTAATCTGCCAATTATCCCTACCGAGCCAATCACACCCACCGAGCCATCGCCAATTGTCCCGCAGCTCAGTTCGGTTATTAAGATGACATACAAGTCGCTTGATGGGATGGTTGTTAAAGAAAAAGGATTTTTGGATTTGACGCCAGGAGCACTCACGGGGCCAGCCAATCAGGATGCCTGGAGATCGCAGATCAAGAAAGCCAAAGAGTATTTGCGAGATCAATTGGCTCATGAGCAAGCAATCAAGGAAGGGCGAAAGGTCAACCCTCCTCGCAAACCAGTCTCCGACGAAGTGATTTTATTGGTCAAGAAGGAGATCGCACTTCGGATTCCTGCCAATCGTGTGAGCGAGTTAAAAGAGTTGTTGCAGTTATCGAAGGAGCTAGATTACAAGCTTGTGATTTCCGGATGTGTTGAATCATGGGTTATTCCGACTGAATTAGCGGAATCCGGCGCATCGGTGGTCATTACACCACGCACGAAAAGGCAACCCAGATTTGGTGAAGAAGATTCCTCTGGAAGTTGGATCGAAACACCGCGAGTGCTAGAAAGTGCAGGCGTTCCGTTTGCGGTTCAAACATTAGGTACCGCCATGAGTTTGGACGGTTTGGCTGGGCGCGATCTTTCCAGTTTGCCATTGGAGGCGGCGTTTGCGGTTCGCGGTGGTGCGTCCGAAGCCAAAGCCTTGGCGAGTATCACGATCGTTCCCGCCACGATGCTAGGCTTGCAAGACCGAATTGGTTCGATCGAGGTCGGTAAAGACGCCGATTTGTTGATTCTAAACGGACCACCCCTCGATTATCGCAGTTACGTCGAAAAGGCGATTGTTAATGGAAAATTGGTTTACGATCGGCCGGTTGACAAGATTTTGCCTGTTTATGAAAAGAACTAGCTGAGTTTAGGGAATCGAAAGAGCGATTGATCGCGGGCTTTGCTGCTCGGTATCATACCGGCGGGCAGAGACCGCGTTTTGAAGAGAGGTTCTTTTGGGTTCATCGTCTAGTTCGACGAAATCGTTTGATGGGCAAGTCTGGGTTTCGCGATGCAACATTTGCATCATTGCGATACTGCTTGGCAGTGGGCTTTTTCACGGGTTGTTGACGGCCTTTGACACAACACCGTGGGGCGACCCCATTTCCTTTCGCAAGCCGTTCCTGTTTGGCATCTCGACAGGTTTGACCCTTTGGTCCTGCGATTGGTGCTTTAGACAATTTAACGCCTTCGCTTGGTCGAATGCCTTGCGGTCGGTGCTCGGTATATCGCTCCTGTTCGAAGTAGCCTTGATCACTTTGCAAATATGGCGAGGAGAAGCGAGTCATTTCAATCGATCCGGACTGATCAATGCGGGCATAGAAAGCGGGATGCTTTTGTTTATCGTGATTGCGATGGCGATCATTTTGCTCCTCGCAATACGGTCATCATTTGATTCCTTCGCGCCGAGCGTATCGGCCAGCATGAGGATCGCGATTTGGTGGGGATTACATTATCTAGTCTTGTCGGGCTTGATTGGTTTCGTCATCACATTTATTGGGCATATGCAGCAGCTCGCGGGAAAGCCACCAGAGCTTTGGGGAGAGCGAGGGGTACTCAAGTTTCCGCACGGTGCGGTACTACATGCCATACAAACGTTGGCAGTGGTCGCATGGTTTGCAGACCGCATGTGGCGCGGGAGGAGCGAATCGATTGTCCGTTCTGTTGCGTACATGCACGGAATGTTGTTAATTCTCGCGATCCATCACACCTTTTTAGGTCGAGGTCGGTTCGAGTTTGACATCGTTTCGTTGGTCATTGCCGGTGTTGGGATTGGATTGGGTATTGTTCCGTTTATGATTTCGCGAGTGAAGAAATGAGTCGAGATCCTTATAAAAATTTGTCGACGGATGACGTAAGCCGGATCATACAAATGGCTTGGGAAGATCGAACATCGTTTGATGCCATCGAGCGTCAATTCGGGTTAACCCCTAATCAAGTCATCCAATTGATGCGACGGGAGATGCAGCCCAGTTCGTTCAAAATGTGGAGGGAAAGAACGGTGGGTAGAGACACCAAACATGAATCGAAACGTGGTTTTACTGTAGGCAGATTCCGTTGCCCGGACCAAAAAGGTTCGTAGATCAAACATTGCGTCTACCGACAAATGAGAAACTGATCAATTATCATTTTGTACTTAGGGTGTAATCTCAACAAATCACGCTGAAACGGAAAACTAGCCTTTAAATCGGATTTCGGAATTGTTAGAACCATAGTCAGCCCAGAATACGGACTTGTGGTTCCATGAAGCTTGCTCGATTAACCTACTACCTACCATTTACTTCCTACCCATACAAAGGCGGGTGCATTAAGTGTCCTGTTTGTGGCAGCCAAACAGGGAATCGAGTTGCCGGTTTTGATCGCAGGTTCAAACGTTTGTCCACTTTTGCATGTGGACATTGCGGGTTGCTCTTTACCAATCCTATGCCAACGGATGATGAGTTAACAGAGTACTACAGCTCGTTCTATCGACTTGATTATCAAGGTGCTGTTGATGCTCCCAGCGAAAAGCATCTTAAAAAGAGGCGTGTCGAAGCGTCGGTTCGAATCAACAGTCTTCGTTCTCTTTTGAAACCCAAATCGCGAACATTGGATGTTGGTTGTGGATCTGGCGAGTTTGTTACCGAGTTGCTTGAGCTAGGTCATGATGCGTTCGGACTAGAGCCTGGACAAACCTACGGCAACTTTGCTCGTGCTTTACATGGTGAACGGATTCAGGTGGATGGGTGGCAGAAGGCGAACTATTCGGGTCGATTTGATTTGGTAAGTTGTTTTCATGTCCTGGAGCATTTGCGGGATCCATTGGCAGCGTTGCGGCAATTCGCCGAGTGGACTGCGCCCGACGGTTTGGTTTACATCGAGGTGCCTAACATGGGGGAAACGTCACCCAGCAAAGGTTTAGGTGCGTTTCACTTTGCGCATGTCGTTGGATTCAACCATCACAATTTGATTCTAGCTGGATTGCTAACGGGGCTTCAGCCAAAGGTAGTCGTATCGCCGACAGGAATCATTTTTGAGCATGGCCAAAATACTGATGGGGTTCTTGAGGCGGAAAAAGGCAAGCGTTTATCAGATTCGTTATACGCCAACCATCGAGCGATTAGAAACTACGTTCGTTATCAATTGGGAAAAATCTGGAATCGTCATAAGTAGCCAAGTGATTCCCATGAAACGATCCGACGAAGTAATCGTTTTGCCGCACGATCCGCAATGGTGCGAGACGTACATCTGCGAAGCCCAGATTATCTCGACGGCATTAGGGGCTAACGCGGTTGCTTTTCATCACATTGGTAGTACTGCGATCCCGAATTGCTATGCGAAACCGATTGTCGATATCCTGGTCGAAGCGGAGTCGTTGGCCGTTATTGATACTCATGCCAATCGTATGGAGCAGTTTGGTTATCAAGTTATGGGAGAGTATGGCATTCCCAATCGACGATACTTTCGAAAAGATAGCACGACGGGCGTGCGGCTTTTTCACGTGCATGTTTTTGAAAAAGGGGATGTGCATATCGAACGCCATCTTGCCTTTCGTGATTTTCTGATTCAACACCCCGACTGGGCACACGATTATTCTCAATTAAAGCGAAAGCTCGCGATCGAGAATCCCAATTCCAGTCGGAGTTACACCGCTGCGAAAACCGATTTCGTAATGATGGTAGAAAAGGTCGCTCTAGATTGGCGAAAACGCCTAGGAAAGTTTTAGCATTGAGTTCTATTGGCCAATCCGCATCATGCCACCCATTCCGCCGCCCATGCCCCCACCGCCAGACATCGTGTCGAGGTCATCAAGGAGTTCGTCTAGTTCTTGCAAATCGCCACTCGCTTGACGAAAAGCCACGTTAAGCTCCGACGACTTTTCGTGCACCACATGAAATGCATAGTTGTGGTCAAAGGCGTTCGCGCCGAATCGAGTGGCGGGTATGTCCAAGTCCCAGCGTAAAATGTTTCTGGGGAACAACGTTCTTCGGTAAAGCGGATCATTGCTTAACGCTGGACTCAAAGCCGAATACTCCACCGCAGCGTTTTGTTGATCGTTAGAAAATGGGATTCGATCAAAGAGTTGAACTCGAATGGGGTAGTCGTGATAGTTGGCCACCACAAGCTTAATCTCTTGTTCCGCCCTTACATTGCCCCCTTGCGTCTCTCGGTTTTTGTTAACCAACTCACGTCGCACGCGAACTTTTGCATCGGGCCCAATACCCATGGAAAATGGTTGTCCAGATTGAATGGATCGAAGCCTGCTTCGTCCAATCAATCGATTGTTTTCGTAGACTCGCACTGAGCCCTCAAGCAGACTTTGCGAGGAACCGGTTTTAAACTCCACTTCTCGATACGCAAAGCTTGATAACAGCGGAGTCGCAGTATGAATCAGAGAACCATCCATCGCCACATTCGAAACCTCGACAGATTGCTCCTGAGATAGACTTAAGATCGTGGTAGGACGATTCATGCGAATGGAAAAATCCCCCAAGGAATCATGGCCATCATCCGCTAAAAGTGCGAGTCTTTGTGGTTGGTTTTTTAGTTCTGATTCTTGAAGCAACACCGCCCGTCGGTTGCGTTCCGAATTCGAATTCCCACTCGCCATGTCTGTCCATTTTGCTCGTATTTCGTCAGCGAGTTCGTTGTCATTCGCGGATTGCTTTCGAGGACCTGTTCGGTCGTTGGCGGATAGGCCACTGGTAGCGTCAGATGGCGTGGAGGATTGAACCTGCAATGGGACCAAGGTTGGTTTTTGGTCATGCCTCCTGAGCGAATCATTCGTAAGGTGCAGTTTAACATTGGTCCAGTCTTCTCCCGTTTCCTGAACGACCTTTGCGATCAAGCGAAGCCGAAAGGTTTGGTTTTCGGAATTGTAGTGAAGTTCATAATTGGGAGACCAATTACTGTTCTTCACGAAGTAATTGAGCTGGATCTTTTGTGGCAACTTGGTTTCGTTGCGAATGGTCGCTTGGACTTCAAACTGATGGCTACCTGGGTAACCAAGTTCCCTTATCTGATCATCTATACTGCCCACCAAGGTTTCAATTTCCGCCAATCGGCGTGCATGCTTTTGTTTTTCCTGGCTCAGTGTCGATTGTTTGTCGAGACTAAACTCGAGTATCGATTTGAGCGATTGGCCATCTATGGAAACTCGCTGGGAATCGTTAGCGACCGGTGCTTTGCTCAAGTCCACGGCTCGATCGATAAGGGCTATCTGCTGATCGATAACCGTGACACTCGCTTCTAGTTCCAATTGTTCCTGTTCGAGGCGGTTATGTTCCTTTTCTAGAGTTGCCAATTGCAGCTCTCGTTGTTCTTTTCCTTTTTCACGGATTAACAGGGACTCGAGTATTACACCAGGGCTCGTTTGCGCGTGAATCGAATCGAGTATTACACTCCTTGGTAGCGTACCAAAATCGAACACCGAAGATTTTGCGTTGACTGGCACATCCAATTCGCGAGTAATGAGCGCTACGCCATCCGATACGGTTGCTGCAACGATCTTTGCATTGGAAGCGACGGGAGGTGAGTTTGCTTCACGATTCGACGGTTCATTTTGTTGGCCGACTAAAGAGGATGGCCAAAGACAAGAGGCCAAAAGGAGCGAGCCCTTGCAAAGGCATAGAAGTGATTCGCTTTTAATCATTTTTATTCCGGGGACTAAAGCTGATGTTCAGTAATGCAACAATCGCGAACGATTCGCAATCGTAAAGTCCCGAGAACGCAAATGCTGTGCCGATGAGTACCATGAGAGCGTGCCCCATCGAGCATGAAATGGGTCACAACGATCCAGACCGAGCGGTGCCAGACCATTGCTCCATGCCTCCCTTGCTTTTCGTGCAGGAGGGTGATTGGGCTCAGAGGGAGGTGATTCGACTGGATTGCTGAGGAGTCAAACAAGCGGAAATCATCAGTCGGAATAATGCACCGTTGGCAAAATCGTGAAGATTTTTGAGATTGGGGACCAAGGCAAAGTCAAGGAAACGTTGGGAGTTGCGGGGAACTTGTTAAACTGGCCTTGAGAATCGATCTGCTTAGGTATAACTTGCTGGCCAACATCTTGTTTTTGCAAGATTTGAGGCGAAAAACTGGGCAATCTTGGGAAGTCCGAGCGTTCGGATTCCTTGGGTGTTGGAATAACCGAGATCAACTCGATCGAGTACCGAATTCATGCATACATACCGAACACATAATTGCAATCAATTGACCATCGCGAACGTCGGCGAGACGGTTCGTTTATCGGGGTGGGTGTTTCGCGTTCGAGACCACGGAAAATTGATGTTTATTGATTTGAGGGATCACTATGGAGTGACTCAAGTCGTTGTCGATAAGGATAGTGAAGCGTTTCAGCTCGTACAAAGCTTGAATCTAGAGTCCGTTATTCGAGTCGACGGAAAGGTTTTGGCTCGGAGTGGAGATCAGGTTAATCCGAACCTGCCAACGGGACAGATTGAGGTGCGTGCTGTGGCGGTGGAGCTGCTCTCGCCGGCAGCTGAGTTACCTCTCCCCATCGCTGCGACCGCGGAGTATCCAGAGGAAATTCGGTTGCGAAATCGATTTCTTGATCTGCGCAGGGAAAAGCTACATGCCAATATCGTTCTTCGAAGCAATGTGATTGCCAGCCTTCGGCGTCGCATGATTGCCCAAGGGTTTACCGAGTTTCAAACCCCGATTTTGACCGCTTCGAGTCCAGAGGGGGCGCGAGATTTCTTGGTGCCTTCGCGAATTCATCCTGGCAAATTCTATGCGTTACCTCAGGCACCGCAGATGTTCAAGCAGTTGTTGATGGTCGCTGGTTTTGACCGGTACTTTCAGATTGCACCTTGCTTCCGCGACGAAGACGCACGAGCCGATCGCTCGCCGGGTGAGTTTTATCAGCTTGACTTTGAGATGAGCTTTGTCACTCAGGAAGATGTTTTTGCTGCCATTGAACCAGTCTTGCACGGAGTTTTTGAGGAGTTCGCCGAAGGCAAATCGGTGACGCCGCCACCGTTCCCTCGAATCACCTACAAAGAATCGATGCTCAAGTATGGTTCCGACAAACCGGACCTGAGAAATCCAATCGAGATCGTCGATGTGACTCACATCTTCCGTGGCGGCGGGTTTGGCGTTTTCGCCTCAGCCATCGAAGAAGGGGCTGTTGTGCGAGCAATCCCTGCACCGGGTGCTGGCGTTCGTGCTCGCAGTTTCTTTGACCAGACGAATGCATGGGCCAAGGCAGAGGGCTTTGCTGGACTTGGGTACATCAATTTCAAAGGCGGTGAAGGGGGCGGTGGAGTCGCTAAGAATCTCGGCCCCGAAAGAGTCGCTCAATTAGTAAGCGAGATGGGCTTAGGTCCCGATGATGGTGTGTTCTTTGCCTGTGCCAAGGAATCGATTGCGGCCAAGCTAGCGGGCATGGCGAGAACTCGAGTCGGCCAAGAGCTGGACCTCATTGCGCAGAACGAGTTTAAGTTCTGTTGGATCGTTGATTTCCCAATGTTTGAGTGGGATGAATTGGAACAAAAGGTTATCTTCAGCCACAATCCTTTCTCGATGCCACAAGGGGAAATGGAAGCGCTCGAAACCATGAACCCGCTCGACATTTTGGCTTATCAATATGACATTGTTTGCAACGGTATCGAACTCTCGTCAGGAGCCATTCGAAACCACAAGCCAGAGATCATGTACAAGGCGTTCGAAATTGCCGGATACGATCGAAGCGTTGTTGACGAAAAGTTTAGTGGCATGATCAATGCCTTTCAGTACGGTGCACCTCCTCACGGTGGGTCGGCACCTGGTGTGGATCGAATCGTTATGTTGCTCGCAGATGAGCCGAACATCCGAGAAGTTATCTTGTTCCCGATGAACCAAAAGGCTGAGGACTTGATGATGGGCGCTCCATCAACGGTCACTCCTAAGCAGCTCAAGGAGTTGGGAATTCGTTTCGCCACCGATACCAAACCAGCCCCCCCAACCAACGGCTAACTGTAGCAGGATTCCATGCAATGATTGGGCTCCGACCAAGCGACGGGGCCATGTAGAGATTGCGGCGTATGGTTCGCTATGGTGTTTGTTGAATCGTCTTTCGTTGAAGGATAGCAGGCTTGGGCGACGGCAATTCGCTTGAGAAGAAGACCTTGCGAAATATCCCGCCCGCTCCCTGCCAGTCGTCGACTAAAATGGAAACCCTAACGTTACCACGTTTGTCTGCAGGTATTGGAATCGGAATCACCATGTCGAAGGCAGTCTTCCGATTCTTTAAATCTCCTCCCGTGCCACACTTTTGGCCGTCGACGAAGACTTCAAAGTAATCGTCAACCCCTGTAAAGATCATGTAGTTCGCCCCGTTGGGTATGGTTAGTTCTTTCGTATACCAAGCCCAACCATCGAGTCCTTGGTAACCTTGACCATCCCAATGTTCACCAATGCGAATTTTGCCCCAACTGGCGTCCGCCGCAAGACTATGCCAACCGCCATCAACTCCCTGTTTCTTTGGGTCCGCTTTAAAGCTCCAATCGTTTCGAGGAACTTCCATCAATTCGCTTTTGAGATCTTGTTCCATGCGAGAAAGCGTTTCTTCCTTGAGCGATTTCGCGAATCGGCCTTTCGCAAGACGCTCAAGTGCATGCGACAAAAAATGTTGCGTCGCAGCACCGCGAGAGGCATCCGTCTCCAGAGTACTAACCAATAGTTGCCCCTGACCTACATTGGCACCCCAACTACAAGCATGAAAACGATATTCCCGAATATCATGATTGTCCCAAAGCAGTATCCATGGCTCGACTTCATCGATGATACTCAAATTGGGCATGACGGGACCAGCTAAATCAAACGCTTGCAACGATTCCATCATCTCGGCGGCGTTGGAATCGATAAAGCTGTTTCGATTAACGATCGGTCCTCCTCGAAGAAACCAATGCTCGGCTATCGGAAACGAGCCAGCTCGTCCATCTGGCAGCATCAAGACTTTGCCACCCGCATTAAGCCATTTCCAAAGAGCATTATCAAAGGCGCTGGCAATGACGATTGCCTTATCATCCGACGATCCCGGTGACCAAACCCCAGCGTTACGAAACAATGGGCAATCGATAAGCTTCTTGGGATCAACGGATTCATGTCTCAAGAGTCTTGGCGGCGATTTCAGCTCGTTAAGCGACGGAACGATCCAAAGCGTCCATTGGTTTGTCGCGATCAAACGGTTATTATTCAGCCACTTGACCACCAAAGACACGGGAGTTGGCACCAGCGATTTCGATCGTGGTTGCCAGCTAGCTTTAACGGTCAATCTACTTTGGTTGGTATCGTGAGACATCACATTTATCGTAGGTTGCTCTTCGCCGTTTACGTTCCATTCGATTTGGTTAGCTCCAACGCCAGGTTCTAACAAGTGGAACATCAACTCTGTCTCGATTCCGTTGAAAAAACTCCTGCAATCTTCGGGAGTCTCCAGGCAGATCATTTGTTCGCCGTGCCAGCTCCATTGCTCAACGGTCGTTTTTGGCTTGTTCTCGAAATCGATCAGTCCCATTGATGCAAAGGGAAAATCCCGAATCACGCTAACGTTGTAACCTTGGCGGGGTAGCTGGTGTCGAAATCGTTCTATTTGGAATTTGCGAGTTTCCATCGCATGGAGGAATGATGCCATCCGCCAGTTGCAGTCGTCACCCATCCAAGCCTTGATCTGTTGCTCGGCTGCCGAGGATTTTGGGTGAGATAAGAGAGAATGAGGGGCATCGGGCATATTCGTGTTGGCGTCTGTCCACGTATCGGCGGCGATCGCTTCACCGAGCACCAGCGGCTTGGGTTCTCGTTGTTTGATAAAGTCATCGAGACCTTGAAGCACTCCCCGCCACTTATGATTGTTACCGTAAGGGTGGTCATCGTAGAAATCATGCACTCTCTGCCAGCTAATCCAACTGCTATCATCTTCGACGAGCGATCCGGGAATCAGCTCATGAGCTTTGTCGTAAATGGATTTGATAACTTGTAATTCAGCAGAATGACCTGTCTCGCATGTTAGGCTGCGTAGAATAACAGACGGATGGTTTCGATCGTACAAGAAGAACTCTTCGTACTCTTTCATCAGTTGCGGAAAGAATTCCTGGGTCAGCTTGGGGTGCCATGTCGGGTACTCGATCCAAGCCAAAATCCCCATTTCATCGCACAGTTCCAGGTATTCTCGGGGCGGAATCCACAAGCAAAATTTCATCGTGTTGAAGCCGCGGGCTTTGATAAACTCCAGTTCGCTTCTCATCCACTCAGGATCTCGCGAGGGGCAAAGCCTCGGAGGAGCATACCCCCAATTCAAAACGCCACGAATGGAAATTGGTTTGTTATTTAGGTAGATGTCTCGCCCGATTGCTTTCACAGTTCGACGATAGACCCGTCGCTCTTGTCGATCGAGGATCACACCTGTTGAATCATCTCTTAAGACAAACTCGCAATCGGTACCAGTCGGATTCTCTGGTGACCAGATAGGCCATTCTTTCGTGATGGACTCGTCTTGCTTCAGTGCAACGGATTGTTCTGTATCGGACAACGGATTCCAAGTCCATTGCTCTGATCGTTTGGCACGAATACCGATTGAGAGAGGACTAGTGAAGCCTACTGAACGTTGAACGGAGAGTTCGATACGTGTTTGATCCGTTTCCCAGGCGGCAGCGAAAAGGCTCAGGTCATCAATGTAAGCAGTATCGGGAACGAGGAGCAATTCGACCTTTCCCCAAATGCCTCCGAAGTGGGGTATAAAGACGGGTAAAAAGCCTTGTGTGTTGTGGCCGGGTAGCTCATCGACCACGACCTCGACTAGAGCATCAGGCTGATAGTCATCGGTGATATCTACGCGAAAGGGAGTCCATCCGCCGAGATGTTCGCCCAGCAACTTTCCGTTAACTTTGACAACCGCACGTGTCGCAACGGCTTCGAAATGAAGCAAGATGCGGCGGCCTTTGGTTTCGATTTCCGGCAATTTAGTGCGGTAGGTTGCCGTTCCATTAAAATCGTCGCCGAGAACCTTTTCCCATGAATCACCCGTTTGAGTCGAGACCTCTCGGTTCGGCTGATCGCTCAATAGCCAATCGCTTAAGCGGACGACCATGCGATCATTGGTTTCTGCCTTGATCTTTCCAGCGGAGAGGAGAACCGCGAGTGAACATACAAGGGAAATCGATAATCGATGTGTTGTAGCGAAATGCATGAAAATGATCCAAGAGTGGACAGGTGGGGAAACGCGAGCAGCCTCATTGTAACCGCACTTTGCCGCTAGGAAGATTGTGATTCTCAATGCCGAAAGCATAACTCTGTTTTCAGGCGGAATCTGACGAGGTAATGTGGTCTCTTTTGGGAATTTAGACCTCCGAACACACAATCGACGAGTACCTTTCAGAGGTTTCTTTTGTTATCATCAAAGATTGGAGTAAGATAAGCGTTCGAAGCGTGAAGATTCGAGGCTGAAGTTTGTCCGTTGTCAGGATGTATTTCAGAAACGCTTTCCCACCTTCCGTAGATCCCCACCTAATGTTCACCGATGCTTGGTGTTCGGCCTTTTTGGAGTTGGTATGAATTTCGTCTCATTCGTTATTAGGTTGTGCGTTCCTTGTCTTCTAACACTGGTCGCAGTTAACGTGGCAGTGGGGCAATCCGCAGCTGCTGGCAAGGGGCTCGCTTTACGAGGCAATCCGTCGTGGATTTGGTCCAGCAACCAGCAAGGCACACCCACGTTCTTTCGGAAGTCGTTAGAAATCAAAGGAAAGATTAAGCAGGCCGTTGCAGTTGGATGCGCCGACAACGAACTCGATCTGTTCGTGAATGAAAACAAAGTTATCACGAGCAACGACTGGGCTCAGCTTGGCACTTCCGATCTCACCAAGGTTCTTCGTGAAGGACGCAACCAAATTTCGATGATCGCACGCAATCAAGGTGGGCCAGCAGGGGCTATCGTAGCCCTCATCGTGTTGCTGGAAGACGGCACGCAGATTGAGGTTGTGTCTGATAAGACATGGAGAGCGACAACGAAAGAATTCCAGGGATGGCAAACAACGAATTTTGACGATAGTAAATGGGAAACCGCAACCGAAATCGGATTGCTCGGAAATGACGCTTTGCCTTGGTCCGGAAGTGTGAATCGTGAGGTTTTATCGGCATCTTTAGGTGGCGGTACAGAAGGGGAGTTCACTCCCGAAATCGCAACCAATGCGAAGGTGCCTGAAGGTTTTAAGATCGAACGAGTTTTTCGCGTACCAAAATCGATGGGTTCTTGGGTCGCACTCACTACGGATGATCAAGGGCGTTTGATTGCGAGCGACCAAGGTGGAGCAGGACTGTTCATGATCACACCAGGTAACGAATCGACCCCGACTCGTGTGGAAAAGCTCCCTTTGAAGCTAAGTGCAGCGCAAGGTTTGCTTTGGGCATTTGATTCGTTGTATGTAGTCGTCAACGGTGGTGATAATTCCGGGCTACATCGTGCTCGTGATACAGATGGCGATGGGCTCGTGGATACATCCGAGCATTGCATGCGGTTGGACGGAGGTGGTGAACATGGGCCACACGCAGTGATTTTGAGCCCGGACAAAAAATCGATTCTTGTTGCATCGGGTAACCACACCAAACTGCCTCACAAGATTGCAGGAAGCAAGATACCCACGAATTGGAATGAAGATCATCTCCTACCGAGACGGTGGGATGCTAATGGTCATGCTGCGGGAATCCTCGCGCCGGGCGGATGGATCTGTGAGGTCGATCCCTCAGGTAAGAATTGGACAGTCGTAAGTATGGGTTATCGAAATCAATACGATATCGCCCTCAATGAAGATGGAGAGTTGTTCACCTACGATGCTGACATGGAATGGGATTTCGGATCGCCGTGGTATCGACCGACTCGCGTGTGCCATGCGACCAGCGGTAGCGAATTCGGTTGGAGAAGTGGAACTGGTAAATGGCCAACCTACTACGAAGATTCGTTGCCTGCCGTTGTAGATATTGGTCCCGGCTCACCAGTGGGAATCGTATTTGGACAGGGAGCGAAGTTTCCTGCGAGATACCAAAAGGCACTTTTCATTCTCGACTGGACTTATAGCACGATTTATACCATCGACATGGAAGCAAGTGGTTCGACCTATGTCGGCAAAAAAACCGATTTTGTGACAGGGACACCATTACCGGTCACCGATGCAGTCATCGGCCATGATGGAGCGCTCTACTTTACCACCGGAGGCCGCGGCACCCAATCGAACCTGTTTCGAGTTACGTATGTGGGCAAGGAAAGTACAGAACCTGCATTCACACCTAATCCGGAAGGAAAAGAAGCACGGCAGCTGCGAAGATCATTGGAAGCGATGCACGGAGTGGCGACTGGCGATCCTGATTTTGCATTAAAGCACATCGGTGATTCCGATCGTTTTGTCCGTTATGCAGCTCGCATAGCACTCGAAAATCAGCCCGTTGCGAAATGGAGAGGCAAGGTTCATGCCATCAAAGAACCTACAGCGGCCATTGTTTCTCTACTAGCTTTGGCTCGTCAGGGGGATAAAAGCGACTTGGAGCCGATCATTGAATCGCTTCTCAAATTAAATTACGAAACGATGAACACAGAACGACAATTGATGTGGCTACGGACCATGCAAGTTGCGTTGGCACGCCATGGTTATCCCAATGAAGAGCAGCGAAACAAAATCGTTTCCAAACTCGATGCAGTCTACCCGGTGAGTAGCTATGAGCTTGACGCAGAGTTAGTTCAATTGCTCGTGTATCTAAAATCGAGTACGGTTGTCCAGAAGACGCTGGACATGATGGACCGATTAGGGCCAGAACCGATTCCAGATTGGGGATATTTGGTAAGTAGGAATAGTGGTTACGGGGGCACCGTAGGTGAGATGCTTAACAACATGCCACCGGTACGTGGTATTCATTTCGCATTCACCCTTCGAAACGTCAAAGATGGGTGGACCATGGAGCAGCGACGTCGATATTTTCAGTTCTTTATCGATGCGTCCAAGAAACCTGGCGGCAACAGTTATGGGAAATTCTTGACTCAGTTCCGAGACGATGCTCTCGCGACCTGCACACCTGCGGAGACGACAGTGTTGGATTCTCTCACGGGTCAATCGTTGCTGTCGGCTCCGTTTACATTCACTCCTCCCAAGGGACCGGGCCGAGTTTGGACGGTGAATGACGCCATGGCTACGATCGAAAAGGGTAAGCAAAAACCGAATTTTGAATCCGGCAGAAACCTATACCACGCAACTAGCTGTTCGAAATGCCATCGGATCGCTGGTCAGGGAGGTGCGGTTGGCCCAGATCTGTCGACTGCCGGCAAGAAGTTCTCCATGAAAGATATGTTGGAATCGATTGTGGAGCCGAGCAAGGCGATTTCGGATCAATACGGTTCACAGCAAGTGCTAACCACTGAAGGGCAGAGCTATGTTGGAAGAGCAGTGGAAATCGGTAATGAAGTTTACATCTACACCATCGATGCCGATGCCAAGCCTGTGGTGATCGCGAAAAGCGATATCGAGGAGATTAAGGAATCAAAAGTTTCACAAATGCCAGTGGGTTTGCTAGATCAACTTAACGAGCAGGAGGTTCGCGATTTGATGGCCTATCTCATGTCGGCAGGAGATCCGAAGTCAACAATCTATCAGTAGCATCAACAAAGATTGCCAGCTAATCCGTTTATCGCGATGGGCAGGAGCACCATCGCGATATCGCTCGAAAAGAATTCAATCGGTGCCATCCATTTAAAATTATCCCAACAATTATCGTGCCATCCACTGTTTGTTGACAGTCCTTTTTTTGTTCGGTATCATGTTCCCAAATCCCTATTTCTAAAGGAGCAAAAACATGGTGCGACCAAAACGTTCCGAACAGTTCAGGCATGACGAGATCGCTATAGTACACTGTGTGCAGCGATGCGTCCGGAGAGCCTTCCTTGCCGGAGACGACGATGTCTCGGGCATTGATTACTCCTATCGTCGCGAATGGATCCGACGACGATTCGAAGCGCTCGCCTCTGTCTTCTCTATCGATGTTCTTAACTACGCGATTCTTTCCAATCACGTACACGTCATCCTT
>JALOQS010000270.1 GCA_025459355.1 Pirellula sp.
TTCCATGAAAATCCATCGTGCAAAAAACTTCTCCAGCAGTCGTTGTCACGGAACTCAACGATCCCACGTTAGTTGGGCAATCGATTGAGGTGCTCAAGCAAGATGTATTGAAGTTAAGTCCTGAGACGTTCCGTGCGCAACGTGTTTCCATTCGTTTAGACCAGTGCCAGGTTGTGCACCACTCCACCAATCTTGCCGTGCGCGCTCGTACCAGCTTAAAGGAGGGGTTGATCGGTTATACCGTGTTTTGTTCGGAGTCGACTGGCACGGTAAACGGCTTACCAATTCGTTCGGAACAGATTTTGACGAGCGTACCTGGCATCGAAGTCGAATTGGTTGTGGCAGCAGGCTACGAAAGCATTGCTCTGCTGATGCCTCCCGAGTTGCTTTTTGATCACGCGATACGCTGGCATTACGAAGAGACTTTTCGACTGCCACAAAAGATTGAACTGTTAACCCCTGTTGAATTAGGCCATCGTGATTTACTAACGTGGGGACGAAGGCTCATCGACATCGCCTGCCAACAGCCTGATGTATTCGATATTCCCCAAGTGCAATTCGCAGCACAAACGGAGTTAATTGAGAAGCTTCTATGCGCATTGAAGGATTCGAGGCATGCAGAACCAACATCGCGTGACTTAACGCATCAAACGCACGGAAAGATTGTTGCTGATGCTCAGGATTACGCGAATAAGCACATAGGGGAGCGAATCCATGTGGCAGATATTTGCGAAGCGGTTGGAGTGAGCGAACGGACTTTGCAATATGCCTTTAAGGGGCTGTTAGGTATGTCACCCATGGCCTATTTGCATCTACTAAGATTGCATCGCGTGCGACAGGCCCTCCAGACGGAAACACAAGGAACAACAACTGTAACCAAAGAAGCACTTCGGTGGGGTTTCTGGCATTTCGGTGACTTTTCCAAGGCATATAAAGAGTGCTTTGGCGAGCTTCCCTCTGACACACTACGCAGTCATATGAGTTCAAGCTAATTAGGCACCCTCAAATGGCAATGAAGCACTGATTTTACATCAGCCCCTTTGCCTAGAACAAAGCATCGAACCAACGTTGCGTATACTCGAATCACATTAGCATGCCGGTAGAGTCATTCGGGTCAAGGGAAAGCCATGGGGATAGCTCCCCCCCAGTCGCTACGTTGAGGTCGAGTCTTCAGGCGATTCGCTTCGTCATCGTCGATAAAACTCTCGGTTGTTGGATCAAGCTTAAGAGGCCGTTGCAAAATCCAGGATAAGGCAGCAGCATGACACGCGACATGGGAACGACGCATGACGGTGGAATTCGCTGCTGCGGGCTTGCGCGTTTTGACGCAATCAAAGAAGTTGCGTATATGATTGACAACGTCAGCCCCACGAGCCGGCTTACCATCGCTCGTGACTTCTGTCGGCTTACCGTCGAGAGCCAAATGGACTTCGCCTCCGTCCCCGGTTTCGACCCAACCTTTCTCGCCAATAAAACGGACCGGGCAAGTGCCATTCGATTGGATCCAGCCAGTGCGTTGACCAAACGGGTCTTGGAGAAAATCGATCTCTAATAGTAGACCATCGGCATAACGACATTCAATGCTATTAGCTTTTGGAAGATATTCAACAGGTACAGTATGGTCCGATTGATTGGCCATCTGGCATAAATCCATCGTATGAACTCCCCAGTCCAACAATCTTGCACCCGAGTCGAAATCCCATTGCCCTCGCCAATTGCCTGCAACATAGTCTTTGTTGTAGGGTCGCCATGGCGCAGGCCCTAACCACATGTTCCAGTCGACGACGTTTCTATCCGGTGTTGGCTCAGCAGGCAACCAATTGTTGTTGTGTCCTGGCGTATAGACCGATGCGACCAATTTCGTCAAACGTCCAAGCTTACCCTCGCGGGCAATCTGCACCGCCTGTTGATAGTGATTGACTGTGCGTCGCTGCGTCCCTGCCTGAAAGATACGACCTTTTTTGCGCATGACTTCATCAAGTTGTTGGCAGTATTCGATGGTTAGCCCGCACGGCTTCTCGCAATACACGTCCTTGCCCGCCTCAGCAGCCATCATGGCCACGGGGGCATGCCAGCGATCCCCTGTCGCGATGAAAACTGCGTCGATATCTTGCCTTGCCAAGACCTCGCGGAAGTCGCGCACGACCTCGCAATCCGTGCCGCCGTACGCGGTATCCACAAATTTCTTTGCCTCATCGCGACGTGAAGCTTGGACATCTGCGACCACTCGGCAGCGAACGTCATTGAGCTTTAATATCTCCGTCAATACATACTTGCAACGACGACCGAATCCGATCACTCCTAGTTGAATCTGTTCATTGGGTGATGAACTCGTCGCATAGCCAAACGTTGTGGCGGGAAGAATAGTCGGCAAGGCCAGTGCAAGCGACGTTTTCGCGCCAGCGGCCATAATCTCGCGACGATTGAGATTCGATTGTTTGGTCATGGTTTTCTTTCAGGGAAACGGTCTTGGGTTACTTATCACTCTTTTGACTACTAAGCAGTGCTCGCGCCTCGTCGATGCGACGCTTTAAATCTTCGGCTTTGAGTGTTTGCATAAGCTCACGTCTTTCGGCATTGTTGAGCACCCCTTCTGCTGACGTGTTCTTTCCTGTGTAGATCCGATACATGTCGGCAAGGGTAAACGTGTCATTGCGCTGAGTATCGAACGGTAATCCCGCGTTGTCCGATGACTTCAAATTTTCAAGCGGGTTTCGAGCCCATGCATAGCGAAAATAAACGGGCTCCGGTACCCACGGGTTGGAAAGGACGATCATCGATCGTTCCCAATTGGGCTCTCCTTTGCCGGCATTTTTGTCAAGCCATTGTGCTTGTGCAGGTTGGAAACGGCCATCTTGACCTGCAATGGCGAAACCCTGAATCGGGCCATCGTGGAACGGGATAGCCCACGAGTCGAGCTTCAAAAAAAGCTTGCCATCGATCGCTGTGACTTCTTGCAATTGTGGCGGCAACCAACGGATGTTCTTACCATATTGTGTCGCTAAAGCCCACTTGGCGATGCGTTCTCCCACCGGTACTTTGATCTGAGGATGGTACCAAGCGCGGTGTTGGTCGAAACAGCTTGCATAGCCAATATTCTTGTCGCCGGCTTTGCGAAAGTTAAGAAACGTTTGGTAGTGAACTTCGCGGATATAATTGCCTTCATCCACCATTGGCGGTAGAAAATTCTCAAGCGTCTGA
The DNA here is from genome assembly GCA_025459355.1 of Pirellula sp. Lineage (GTDB taxonomy): Bacteria > Planctomycetota > Planctomycetia > Pirellulales > Pirellulaceae > JBKCUI01. The sequence goes on from JALOQS010000270.1 coordinate 3,202, forward strand.
GGTTGATCCTGCGTTTCTTGAGTGATGATTCCAAAGGGCATATCAGGATCATGGAAAGCGGTGCGCCATGCCCCGATCATTTCAGGAAAAACACTCGCGTAGATCTTGTGTCCATTCGGGATTAAGGCTTCGTTGTAGCCTTGGTGCCATAGGACACCTTTAATTGGCAATCCCGAAATGGTACTAAGCGTACTGGCATACAAGCTCCCGGGCCGATTCATGTCCATCGCTGGACCTGGTAACAAGTCGGTTGGTGGTTTGCGATCAGCGGGAATATCTTTGCCTTGGGCTTTTAGTCGCTCGGTCTGATCGTTGTATTGTTTGATACGCCTTTCAAGATCTTTTTGAGGATCGAACTCGGCAATCTTCTTATCCCAATCGGCCAATTCACGCACCACTTCGGGGGTATCAACTTTCCGAAGCACATCGATCGGAGTCCATGACATGAGAGTTGTTCCGCCACGGGAAACATCGACAATCCCGATAGGTACACGAGTCGCCATATGGATACGACGACCAAAGATGTAACCAATGCCTGACATATCGGGTACCGTCTCTGGAGAACAGACATCCCAATACCCTTGTCGGAAATGCCGACTGAAAAAATCGTTCCATTGATAAAGACGCGGGAACGACTTTCTGGTCTCAGGGCCGTTCTGCTGCGGCACCGTAAAGAGTCGGATCTGGTCGAAATTGGCCGATAGGATTTCGAGCGGCCCTTCTTCCAGTTTGTGTAGTTCGAACTCCATGTTACTTTGACCAGCCATCACCCAAACATCACCGACCAGAATATTCGTTAGCTCGATGGTCTCGTTTGTGCCTCGCACTGTGATCGTTCTCGATTCGGCGCTCGCGGACGTGGCAGGAAGTTCGACTTTCCATGATCGATCGGCGGCTGCAGTATCGGAACGTGACTCATCGCCGAATGCAACCGTAACCACTTGACCTGGAGTAGCCCATCCCCAAATGGGTATCGGTTTATCCCTCTGCACAACCATGCCCGACTGAAAAAGATTGTGAACGCAGAGACCATCACCGATTGCCGGCGTATCGATCCGGTCCTTGCCGGGTGTTAGCTTGTCATTTGCATCGAGTGCGTTTGCATCAGAAAGGACGAGAACCGTTCCAAACAATATGAGAGGTAGATTGAATTTCATTTGGTTCTTTTTAGCGTAATCGGATCTTCATAGGTCGATAGAAACGGATGGGTAATGAAAAAGTCCAGGCCTGAACAATTTCACGCAGCGATTTGTGGAAAGGGTTAAGTTCGCACCTCTCGATGAAGCGAATCGCTTTACGACTAGGGCCTCTTTGCTTGGGGCATCAATGCTCATCGCGGTTGTGGCGGCAGATTCTCTAATAAGTATCTCAGCATATACATTCTAAAGTGTACCACCGTTCCGTCCCCCTCTTTGATCCCGTGATCGCGATTAGGATAAACGAAGTAGTCGAACGGTTTGCCTAAAGCGATCAAACGATCAACTAGACCCTCGACAATCTGGAGATGTGTGTTGGTCTCGCCCGAACCATGAATGATTAGTAAACGCCCTTTGAGCCCCTCTGCAAAGTTGATCGGTGCAGACTTTTCGTATCCGTCCGGATTGACTTCGCGGGTACGCATAAAGATCTCTTGAAACCATGCGTTGTAGAGATGGGGCTGGGGCTTGGGCACGACGGCAATACCAACATGATAAGAATCGGGTTTGCGAAACATCGCGTTCAGCGTGTTCGATCCACCGCCACTTCGACCCCATATACCTACACGATCGGTATCGATAAATTCGCATTGCTTGGCGAGTGCTTTGAGTCCGGCCTCTTGTTCATCAGCCGACAACGGCCCGAGGCTGCCGAAGATGGCTCGTCTCCAGGCTGCACCCTTGGGACATGGCGTTCCGCGGTTATCGATCGAGACCACCACGTAACCCAACTCGGCGACAACGCGATGAAAATCGATATGCGATATCTCCCACTCGTTTAATACGGTTTGCGCATGAGGCTCGCCGTATATGTAAATAAA
>JALOQS010000048.1 GCA_025459355.1 Pirellula sp.
GCCAGAAATCCAGGCCTTTCGCGGTCTTCGGTACAATCTCGCCCAGGTAGGTTCGCTCTCGGATTGTATTGCCCCTCCTTATGATGTGGTCGACTCGGCCCTACAAAATCATCTCTATGGGCTGTCGCCGTACAACTTTCTGCGATTGGAGTTGAATCGCCCCGAACCAAACGATTCCGATGAGAACGACGTCTATCGTCGAGCCGCCCAGACCTATCGCAAGTGGCGAACCGAAGGCGTGCTGCAATGCGAGCCAGATCCCGCCATTTACGTCTACCATCAAGAATTTGACATCGGCGGAGAAAAGGTGGTTCGACGGGGCTTTATGGCCAGAGTGAAACTGCAAAAATTCGGCGAGGGGCGTATCTATCCACACGAGCAGACCCACTCCAAAGCCAAAGACGATCGGCTCAAGTTGACGAGAGCTACGCAAGCCAACCTGTCTCAGATTTTCGGGTTGTATCCCGATCCAGAAAACGAAATACAGGAGTTGCTTGAGAATCAGATTGCGGGCGTTCATGGGCTCGAGGCAACAGACCACTTGGGAGTTATCCATCGCATGTGGCCTGTTAGCGATATAAAAATCATTCAAGAGGTCATGGCCTTGGTAGCCGATCGAGACATGTTCGTGGCTGATGGGCACCACCGTTACGAAACAGCGTGTAACTATAAAGATGAGCTGAGCGAAAAGGGTTTGCTTAACGACACACACCCCGCGAATTTTGTGCTTACGATGTTGGTAAGCATGAACGATCCAGGACTGCTAGTTCTCCCCACCCATCGCTTGTTACACGGTGTTCCGGAATTCAGTACTCAGGAGTTGCATGACAGATTATCTAAGCATTTTGATTGTGAGTTAGTCGGATCAGGTGCCGAGAGTTCCGGATCAGTTTGGGCCGAGATGGAGCGGTTGGACGAACAGCTCATCATGGCAATTTACTCGTCTAAATCTCAAGAGTGGACGCGGATATCTGCCCGTCAAGAAGCAGCCGATCGAATGCAAGAAATCGCGGCAGACCAGTCAGCCGATTGGCAAGAATTGGGGGTGGCGGTGTTGCATCGATTGGTCCTGGAGGACTTGTTGGGCCTCAACGAAATGCCCAAGCCGACTTATGTCCATTCGGTGACCGAGGTTATCGATGGATTAAATGGAAAGCTCGAAGGCTCATTGCATTATCCAATCGCTGCGCTCGTCATGCCCGCTACGATTGAGCACATTCGAAAGATATCGCTTCATCAAGAGCGAATGCCTGCCAAGAGTACTTACTTCTATCCGAAGCTAGTCTCCGGCTTGGTGGTTCATTCGCTCGAATCGTAACGTATCTATACGCTCAGCTGCGCGTGGCAGCCGAACTACTATTGCATGGCGTCGCCAGAGATAACCTCACCGCCAGCCCGAGTCCCCAACGCTCGCCAAATTCTTATGTCGATTGAGTTCGAGAAGACTTGAACGGAACCATCCAGCATTCCAGTCTGCACCAAGCCGTTGTGCCAGCTTCTCGAGGTAAGCACAGCGTAGGTGGGCACTGTTGTGCTGCTGCCTTCTGCTCGCGAGTTGTAGTCGATATTGTAGAGAACACCATTGTGGGTGTAGGGAACTCTCGTATTGGGGGGCAATGTAACGGTGAACGTGCTGTGGTGCGAGTGAGAGTTAGTCCATTCCGTCCTCCCCGAGCCGGTACCATCCGGGAAAATTCTATCTTTGATTCCAGAGTCTGCGATCACAGCGACTTCAGCAACGGTATTGGGAATATTGGTTGTTGGCGGACCAGCGTTTCTCGTATACGCTTGCCAAGCGTGCACTTCGGAGCACCAAATTGTTTGGCTCATGCCATCCGAAATGGCAGAGGTACGAAAATCTGCATTGGGATGCGTCGCACCATCGCCACCTCGATTGGTAACCGGGTCGTACACGAACCAGGTACCCACGTTAAAGGTGTAGGTGGTTGGAAAAAGCTGCATGGCAACATTGCCGGTAACGCTCGTATCGCGAGGTATGTTGCCTTTGGGGTCCGAGGGACATGAATAGGTGGGAACTCGGTATCCGCTGAGAACAGGAAACTGATTCCAAGGCATGCTCAGATCGATCTGAGAGGCCAGGGTATCTTGCTCTAGGTAGGGGAGTAGTCTGCCGTGAATTCCCCAAGAGTTGTTGGTTGTTACCAATCGGTTGATGCAAGCACTGGGAGGGATTCGTTGGGTTGCCGACTCGTAGTTTAAAGTCGCCAAGCCAATCTGCTTGAGATTGTTTCGACACTGAATACGGCGAGCAGCTTCCCGAGCCGCTTGCACGGCTGGCAAAAGCAGTCCAACCAAAACTCCGATGATGGCGATGACCACCAGCAATTCCACTAACGTAAAGCCTTTAACCGTCTTTTTCATTTCGGACCACAACCTTTGGCGATGAGTGAAGCATGCAATCAACTGATTGCTTCTTATCGACCCAGGTTAAATCCGCAGATTAGGCTGGTCAATTCATGGACAAACTTTGTCACACAGCCCATCGCTTGATGGTCAAGCGATCATCAAGCCTTAAAAACTAGACAACAATCCCTTTTACTCATCAAGAAGCTTGATCGAGTCGTCAGTGCCACTTCGGAGCAGCCCGACGTTTCTGTACACGGAGAGCTTTTCGCGGGAATCGGTAATATCGAGATTACGCATGGTTAACTGACCGATTCGATCTTTAGGCGAAAACTCTCCTTTGCCACTTTCCATAGTCAATCGCTCAGGATGATAAGTTAGATTGGGGCTCTTAGTATTTAGGATCGTGTAGTCATTGCCTCGTCGCAACTCAAGAGTCACCTCACCTGTAACAGCTCGCGCCACCCAGTGCTGAAGCGCTTCACGGAGCATGAGAGATTGCGAATCAAACCAGCGTCCCTCGTAAAGCAATCGGCCCAATCGTCGACCCATGTCACGGTATTGCTCCATCGTACCTTCATTGTGGATGCCGGTGATAAGTCTTTCATACGCGATAAACATGAGAGCCATACCGGGCGCTTCGTAGATACCCCGGCTCTTGGCTTCAATGATTCGGTTTTCGATTTGATCAGACATACCTAAGCCATGTCGGCCGCCGATCGCATTGGCCTCTAGAACGAGATCTACTTTAGAAGCAAAGGTTTTTCCGTTTAGTGAAACGGGGAGTCCCGCTTCAAAGGCGATCGTAACAATCTCAGGGGCGATTGCGACATCTGGCTTCCAAAAGGGCACTCCCATGATCGGTTCGACAATCTTCATGCCTGTATCTAGATTCTCGAGATCCTTCGCTTCGTGAGTCGCCCCCCAAATATTCGAATCGGTCGAGTAAGCTTTTTCTTTGCTCATCCTATAAGCGAGACCTGCTCGTTCGAGCAATTCTGACATTTCTTTACGACCGCCGAGCTCTCGATTGAACGCTTCATCGAGCCATGGTTTGTAGACCATTAGTTCAGGGTTAGCCAACAAGCCGTAACGATAGAAACGTTCGATGTCGTTTCCTTTATACGTGCTGCCATCGCCCCAAATATTGACACCATCCTCCTTCATCGCTTGGACAAGCATCGTGCCTGTTACAGCGCGTCCAATCGGCGTGGTGTTAAAATAGGGTAGGCCACCGGTGGTAATGTGAAAAGCTCCACACTGCAAAGCTGCCAAGCCTTCATGCACGAGCTGTTCACGGCAATCGATCAAGCGAGATTTTTCGGCACCGCACTCGATCGCACGCTTGGGGATGTCGTCGTAATTCGCCTCATCAGGTTGGCCCAGGTTAGCTGTGTAGCAATAGGGCACGGCCCCTTTTTGTCTCATCCAATAGATGGCTGCGCAGGTATCCAATCCTCCCGAAAATGCGATACCGACATTTTGGCCAATTGGGAGGGATTCAAGAATCTTTGACATTTGATAACGATTACCACAAAACGAGAAACGTAGTCATCTCGGGCATACACGGAGTGTAATCGTTTGCGGCGATTCTTCCTACTCGAAACAGGTCCACAACGCCGGAAGATTTCGCGCAGTCGACCTCGATTACATTTCTTTTTTCAGCGAGAAATTGCGAACTACGTTGGCATTGGTTGCGAATCTCCCCAATCCCCACGAGTTTTGAGAGAGAGGGATTGTAATCGTCACATTGACTACCGCTTGCTGCATATTGACATTTACGGTTGCGCCGCGATGAGCACTAACAGCCGTGAGCAGCCGCATCGCTTCTGCTTGTCCATCGGCCGGTGTTGCACCGGGCACAATGCAGGCACGAGCTCCCTCGTAGGCTGCATTAAGTGCCGTTTGTCTCAAGAAATTCAAGCGGGTGACTTCGATCGCCCCCAGAAACATAACCAGGATAACAGGCAGGACGAACGCAAACTCAACGGTCGTTGCCCCGGTTCGATTCTGAGCTTTCTTATTCCATTTTATGTTCATTTGTTCCAGTGTCTCGATGTTTCGATTGCGAAACGTTATTCGATCATCACAACTTGTAGGCTCTTTGCGATTTCTCGAAATGCGTTTCGAAGCTCGATCTCGTTTTGAGTTGTGTAAGCGGTGCCACCTGTGATGGTCGCGACCTCGGTCAAGTCGGGCTGCTGCTGAGTCAACATGGAAACGGTGTGAACAATGATGCCAGCCGCTTTGGCGTCTTGGGCTGCCAGTCGCGGATGACGTCCATCGTTCCATTGTCCATCGGTAAACAGAATGATGACTTTATTGGTTAGGGATCTGGCGTTAGGTCCCGTCAATTGCTGCACAGCGCGATCGAGACCAGCAGATAGGTTGGTACTCCCCATCATGGGCTGAACACCGAGCGCCGCGATGGAATCGTTGACGTTCATTCGCTGCGATTGAAAGGAAGCGTTTGAAAGAGGTACGTTGGTTGTGGCAGCTTGATACACAGTGCCCGGTGCGATTGGCATCGTGTAGCTCGATCCCCATGTAACCAATGATGTTCTCGGAGGTGGAATAAAGTCTTCTACTTCGTCATAAAAATCACCAACGGCTCGTGCCAGAACTGCCCAACGGCTATTGGTTGGATGAGGGGGCGATAGGTGATTACGCCATTGAGCCCCCCATGCGGTGAAGTTACTCAGGCGTGGATTGTTTGGTGGATAGGACCAGTCTGTTCCAGACATATCGAAGAGCATTGATCCTGAACGATCTAGGCATAGGCAGACATCGATCTCCTGCTGCCCAGCTACCGTTTTATGGGAAGCGGTAAAGCTATTTTTTCCGAGAACGGTTCCGAAGAACAACGGGACCGCATCCGATTTCGCGTTCACCCGAAGTGAGTTAAAGGGAGTCACACCTGGTTGAAAATTCCATTTTCCGTTTCCGCCCGTTACCGCTCGTCCCAATACGATATCGTTCTGAGTCACGACAACACTTCGTCCGCCGACTTTATTATCAGCCGCGCAGGATATCGCCGCCGCGATCGCTTGCTGAGCATTCTCGGTCCTTGATAACGCCTCGGCACCCGCCTTGGCAGACGCATCCGTAGCCGCCCTCAATTCTGTTCGAACTAATTGAATGTATGCATAGTCAACAGTAACCGCTGCCATGACCAGAAAGACACCCAGCATAGCGACCATGAGAATCGCGGCTGCGCCACGTCGGTCGCGCGACATACGCGTGCGATTCCAACTAGAGACGCTCGTTATGCCCGAAGCATTTTTAGGGCCACATGCGGTAACGCAGGCTGGAGTATCGAATCGAGGATTTGCGTTCATGGCATTCTTCCTTTCGACTTACAAACGAACCATGACAACGGACTGCTCTATCTTGCGATTGAGAAGAAGTTTGCACGGATTAATGGAACCGGTTGACACCGGCGCAATGACTTTGACATAGATCTTCGTACCTCGCGGCGTATCGGCAGAGATATTAGGGGTAAAGGTAACCGTCTCGTTGTCGATACCTTTGTTACTTAGTATTTCACGAACTCGGCTTCGAGCGAACTCCTGAGTACCACCAGGTCGGCTGGCTTCTCTCGCACCCTCATAAGCTGCAATCGCTAATGATTGTTTCATGAAAACCCCGTTCGCAAGCTCAATGGAACCGAAAACAACAAACACTACCACCGGAAGAACGATAGCAGCCTCAACAGCAGCGGCGCCACGTCGCAGCGTATGGTTACCGCTGCCTAAGCGGGCTCTTTTTCCAGTTATGCCTCTATCTATCATGGGTTCCGTGGTCTACCGGGATACATGGTGTAGTGAAAGTCAAACAGTTCAACGGGTACTCGAAGGATAGGTCGAATATCCTTTGTTAAGCACCGTGCGAAGTACTTTCCAGAAGATTTTGTTTGCAACACCTTTCGAAGAAACTCCGGTTGTAGCGGATCGTCCGATTGGAACGGCTTTGGTTTCAAAGCTCAATTGATCGCTAACGTCATCACGTGTCGAGAGAACGCGGTTTTCAGTTCAAACGTATCGATTCTATTACAAAAACCGATCACTCGCGGAAATCCGCTGTTCGTTTGGTGTGTAGTAATTATGACGACTTTATTGTGGAATTCGGATGCGAAGTCTTGAATCTTGTTTGTTGGTACCGTCAAATCTTTAGGGATAAAGTAGACTTTTCACTCTCAACGTAAGCTTGGAGCGGAGTGTGTGTTGATGTTCATCAAGAAACGATTGAGCAAACGTTCCGGCCACCGTTCCCAGTTTGGCGTGTTATTTTTCTCCTGTCCTGAAGCTTAATAGGTTCTCTGCGATGTGCGGTATTGTTGCTTATGTCGGAAAAAATAACGCCACACCGTTTCTTGTTTCGGGTCTAAGACGACTCGAGTATCGCGGTTACGACAGTGCTGGCGTAGCCACCATGGCGTCCAATGGAAGCTTTCAATTAGGCCGCGCTGTAGGCAGGATCGACCAGCTAGCAGCAACGCTTGATCAATCACCTATCGATGGCACGATTGGTATTGGCCATACCCGATGGGCGACCCATGGACCAGCAACCGTAGCCAACGCTCACCCGCATCTGGGCGGATCTGGATTGGTTGCCATTGTTCACAATGGTGTTATTGAGAACTACCAAACCATCAAGGATCAACTGATAGAAAAAGGATACGTCTTCAAATCGGATACGGACACGGAAGCGATATCTCATTTGATCGCCGATTACTTGCAGCAGTTAATGGAGCTGCCACTTGCAGAGCGAAAAGACAAAAGCGATGGGCCAAACAGCATTTATTTTGAGGCCGTCCGGTTATCGCTCGATCAATTAAGAGGCACGTACGGATTGGTGGTGATGTTCCGAGATCGTCCTGATCTTTTAGTCGCAGCCCGCTGTGGAAGCCCGCTCGTCATCGGCGTAGGCAAAGGCGAACAGTTTATTGCCAGCGACACATCGCCATTGGTCGGACACACCGAACGGATCATATATCTGGCTGATCATCAACTCGCCATCGTTACAAACGACTCCATCCAAGTGCGGCACCGCGAACAAGGTCGAGTACGACCAGAAGTCCGAGTCCTCGAAAAGACAGAGCAAGATGTGTCGACCGAGGGTTATCAGCACTACATGCTCAAAGAGATCCATGAGCAACCTACTGCACTGAGAAATGCAATGCGGGGCAGGCTGGACCGAGAAAGCGCAACCGCAAAGTTTGGTGGATTGAACCTGACACCATCGCAACTGCGAGGTGTGAATCGATTGATTTTAACCGCGTGCGGCACCAGCTGGCACTCCGCACTGATCGGTGAATATCTCATCGAGGAATTTGCGCGACTACCCGTCGAGGTGGAGTATGCGAGCGAGCTTCGCTATCGCAATCCACCGATCGACAACAACACACTAGTGTTTGGAATAACTCAAAGCGGTGAAACGGCCGATACTCTCGCTGCTCTCCGCGAGATGAAGCGAAAAGGTCATCACACCCTCGCCATCTGCAATGTGATTGGCAGCAGCATCGCCCAGGAGGCCGACGGTGGAATTTATCTTCACGCTGGCCCGGAGATTGGTGTCGCCTCAACCAAGGCGTTCACATCTCAAGTGTGCGTACTGTCGATGCTCGCTCTCTATTTCGGACGACTGAGGCACTTAAGTTACGAAGCAGGGCAGCGAATCATCAACCAGCTTGAAGCACTCCCTGAAGCGGTTGAAAAAGCGCTTCAATGCAACGACCAAGTGAAAGAGATCGCGACCAAGTATAAAGATTGCACCAATTTCCTTTACCTCGGACGACATTACAATTTCCCAACGGCTCTCGAAGGTGCACTCAAGCTAAAGGAAATCAGTTACATCCATGCGGAGGGATATCCATCTGCCGAAATGAAGCACGGGCCCATTGCTTTGGTGGATGCGTACACGCCGTCTGTGTTTATCTTATCCAAGTCGACCATTTACGATAAAGTGATGAGCAATCTGCAAGAAGTCAAAGCGAGAGGGGGACCCGTCATCGCCGTGGTCAACGAACGAGACAAATCCCTCGATTCGCTCGTCGACGACTTTATCGAGGTGCCCTACGTTGAAGACTTCCTACAGCCGATTGTTACGTCGATCCCGTTGCAATTATTGGCATATCACATTGCGGTTATGCGAGGTTGCGATGTCGACAAACCTAGAAATCTCGCTAAGAGCGTGACAGTCGAGTAGAAATACGCGACCAGTAGTTGGCTTACTCCACTCGAAACATGACGGCGAACAAAATGAAGAAAGACGATTTGGGACTTTCCTACAGTGCACGCAAAGCACTAAGTGTCCATCTTGGAGAAGCTGCCGGCAACGAAATTGCAACGCTTCTTCAAAAGATGGCAACCCAGATTGAAGAATTGAAAAAGAGTAAAGTAAGCGTCACCCAAGTTATTCCCGATAAATCGCGACCTGATCCTCTCCTCCAATCACTTGAGAACGAGTCGTTCTGAGCGACCACGTCGTTCACGAGGGGCTCGACTTGAGGCGTAGTTTCGGGTTGAATAATCCGTTCCGTATATTCCTTTTCCTGCAGCCTGGCGTGGAGCTTCGATAACGTGTTGAACGACACTCCCAAAAAAGGCCCACCGCCGCCACCATCGATCGAGAATTTGACAGGATTCTCTGGTCCGCCCGCTGCACCGCCGAGAACTCTTCCTCCTAGCGCTCCGGTACCGACTATTGCCCCGGCACCGCCTATCGCTCCGGCACCGCCTATCGCTCCGGCACCGTCTATCGCTCCGGCACCGTCTATCGCTCCGGCACCGTCTATCGCTCCGGCACCACCCGTTGCACCAGCACCACCTATCGCTAGCCGAGCAGCAGTCGGTCAGGGCGAGCCAATATTGCAGCCGCCACCTCAATCGCTTCCAACAGCGATCGAACCTGATACCGGCGAGCCTCATGATGAACGGACATTGCTAGAAAGATTGGCTTGGCGAGAAACACCATCCTGGTTAGTTAGTTTGATAGTCCATTTGGCGATTGTTCTCTTGCTGGCGATCGTTCCACTCAGCGAGAAAATTGGCAACGCGATAACTCTTCTCTCTGGTGAGTCCTTTTCAGAGGGGACAGAGGAGCTCTCATCTTATGAGCTCAGTCCCATGGAATCAGACTCCGAAATGGAGATTCCTCAAGTTGAAGAACTTTCGACGATCGAAATCGAGGAAATCGAAGTTCCGTCGGTCGTGCCGACTGTAGATTTGTCCAGCCCCGAGCTTTCCATCAAGAGTGGTCTCATCGGTCGCTCAGGGTTGATGAAAGAGACGCTTCTTAAAGCCTATGGCGGAACAAAGGGAACAGAGGATGCTGTTGCCGCCGGCCTGGAGTGGCTCGCGAAACAACAAAAAAGCAATGGATCATGGTCTCTGGTTGGTCCCTATCGCGGCGGGGCGACTTCGGAAAACGAATCAGCAGCGACTGCCATGGCGATGTTAGCGTTCCTCGGGGCAGGACATACGCACAAATCGGACTCACAGTATTCCAAGAACGTAAAGAATGGCATGAGCTTTCTGCTTAGCATTCAAGATGATGAAGGTTTCTTTGCTAAGAGAGCAATCGGAAACCAACGAACCTACTCCCAAACGCAGTGTACGATCGCGATTTGCGAACTGTATGGACTAACCAGCGATCCAGCGCTTGAACCCGTCGCGATGAGAGCCATTCGCTATGCTCAGCGAGCTCAAGCGGACGATGGCGGCTGGAGATACAACCCACGTGAACCAGGAGACATGAGCGTCACCGGGTGGTACGTCATGGCGTTGATGAGCGCCCGGATGGCGGGACTTATTGTCGATAGCGAAAAGCTCGACCGTGTAGAGAACTTCCTTAACAAAGTTCAAAAAAATCGCAACCAACTCGATCCCGATCCCTATGGCGAAGCGTACTCGTACATGCCGTACTCCAAAGCATCACCAGCGATGACCGCTGAGGGGATGTTATGCCGAATGTACTTGGGCTGGAAATCCAGCGATGGCAGAATCGTTTCAGGCTCAGAGTATCTTTGCGAAAATCTGATTAGCAACGGCAGAAATCGTGATTTTTACTATTGGTACTATGCAACAACATCACTTCACCATGTTGGAGGCGACTATTGGAAACGCTGGAACGAAGCGATGAAAGCCACCTTGCCAGCGCTGCAAGAACAGTCAGGACCCAATAAAGGTAGCTGGAGTGCAGACGGCGACCCCCACGGCGGAGGTGGAGGTCGACTCTATGCAACATGCTTTTCCATTTTTTGCTTGGAAACTTACTACCGTCACTTGCCTCTGAACCAATACTCAGCCCAATAGAATCTGAGTGACTCTAATGCCAAGCAACACTCAAGATAAGTTTCAAGCCGCAATTAATCAGCCCGTCGCGGTGCTGCTTTCGCCAACGCATCGCGAATCTCTCTGAGCAACAGCACATCTTCTGGAGTGGGAGGTGGTGCCGCCGGTGCATCCTCTTGTTTCTTCTTCAATGTATTCAACAACTTTACCATCAGGAAAATTGCGAAGGCGACGATCACGAAGTCAAGCGTAGCCTGCAAGAATGCGCCGTAGCCGATAGTCGCCGGCTTGATATCTAGTTTCGCTAATTCCTCGGGTAACGGGATGGTATAAGACAAATCCGCCACACTTTTTCCCTGCGTAAAAAATCCGGTCAACGGAACGATGATCTTTTCGACTAAGGCGCTGACGATTTTTCCGAATGCCCCTCCGATGACCACCCCGACTGCGAGGTCGATGACGTTGCCTCGCATGGCGAATTCTTTAAACTCTTTGATGAAACTCATGTTCTATTTTTACTCCGGTGCCGGTTACTCCTCTTGACCAGGCTGCGTCACGCCTCATCCCGAGGATTTCTATGAAATGTTGTAATACCCCACAGCACGCGGGATACAGCATTGAGATGTTCTGAGTCAATATCATCCGACCGGGCTTGCTCTGACTGAGAATCGCGATGGCAACCAAAAGGGGGACTTGCATCGCAAAGGATTTTTAGAGTAAAGACATCAATCGAGACGGCGAATATAGCGAGGATCGCTGGGTCAGATTTGTGTGGTGATTCAAAACCGTGGTTTCTACTCTTAATGGGAATCGAAGACGTGCGGGCGTTTCGACTCGAAAGCAACTGTACCTTTCAATCGTACCTACTCATCGTGAGCCAGATTGCTGCTGCTCTCTTGATGTTTTCCGACATCGGCCAGAGTGGCGTTGTGTATGCTGCACCTCAAACGGAATCCGAGCGCTCCGCTCTTTCGCAAGACAGCAAATCAATCCCCGAATGGTTCGCTACAGCTAACCAAATGTTTGTAGCGGGGAATTTTCGCGAAGCGCAAGTCTGGTATGAGAAAGTGGCCTCTCGTTGCAAAGGAACCGAACTTTGCATTCAGTGCGAATACTTTGCTGCGATTTCGGCATGGAATTTAGGGGCCAACGAAGCAGCGGCCAAATCGATCGAGGCGTGGTTGCTGTCCGCAAAATCTTATGAGCAACGAGTCACCCAAAGCGGCGGCAAAATCGTATCTCCCTCGTGGGGTCATTGGGTTCAGTCTGCCCAGATTGTCCTCAGTCAATGGGAGGCCTCGCAACAGCGTTTTGACACAGCCAAGAACTATCTGAATCAAGCGATCAAGGAATCGGAAAACGCAGGGCATGGCGCACCGCGAATCCACTATGAAATGGGCCAATTGCACGCGCGGCATTTGAAAGATCCGATTGCTGCCCTAGGTTTTTTAGACAAGGCGTTCGAGTCAGTCGGAAGCGATCGTCAACTAAAAACGAAGATCCTCCTAGCCAAAGCGCGGGGGATGATGGAATCAAACGATCTCACCGGAGCGAATGATTGTTTGCGAATCGTAGCGAAAGAAGAACTCTCTAACGAGCAGCGAGTGGAAACGAAATTGCTGGAGTCTCGCATCCTTTTTGCAAGCGCTACCGATACATCATCAACAGTAAAATCTGCAGCATTCTGGGAGGGGGCGGTCGAGGCAGCCTTAAATGGGCAAGTGGAGCCCGTGGTTCTGGCCGAGCTTGCTTCGATTCTTCGAACTGCTGGTCTTGACGCGCAGTCGAGTCAAATCTTGACGGAATTGATTCGAGTCCACCCCAACCACGTTCTGTCTGGCGAAGCGAGGGTCCACCTGGCCTACCAAGCAGCTAGTCAAAAGGATTGGCAGCAAGTGCAAGACTTAACATTGGCGGCAATCGAGGCCGGTCGCATCGATCAATGGTCGACCTATGCGATGTATCTCAATGCCAAAGCTAAAATCGAGCTTGGTCAAACCGACGATGGGGTCTCTTTGCTTAGCTCATTGCTGGAGGAGCCAAGTCTTTCCGACGAACTCAAGACCACCATTCACCTAGATCTTGCGCAAACCCATTACATGGCCGAAGCGTGGGATAAGATGTCGACTCATGTTGAGATTCTTTCGAGCCTCGACGCGCATTCGAAGCAGCCAACAGCCCAAAGCCCCCGAATTCGCATGTGGAATGCAGAATTGCTAGCTCACCAGGGGAAGTGGGACGAGGCAGAGCGTATCGTTTCCGCGATTCGTAACGATTTTCCCGAATGGAACCGACGTATAGAAGTCGATTATCTATTATCGCGGTGTCTTATTGCCCGGGCCGATTTTGAATCCGCTCGAACAATACTCCATGCCATCGTAATGCAGGGTGCGAAGGATATTGGTCTCAATGCCAGTCAATTCTCAACGCTCGCTGCCCGAGCTGCATGGATGATTGGAGAGACCTACATGATGCAACAACGGTACGAAGAAGCCAGTCAAGCGTATAGCGAGGTTCTTCAATTCCGAACAGAATCGTTCTGGTGTGCTGCTAGCATTACTCAAAGAGGATTGTGTGCAGAGCAACTAAATCGACTCCAAGAAGCAAAAGAGTTTTACGAAAAGGTGATAGCGGATTATTCCGCATCCCCATTCGCTGAAACAGCACGCACGCGATTGTCGGGCATATCCTTATCCACTAAGCAGGTTGAACGAATCGGTTCAGGGACGAAACGATGAGTGGTACGCAATCTCTAAAACCAGCCCAAGCAATCCGTCGCGTTGGTCGTTGTGCGATGATAGGGATCGCCGCTTTTGGCTTCGGTGCAGTAATGTGCTCAGCGGCCATGGCACAATACCTTCCGAACGGACCAGGTGGATATCAATCCATACCCAACAACTCGCCTCAACCAACACAAAACAACCGCGTTTTCAATTCGAACGCTGCCGTTCAGAACACAGGAATGAACAATTCCTATCCAGGTCAGCCTGATTTGCGTGTGGCAGCGAATCCCAACGCGGCACCTGCTAGCAATCCATCGAGCAGCGCCGAAACAACGTCCGAAGAGGGCAAAATCCCCGTTCGTAACCTACTTCAGATCTTCCATGACGGCGGTATCATGATGTATCCCATCGCGATCTGCTCGTTTGTGCTGACCGTGTTTTCGTTCGAAAGACTGATCAACTTGAGAACCGGCCGAGTCATTCCTCGCCCGTTTGTGAAGCGGTTGATTGAGCAACTACAGCAGCAACAAATTGATCGGGAAGAAGCCTTAGAGCTTTGCGAGCGCAATCCCAGTGCGATAGCTTCGATCTTAGCAGCGGCGCTCAAACGATACGGCAGACCAGCTGTCGAGGTCGAACAAGCTGTCTTGGACGCAGGCGAGCGAGAAACGAATCATCTTAGGCGGCACATGCGACTCCTAAACGCCATCAGCAACGTCGCGCCACTATTGGGGTTGTTAGGAACGGTCATGGGCATGATCCAATCGTTTAACGATATTTCAGGTTCGCAAGCCATGGGTCGTCCCGAAATGTTGGCGGGCGGAATAAGCGAAGCACTTCTTACTACGGCAGCAGGACTGCTCGTCGCAATTCCTGCCTACCTTATGTACATGTACTTTCTCGGACACACGGATCGATTGGTGATGGAGATGGACAGACATGCCCAGCAACTCGTAGACACCATTTGCGCCGAGGGGCTATCAGAAAACGAGACCACTCGCTCCCGTTCACGCAGCCGAAAAGCCGCTTAGAATTCGAGGTGCATAATGCCGCTAAAAGTTAGCCAAGAAGAGTCGGCGACGATCAATCTAACTAGCATGATCGATGTGTTGTTCCTGCTCATCATCTTCTTTATGGTTGGTACCAGATTCTCAGAATCCGAAGGCAGCATCGAAGTCAATTTGCCTAAGGTATCCAATGGCGGAGCAATGCTAAACGCCCCCAAAGGCAAGGTTATTGTACTGAAAGCTGACAATTCCGTACTCTTTGATAACCAAAAACTAACCCTTCAGGAATTGCCTCAAGTGCTCGCAGCTCAGCGAGCTAATTATCCAGACGTCGAGGTGCAATTCAAAGCCGACGGGGAATGCAGCTATCAATCCGTAAGCACCGTTCTTGGTGTAGTTCGAAAATCGGGTATCACCAATTTGGTTTTGTGCAATGCAGAGTACCAAATGCCTGGCGCAACGCGGCGATAAACCATGGAGACACGCTGGAGCTCGGCTTGCCCTACGATTTTGGAGTTCGGTCCATTGGTCGGAGTAACCAGTCTGCTGGGAAGTCGGGGTTGGGCCATCGTCTTAGGTGGTCTTTTGGCTGTCGTCGCGTTAGCATTGCTGGTGGCCTCATGGACCAAGTGGGGGCAGCAAAAGCCTCTTACCAAGTGCGTGGCTCTCGCTTTTTTGGCTCACGTTTGGTTGCTGATGTATGCGTACGGTACCCGCGTTAGCACGCCCGGAACGGGTGGCGGTTCGCTGGGTGGTCAAAAAACTCTTTCGATGCACGTCACCGTTCAAAGTTCAGCTGATACCACGCAGGAACCTGTTCCGGCAATGCCTGAAACAGAAACCGAAGCGTTATCCGAAAAGTCCGATAGCACCAGCGAACTACCTGACACCGTTAAGCCATGGGAGTCACCAATCCCCAACCAACTCGAAGAAACCATTGTTCCTCCCCCTCCGACCGAACAGACCAACGAACAAATTGATGCACCGCCTTCGCCAGTCGATATGGCCATTGTCCCTGACACATTGCCCATTGACGATGAGGCTTTAAAGCAGTTTCTTTCGTCAATGGCCTCGGATAGTACGGATTCACAGTCCAATCAGATTCAACCGGTGTTGCCAAGTGAATCTGACGCTCAAGATTCGCGAGAAACAGTTGCAACATCGTCAATTCCCGCCCGAGACAACACAATCTCCACCCCGGTGGCTGCCTCACCTCAGGCGTCATCATACCAAAATCGATTCGCTATCAATCGGATGGAAATCGTACGCGCTGGGGGCGGGGATGAATCCACCGAGGCATCGGTGCAACTCGCCCTCGATTGGCTTGCTCGGGCTCAATCCTCTGATGGCGGTTGGTATGCGGCCCAGCATGGCGGCGGCAATCCCTCTATGATCAATCGACTCGGTCCGGATGGAGAACGAAGACAGAACGCGGGAGCGCGGGCTAATACTGCGATGACCGGCTTGGCAATTTTAGCGTTCCTCGGTGCCGGGCATCATCACTACGAGGGACAGTACTCTACTACGGTAGCAGCTGGATTGCGTTATTTGATATCGCAACAGAAATCGTCAGGAGATTTATCTGGTCACGATCAGAATGGTCGGGATGAAGTCGTTCGATTCGCTCGCATGTACAGTCATGGAATGGCTGCGTTGGCGATCGCCGAAGCGTATGCCATCACGAAAGACCCTGCGCTCATACCTGTCGTGCAACGCGCCGCAGACTATTCGTTGCGTGCAATGAATCCGCAATCAGGGGGATGGAGGTATGAGTTCCCAACTAACGATCCTGGTGACACGAGCCAGTTTGGCTGGCAAGCGATGTTTCTAAAAAGCGCCGCAGCGGGCGAAGTCACGATTCTCGATGAGTATCGTCGACGTATGATGCAACGTTTTCTAGATTCCGTAGCAACTGGTCGTGACGGAGGTCTCGCGACATATCGTCCTCGGTCGAGCAATGGAGCGATGGAGGCACCTACGGTTTCGATGACCGCTGAAGCGATGGCGTCCAGGCTTTTGTTGGGGGTACCAACAAGCGTCGCTGCGCAGTGGGAAGCACAGCGGATGATTGTTTCGCAATTGCCTGGAGAGAAAGAAGACAACTTCTACTATTGGTACTATGCGACGTTAGCTATGTTTCAAATGCGAGGGTCAACCGAGGGAGATGCCTCTTGGAATCGCTGGAACAATGCCATGAAGTCGAAATTGGTGGCCACCCAAGTCACATCAGGGCCAGACCGCGGCTCGTGGAACCCGAGTTGCGTTTGGGGGCCTTACGGAGGACGGATTTACACGACCACGTTGGCATGCTTGAGCCTCGAAGTCTATTATCGGTATCTACCAATTTACCAAACTCGCCAAGCAGCCCAGTGGCAACCCGCTCAGTCGCCGATTCGCTAACGTTGACCAGCCATCGCAGGCAACATCTCACGCGCCATCTGAATCGCAGCAGGCCCCACTAAAACGACGAACACGCCGGGGAAGATGAAAATCACAAGAGGGAAGATCAACTTCACGGCGGTCTTTGCAGCTTTTTCTTCGGCGATTTGCTGCCGCTTGATTCGCATCGAATCACTTTGCACACGTAGCGCTTGAGCGACGCCCGAGCCAAACTTATCCGCTTGAATCAGCAACGATGCAAGTGTTCGCAGATCCTCTACACCGGTTCGATTCCCAAGCTCTTGCAAAACCTCGGAACGCACTTTACCCATTTGAAGGTGTAATGTGCAAAGCTGTATTTCTTCAGTCAGGATGGGATACGAAGTGTTCATCTCCTCTGCGACTTTTCGCATCGCTTGGTCGAGACCTAAACCCGCTTCCACACTCACCACTAGCAAGTCCAAGCAATCGGGTAAGGCGAGTGTGATGGCCAGTCTTCTTTTCTTCGCCAAGTAATCGAGAATAAACTCTGGCAAAAAGAACAGAATGCCGCCACCGAGAAACGCCTTCAATAAGACTCCCGTATTCAAGCCGTATAGAATGACGGATACTCCACCCCCTAAAACAAAACCCGTAATCCCCGCAATCACTTTGATCGAAAGGAACATGGCGGGAGCGGCTTCGGAGCGATAACCTGCTTCGGAAAGTCGCTGAGTTAGTTTATCTCGTTCGACGGTCGTCTTTGGTTCCAAATATTTTGAAAGGGATGGTGATGCTTGCTCGAGTGCGTTGGCAAAACGATCGAGTTGCCCGCCACCTTCTGTTGAGTCAGATTTCTTTCGTTTGAGATCGTTCAAGCGATCTAGGCGATCCTCTGCAACGGCACGTTTATCCGACGCGAACACGTCCATTAACAACCATACGAGCGCTCCTACACCTAGGAAAACAGCCCCCATGATCATCAGGTTGCGGTCTAGAAACGCGAAGTTGAGCAATGCATCCATAATTGGTAAACCTAAGCACTAGACCTTGATGTCAATAATCTTTCGAATCACAAATGCGCCCATCAATTGCATAACAATCGCTAAGCCCAAAAGTCTTTGACCCATCGGATCAGTAAACAGTTTGGTGATGTACTCGTAGTTCAAGAACAACATCACAAGAAACAATCCAGGCGGGAGAGCCAGAAGCACAATACCGGACAATCGGCCTTCGCCCGTCAAGGCTTGTATTTGACCAGCGAGTCGGAACCGCGATCGAACCAAACGACCGATCTTGTCGAGAATTTCGGCCAAATCACCACCTGTTGTGCGTTGCAATATCACCGCCGTGGCGAAGAACCTGAGGTCCAAGTTCGGCACCGCAATTGGATCTTGCATTTCTTCGGAAACCAAGCCGATTCCCGCAGCGAGCGAATGTCCAGCTCGAAGCGATCGACTAAGCATCTCCAACACATCTGGGAGTTGAGAACTGAACTTTGCTATTCTCTTTTTCCGCTTAAACTGCACAAAAAATATCGGTGCGAAGAAGATTGCCAAACCGCCAATCGGTGCGAAAGCAATTGGGATCGGAGCCATGGCTAACCCTAGAGTGGTGACGAGCCCTAAG
>JALOQS010000271.1 GCA_025459355.1 Pirellula sp.
GGGGGAAGCCGTGACACCTGCGTTAACCGATGACTTGGTAATCATCAATTGGGACCAAGAGGAAGATTCGTTTATCACGGCCATCGAAAAGCGATCTGGAGAAATTCGATGGAAGCAAGATCGAACTGGCGAAGTCACCTCATGGAACACTCCGTTCGTTACAAGCTATGAAGGCAAACAGCAAATCATTGTCAATGGAACGCGCTCTGTAAAAAGCTACGATGTGAACGACGGGACTGTCCTTTGGGAATGTGGAGGTCAAACGGTTAACGCAATCCCTTCACCTATTCGCTTCAACGATTCTGTCATCTGCATGAGCGGCTATCGCGGTTCGTTAGCTTGTTCGATTCCACTGAACTCACGAGGAGATGTCACGAATAGCACCAAGCTTAATTGGAAGATATCGCAAGGCACCCCTTACGTTCCGTCTCCGATTCTTTCTGGAACACGTCTGCTGTTTACGGCGGGTAACACCAATGCACTGAGTTGCATGGATGCTAAGACAGGAAAGCCTCTGCTTGAGAGAATGCGACTAAATGAAATCGGTAGCATGTACGCTTCTCCTATTTTGGCAGGTGGGCATTTCTACTTTACAAGCCGCGAGGGAACAACGGTTGTGTTGAAGGATAATGAGAGTTTGGAGATCGTTGCGGTGAATGCACTCGACGATGTGATCGATGCTTCTCCTGTGGCTGTCGACGATCAATTGTTCTTGCGAAGCTGGAGTAAACTCTACTGTATTGAACATGTTGCCGTTGCTGAGAAAAATGGAGACGATTCCCTCGATATTGTTCAGGCTCGCAGTGCCGCACCCAACGCGGTCATTTTTTGTTCAGAATCAAAATCGGAACAGCCTGAACGTGAGACTCGCGATATCTCGGGTTGGCAGGTTCACATCGCAAAGAAGCTTCTAGAGACCGAGGCTGAAGATACGGCTAAGGCGCTGGATGGGTTGAAGAAAATGCTGGATGAAATTGTCCGAGATTTACCAGCGCCGGCCGTCACGGAGATGAAGAAAGTACCTCTGTACTTCTCGCCATCGTACAAGCCAGGCCAAAGCGCGGCGGAGTTTCATCCTGGGGCGGGTTGGTTGCGAGACAATGGCCGAGACCCCGCGATGGCACGAGGAGTCGAGTTCTCTGGGGTTCACGATTTTGAAGCCGAGATGCAAAGAATGCCGAACTTCGCACTGCACGAATTGGCTCATGCTTATCACTTTCGAGCGCTACCAGATGGTTTCGGCAATGAAGAAATCAAAGCCGCGTATCGACGAGCTAAGGATAGTGGCCTATACAATCGCGTTGAGCGAACGTTTGGTAACGGCAAGCCCGGTACATTCGAGCGAGCTTATGCCATGACCGACGCGATGGAGTATTTTGCCGAGACGACGGAAGCCTACTTCTTTCGCAATGATTTCTACCCCTTTACCCGCGAGGAGCTACGTAGGCATGACCCAGAGATGTACGCTCTGTTAGAGAAGCTTTGGGGCGTGTCCGTTGACGTTGGTGGCCGTGACGAGAGATAGCGACGTTACGGCCTACGCATGAATACGATTAGGAAACTTGGTACGAATATGTTTTTCAGAAACTCTAGCCGCATGGCTGCGATTTTTTTGTGTTGCATTGTGATTGTTGAAACGGCAAGGGCATCAGATAAGCCTAACATCGTTTACATTCTTGCAGACGATCTCGGTTACGGTGATCTGGGTTGTTATAATCCCGAGTCCAAGATCCCTACGCCACGTTTGGATCAGTTGGCCAATCAAGGAATGCGATTTACCGACGCTCATTCGCCGTCTGCGGTTTGTACGCCAACTCGCTATGCATTGCTCACTGGTCGTTATGCGTGGCGTACGCGATTGCAACGCAATGTTCTAGGCCCGTGGGATAAGCCTCTTATTGCAGCCGATCGATTGACTGTTGGGGCAATGCTACAGCAACACGGCTACGCGACTGCGTGCATTGGCAAGTGGCATTTGGGGCAAAACTATGCCACTCACGATGGCAAGCCGCCCGTGGGTGGCGTCAAAAACCCACTCAGCAATGTCGACTTTACCAAGCCAATAAGTGACGGGCCGATTGCACGAGGATTTGATCATTACTTTGGGACCATCGTACCCAATTATCCTCCCTACTGTTTCATCAACGATGACCGCACCGTCGGTTTACCAACGGTGCCAAGTCCCGGAGGCCTCTTTAACATTCCCGGTCCGATGGTACCTGAATGGAAGCTAGAGGATATCCTGCCGGGGCTTACTACGCATGCGGTGGAATGGATTGAGGAAACCTCACAAACTAAGAAGCCGTTCTTTTTGTATCTGTCTTTGACTTCGCCGCATTATCCCGTTGTGCCGTCGTCGGAATTTGTTGGAAAGACACAGGTCGGAGCTTATGGTGACTTTGTTTATCAAACGGATTGGAGTGTCGGGCAAGTGTTGGATGCACTCGAGCGATCAGGAGTTGCCGACAATACGCTTGTCATCTTTACCAGCGACAACGGTGCTGAAGTGACTGGCGAGGTGAAGCCGGGTGTTTACGATCGCGTTCAGAAGTTTGGTCATCGCAGCTCGGGTAATCTACGCGGAGCCAAGCGGGATGCGTGGGAGGGTGGGCATCGCGTGCCATTTATGGCTCGATGGCCCAATAAGATCAAAGCTGGAGTTGTAAGTAACGAAACAACGTGCCATGTGGATTTCATGGCAACGGTGGCTGCAATCTTGGGACATGATTTACCCGACAGCGCGGCAGAGGATAGTGTCAATATGTTACCTGCATTGCTCGGCGAAGAGCGAAATACTCCGATACGAGAAGCGACGGTGCATCACAGTGCGCGGGGCAAGTTTGCGATTCGCAAAGGGGACTGGGTTCTTATTGATGCACCGAGCGGTGACGACAATGGTGGCAACGGAGAACCCGAGTGGCTCAAAAAGGAACGCGGCTATGCACCACATTCCATGCCGGGAGAGTTGGAAGAATCTCTTAGAAAGATACAAAAGCGATGGCCGCAGTACTCCTGGCGTTAAACAAAAGAACGACGTTGAGATCAAGCCATTTGCTCCTTGAGCAGATGTTTAAGTTTTAGAGTGTTATGGTTTTGTAGGCCGTAACAAGCGATAGCGAAGTTACGGCGAGGGGGGGACTCTGGATCGGCAATTTATAGACTTGAGAAGTGTTGGCTGGCGTGCGGTGCCGTAACTGCGCCCCAAGGCTGGCTTGTTACGGCCTACGGGGGCTGGCTTGTTACGGCCTACGGGGGCAGGATAATTAGGTCGTAAGAGGGGCTAGCGTGCCACGTTGAACTCAGGGACTTTTATTGGGTCCAATGAGCCCAGACGGATTGATTCCACCTTGTCGAGTGACCCCCAATAGAGCTTGTTTTTGTAAACGGTTGCTCCAATACGGTTTACGGTCGGAACAAGCCCGACGAGAGGACGGGGACGCGAGATCACATAGAGATCCTTTTCATTGTTGGTCAAGTAAGTTGGCTCCACCTCAAAGATCCTTCGGAAACTCGGCATGAACGAATCCTTGTCGGCTAGCTCCACCTCAACCAAGTACCTGAGCGATCCGTCATCGCTAACATCACAAGTGAGCTTCACACGCTTTCCAACATTCTCCCTTAACAACTTTCGCAGGTCTATCATCGGTCCTTGTGTATCATTTGCTAAGCCATCCAACATGGCTTCCATGATTTGCCTGTCACCCGTGAGCAAATAGAGGAATTCCTCGACGAAGAGCATGCTGTCCAAATCGAATTCATAGCTAGTAGATCCGTCAACCTGTTCTGTTCGCAGCACGTTGCGAATCGAGTTGAACTGAAATTGTTTTTCGTTTGAAAGAGCGAGAATCGCTCCCTGGTTCGATGGATCGCTAAAGCAATCGATAATCGACTGCATCGGAATCGGAGCAGGCTTATCTTGGCTACAGGCCGACGCTATCGAATCAAAGAGTTTCTTGTATGGGTTCGTCTCCCGCTGTCGTGACACTTTGTCGATCACATCGGCCTTCTTGATTCTTACGATCTTTTTGTCGCCTTGAGATAAAGTCACGAGCCCGTTATCAACGGCTACGTTATCGAACCCTTGGTCAATTTCGACCGCGTAGTTCCCTGCTGCGATACGAATGGACTTACCGGCTCGCGATATGACCAAAGAGTCCACGACCTTTTCATCTTGCATGATGCGAATGGGAACATCATCAGCATCGCATTCGATAGCCAATGTTCCTTTGTTCCACTCCAGGGAAATGATGATACCTGCGAGAATAAGACTCAAAAAACCTAAGGCGATTGCTACTGGCACAAAAGGCCTCCACCGTCTCCCTCGGGGCGAATGGATTGACATAATCTCTGGTAGCGAATTTACCGTTGGTTGCTGAACATGCGCCAAACAGCTTTCTAAGAGTACAGCGACTTGTTCGGCAGAGTCATATCTTTGGCATGGATCTTTTGATAGAAGCTTTGTGATGATATGTTCGAGCCAATCGGGTATCTCGGTATTGATCTCGCGAATCGACTGAGGCGTATCGCCGACAATCCGATGTAGAACAGCATAGCTCGATTCAGCCCGAAAAGGTGAATGTCCGGTGCACATTGCATACATCGTGCTCCCTAAACTAAACAAATCGCTTCGAGCGTCGACCCTGCACCCACGGACTTGTTCGGGTGACATGTACTGTGGAGTTCCAGCGATCAATCCCGTGGCTGTGACAGAAGCGTCGTCTACGGCACGAGCAAGTCCGAAATCGGTCAGGGCGGCTCGTTCAACACTCCCATCGAGCAAGATATTGGATGGCTTTACGTCGCGATGCACGAGACCTTGCGAGTGAGCCGCCGCCAACCCACGTGCAGTCTGCATAGCGATTCGTAAGACCTCGCAAAGTTTGAGAGGGCCATGAAGATTCAATCGCTTTTGCAAGTTCATGCCGGCTGAATACTGCATAACCAAGTACGGAACACCCTGCCACTCCGAGACCGCATAGATGGGCAATACGAAGTCGCTGATCACAGCGGCCGCAGCGCGCCCCTCTCGTTGAAAACGTTGCCGTGCAGCACCTGATACGGCTAGATGAGGTTGCATGATTTTAATCGCGACATAGCGATCTAGTGTTGCATCGAAGCCTTTAAAAACGATCCCCATGCCTCCGATTCCAATTAAAGCAACGATCTCATACCCGCCAATGCGCCCGAGCATATGAGGATCATCGGTGGGCCCAAGCAGACTCAAAGCGGATTGTTGAATGATCCCATCTCCGCTCCTTTGATAACCAGGCTCGGAGATTGTCTGAAACGCGGGCAAGAATTGATTGTGCCATGTGGCATCTGTAGTTCGAGAATCGAGAAGGTCGCGACAGCGCCCGCAACTGGAAACGTGATCCTCGCAGACAGCCAACTCGATAGGTGAACATTCACCCGCCGACAATTTGTTGAGCAGATCCTCGTTAAGGCATTTGGTGGAATTGGGGGCAATCATCATCGTCTTTCCTTATTGTTCCCAACCTTGTGTAAGGTCGTGTACTTTTTCTTTTAACCTAGCTATAACTCGATAGCGTGAGACGTAGATAGAACCAGCGGAGCAATTCAAAGCTTTGGCTACCTCTGAAATAGGTTTGCCCTCAATGGCAGTCATCCAAAAGGCCTGCCATACCGAATGGCTAAACTCATTTCGAATCTGATTGGCCGCCCATAGAATGGTTTGGTTCCTCGTTTCCCGAGAAAGCTCCGCTCTGGTTTCTTCAAGCGAGGAGGGTTCGGGCAGCGAATTCATTTGACTTACGACGGAAGAGCCTCCCCAAGCGGAGTCGATCGGCTTGCGAGAAAGCGCATTGGTAATTGCGTTTCGTGTGATTGTGACTAACCAAGCTCGAAAGGGGGGACCATCTAAGTTCGGGGACCAACTGCTAATCGAATGGGACACGGATATCAGGATCTGCTGAGCGACATCGCGCGCATCGGCGTCTTGCAATCCACGTCTTCTCGCCATTTTCAAGATCGTAGGTTGGTAAATGCCGACGAACTCAAGCCACGAATCGGCATCTCCGAGGTCTTTCACTCGGGCGATAAGCATTTCGTTGGTCTCAGGAAAATGAGTCATTACGGTTCCTCCAACAAGTACCACACAGATGAGCGAGTATTCTTACAAGAATCTCGGGGGATTTCAGGAAATGGTTTTTGTATGGTGATCAAACTCGCATTTCGCCCGCAGTTGTTTCCGATCTTAATTTGTGATGGAGTAGGCCGTAACAAGCGATAGCGAAGTTACGGCGAGGCGGGGGAGTTTTTCTCGCTCGGTGATTTGCGAACTTGGGGGAGGTTGGCTGGCGTGCGGTGCCGTAACTGCGCCCCAAAGCGGGCTTGTTACGGCCTACGCGGGGCGGGCTTGTTACGGCCTACACGGGGGCAGGCTTTTTGCGGCCTACGGGGCAGTTCTAAGATATGGGGATGTGGTTGCTGCTGGTCATTTCTTGCTTTCTAGAATCCGGTCTTTCAGCATCGCTAACTCCTCGGTCGCTTCAATTTGTTGTGCGGTAATCGCTCCGGAATCAATCGCCGTTCGGAGAAGTGAAACGATCTTGGCTAGCAACTCTTCCTTCTTCTCAGTCGCTTCTTCTTTATTCGCAAGAGTCATCCAATTGACCGATGCGTTGAGAACCATCCCGTTGGCCACTAGCTCGTCGGAGGTTCTAGTCATGGCCTCTTTATCTCCCAGTTCTGCAACGGTCATACCTAGCAGTTTTAGATTGTTCTTGAGAAAGACCCGATACTCCATATTCTTGTCGTTAAATGCGATCGCTTGATCATGATGTGGTCTCCCTTCCTCCAAGATCGACCTTGCTTCGGCAAACTTGTCTTGACGAATTTTAACCTCAGCTAGATTGACGTAACTACCCGCTAAACCGTTGTGAATATCTGCATTGTCCTTTAACGTTAACAAAAGTTGTTTTCTTATTTCGATTGCAGACTCCAAAGTCTTCGCCGCATCCTCAAATCTCGATACGTTGGTGTACGAAGCCCCTAGATTGTTGAGTGCCATCGCGAGAGCATCTTCAAACTCCGGTGATTCGCCGATCGATTTTTTTAAAGATTCGAGAACGGCGACCACTTCCTCAAAGCTCCTAATGGCATCGTCCGACTTGCCTTGTCCGAGCAAAACATTCCCAAGATTACCGAGCACCATCGATAGCAGTTGTTGATACTCAAGCATTTCAGGATGCTCGGCACAAAGCGACTTCATAATGTCCCGCGCTTGCGTATACTCGACGATAGCCTCATCATTTTTTCCCAATCGAGCGAGAAGAAACCCATAGCCAATAAGATTGGTGGCCAAGCCTGCTTTGTATTCCGGAACCGATGGAAAGTCTGCAACAAGCTGAGTTTGAATGGCCTTTCACTTCTTGCGTTCGATCTCGGCTTCCGCTCCACGGCCCGTGAGTGCGAACAGCTTTGCGGTGTTTCCATGGTTTGCGCCGAGGGCGAACCTGTACTCGGGGTTATCCGGCGTTACCGCGATGAGATCGCCGAGAATGTTTGCTTCTTGACGACTGTGCACTTCTGCTTCTGCGTACTTGCCTAGCTCGAGAGATATCGCAATGAGTCCATTATGCAAGGTCGCAAATGTATCACTAAGCATGGCTTGATCGGGGAATTCCGTTACTCCTTTAGCAGTTGCTAGGCCATTCGAATATTCTTGTTCAGCTTCATTCAATCGGCCCAGCATGTAGTAAAGTTTGCCAAGGCTGCTTTGGGATTTGGCCAAAAGAAAACGCTCTTCTGAAACCAGATCGGCCATCTCTTTAAAGACCGTCTGAGCGCGTTGGAATTCAGCTTCGGATTCTGCCATGCGACCACTCTCCGCGTATCGAATCGCCAATTGCATCGATGCCTTTGCCTGATTGCTCCGATCTTTTGCGTCCAAGTCATCTTTCGAGAAGGAATCGTATAGATCTCGAGCCGTTCGGAAATTTTCTTCCGATTGCTCGTTGTC
>JALOQS010000272.1 GCA_025459355.1 Pirellula sp.
GGGGAAATCCCCTTCAGATGGACGAAGTGTAGCCAGTCCTTGTTCGCTTGACAACTGTAGTTTTCACGACTTTTATTCGAGCTTCGAAGTTACGATTCTCAGAATCTCTTTTTCTCGGGATTGTAGCAGTTTTCCTTGCCATCCGATTAGCGATCGATAGCAAAAAACGCTCCCCGCTATGGCCCCAATCGATAACGGAATAGCCAACGGAATCCAGCTGATGGTTGGGACTAGATAACCAATCAGCCACTCGATCCCGATCGGAATCAATGCTAGGCTCAGAATGAACGGCAAGATCGATGAGAGTAGCAAATTCACTGCCACCGTCATAAAGTCCATGTTCTTAGGTTGGATTCCTCCGGACCCCATGGGAAACGGCGTATAGATGGCCATCAAGTTCATGAGAAGGGCGAACATCGGCAACACCGTTAGCACAACCAATATCGAGCAAAGCCCCAAATACGGTGGGACTCCAAGATAAATTCCAACCACCACCAAAATGGGCAAAAGAAGACTGCCGATCAACGTGCCGTGAGCCAAATTTTTGCCCAAGAGAACTCGCCATCGTTCCATACCACTCAGTACAAAGGTTCGAAAGCCGGCGCGATCAAACCCAAAAGTGTTGCCGGCCACTCCACATGACATCAACAGTATAAAGGCGGCAAATCCACAAACGATTAGACACTTGAGGTAATCATTCTCAGGAACCGCTTTGCCTCGCAAAAAAGCCAACATGATGATGGGGGCAATCAACGGCATGAGCAAATACATCTTTACCTCGGGAGCTCGCTTCATCGAGGCTAAGGTCATGGCCACCGTCGCCGAAACCTCTTCGTCAATCAGCGGAAATGACCATTCGTGCATTCGTCGTTTGCCGTCCTTGGTCGCAGTGGTGGCCTGTAGCCCGCTAGCCCCACTAATTCCCTCGATCTCGATTCCATTAGATCGATCGGTAACGATTTTTGGAGCCGATCGCTTGAGACCTATCTCCCCCATCCAGTAAGCCAACGTAGAACGATAGCTCCATCTCAAGAATTGAACTCCAACTAAACCTAATGCCACGGTAAAGAACAATGCCTTCCAACTTGAAGCGAACCCACTCATTAGCGAGTCGATGGCAGCCACTCCCCACAACGGCGGCAAGGTATAGTTAGCGATCTTGACGTAAACCAATGCTGTCTCGAGCAGCGCCGCTCGTCGTGCGTCCCGCTCCTTTTTTCGTTTCTCCCGTTTTTCTGCTTCTGTTGCTTCTGCTACTTCTGCGGAATCGGCCACCTCCAATCCTGGTTGAACCGCTGCGACATCAGTTGCTGGGTTGCTTTCGCCATTGGCCGTATCGTCTTTGGGCTCTTCTACCGTAAATGTCTCTGCAGACGTTGGAGGGGCGGAATCATTCCCATCGCCTGTTGTTAAACTTGCATCTGCGGCTTCATTGCCGGCCTCTATAGTGGGCGGTGGCGGTGCATCGGCAGGCCTCGCCCGGGGATCCGGCGCGGTCGCTGCCGGTTTTTGACTACGATCCAACCACAGGAATAATTGAACGGGAATTTGCGTTGCGGCAATAATAAAAATGGGCAGCAACACCAAAACCAATTGCTTGGTCCTCGGGTTCGTCATGAGTGTCGCTAACCAACCTTGCAACCAAAACGTGGCGGCCGTCATCGCGAAGAGAAACGATGCCATGGGAATCAAGAACAAAATCGATATGAGACCTACCGAGAAAACGGAACCAAGCACTAAGCCCAAACAACCTCCCGTTGTCATCAAAAACACCGGAGTCCCCAATGACGCGAGGTAATTCACCACAAACGCTTGTGATGGCGAAACGGGCAAATGCAAGATCTTATCAAGCGATATGGGATCGCCCCGTTGGGCTTCGTTGAGCACGTGTATCAGCCACATCAACATCGCCAACATCACGACTCCTTCCCATATTAGAAAGTAGTATTCCGTGCTGATGTACTTGGGAAGAAACAGCCCTAACGAAAATCCAGCAAACCAGATCGATACGATGCTCATGCCGACGATGATCGTACCGATCAAGGCAAAGACCTTGGTTAGCTGTGAGCCGCGCGAGATCTGGTTATACCGAATTCGGAACCGCAACCAAATAAACAGAAGCGATGGCCAAATAAACCGTTCGTAAATTCCATTCATTTTGATTCCAGCCAATTTAGTCGGTTCGCTGCCGCATTTTCACTGCCTGCCATCGATAGGAAATATTGCTCCAATGACCCTTGGTCCAGTATCTGCTGCATGGACGATTGATGTACCAGCTTGCCCTGCATAATGATGCCAACATGCGAGCAGAGTTTTTGGACGATCTCCAATACGTGCGACGTAATAAAAACCGTAGACCCACGATTTACGAAGTTGGTCAGTATCTCGCGAATCGTTACCGACGCGACCGCATCAACACCCTCAAACGGTTCATCGAGGAAAAGCAATTCAGGATTTGGCAATAACGCCGCCGCCAACGATAACTTCTTCCGCATCCCATGCGAGTACTCCAAAGCTAACGTCTTGGGCTCTGTGTCGAGCGTCATCAAGGACAATAACTCGGCGCTCCGTTCCCGGATGGTCTCCAGTGACAATCCATGGATTCGCCCAACAAAGGTGAGATACTCTTGCGCAGTGAGATTCTCAAACAGGGCCAAGTTCTCAGGGATGACGCCAATTCGCTTTTTGGCTTTCAAGCTTTGCTGCTCGTCTCGCATATCAAAGCCCAGCACGCGCATCTCGCCGCCAGACGGTGCTAAGAGCCCCGTCAACATCTTGATGGTCGTCGATTTGCCCGCTCCGTTATGCCCTAGGAATCCATAAAGTGTCCCTCGCTCCACTTGTAGATCCACAGAATTGACGGCTATTTTTTCGCCAAACTTGCGTGTTAAATCTTTTGTTTCGATCGCCCAATTCTGTGCGGAATCTGTTTCTGTCATCAACTATTAGTCCCCAACACGTCGCAAGTAAGTTACGATCTGAGCGATCTGCTCAGGCGTCAAAGTTTTTTCAAAGCCATCCGGCATTAACGATTGATCGGAAGATTTGATCTCCTCGATATCAGACTTTTGAATGGATTGCAGCCTACCATCGGTCAGCACCAGTTCGATTGCTGTCTCGGTTTCTTGACGAATCAGCCCCGCTACCACCAAATTATCGCTGGTACGGATAAGACTTCGCTTGTATTTTTGATCAACCGCGCGACTTGGCTCTATTATTGCCTCTAGCCAAGCTCGATTGGTCCAATGACTTAACGCTTGTAACGATGGACCAATCGGTGCCTCGGTCACCCCTGCTGCTAAATCGCCCCGATGACATTTGGCACAGTGCACTTCGAATAGTTGTTTACCCGGCCCCATCTCTACGTTAGCTGGCCACTCTTGCTCATACCTTTCAATCGCTTCCTGTCGATTTACGGTCTCGTCCTTACCGAACCACTTTACCACTCGATCCGCCAAACTGCCTTGGGAATTCTGTCGCATGATCTCCAATTGACTCGGTGTTACGCTAGATGCCGTTAACCTCTTGTGCTCAATTTCATCCAGCAACATCTCGATCCCCTGCGGATGGGACGCAAACAGCGATAGCGTTGACGACTGCAACGAACTAGGCCACTGGCGAGCCGCTTCGAGCAACGTTCGCTGACTTTGGCCACCCAATCGATAAAGCCCTGCGATCATTTTCTCCGCAAAGGAACCATTACCCAAAGGAATGCTCACCACCAACTCCTTCACCTGAGTTGTCGAATCGTCCGTTAATCGGGACAAATAAAACTCCCATGCCGCGAGCTTACGCGCCTCGCTACTATCCTTGGCAAGTAGCAGCTCCTTTGCGTCCACATAAATCTGGTCAATCAAATCACTGTTGATAGAAACTCCATTCGCATTCATTCCGAGTTGACGGGCCATCAAAAAATGCCACGCCGGCCTGACTCCCTTGTGTTCGGCGATCCTGTCGACCACTCTAACCAACGCTTTCGTTTCCATGCGTGGAATGAATCGATTCAGAAAGATGGTTCCCCGAGGATCTTCTCGATCTATCAACTCATCGACAACGGCACCAACTCGATCCGAATTCGCCAACTCCAATATGGCGTCAAAACCATTTACGGCCGAATGCTCCAGCAACAAATCGCAACATCTTTTGGCGTTTCTTTGGTCCGCAGAATCGCCATGGTTTATAAGACACAAAACCATTTTCATTGCCAACAACGGATCAACCATTGATGCTTTCCACTCGCTACTTGCGATCTGCTGTACCAACAGGTTTGGAATGGTCTCATCGCGGAGCAACTGGCCTAAAACGTAAGCAACAATTCTCTGATCTGGATCATTAAGCAGCGCCGCGATCTGACTTTCTCGGAGCCGACCTAGATACCTCAAGATGCTGAAAGCACGAATTCGAACCTTGGGATTGGTTGACAACAACGCTTGATCCATTGCCTCCGTGTCGGTCGATTCCTTTGAAAATCTCCAGATCCATTGCTGCTGCGCCCAATCGGCGATGGCGTTATTTGCATCCCCCAACAACGCAATGAGTTCTGCCTCCGTTTTTTGATCGATATGCATCGGCTGACGCAGTTCGTGCGACTCATGATAAACGCGATAAATACGACCCTGCTCTTTGCCTGCGTAGACATCGAGCCGTGCGAGCCACTCTTCTGGAATCCAAGTAGGATGCTCTATAACGCGACGATACATATCGGCTATCCAAATTGATCCATCTGGAGCATTCACGACGCGAACAGGCCGGAACCAAGGATCATGACTGCGGATCCATTCACTAGATGAATCGTCCGTGAATCGGTTCGCTTGCCACGAAAGCCCATCTCGCTTCATGGACATCCTGGAAACAAGATTATGCACCGGTTCACATACGATCGCCGCACCAATCATCGAATCGCCGTTTCCGGAACTGAGGTTGATGATTGTGCTGCAAACCGAGGTGTATCGATTCGCCGTTAATGGATCATTAAATCGATCCAGCGCGGGACTGAGTGGATAAATGACTGGCGAATCCGCAGGTTGTGTCAAGAATCTTGACATCCCAGGAATGCGTCGCTTGCCCTGACTGGCCCAGTTTCGATCGAGAACATAATGATAAATAGGATGGGTGTTGTCGTTCCCAAACCAATTACCCCAACCATCATGCGACCGAATAAACTGGGTCT
>JALOQS010000273.1 GCA_025459355.1 Pirellula sp.
CAAGTTTCGATACCACCCGCTTGGTGTCGCCACTGTACGTCAGAAGCCGTTCTCCCTCTTGAAGACTTCCGGCTTGAACGTAGTCACCGCGATCAAAGGAATAGAACGGATGATTGCTCGTCGTCCCTACCGATTCCAAGTTCCGCGATTCGTCATCGCTCCAAACCAGATCGATTACGTCTCCACTAGAATGCAGGAACGTCGCCGTGATAACGTGCCCGTCTCCAGGCAATACACCCTGACAAGGCTCAATGTCCCGAACCCAAGCCGGACCAGATAGGGAATTGGAAAGAGCCTTCGGCTCAGTGCTTTGGTGCCAGGTCACCAAAGCGAGGCAATTCAAGATGCCCAGCCAGAGCCATGAGGCGATGCGTACTCGGGCGCGAGTGTTTGATTGTGCGGGAATACTGTATTTGGATTTGGTAAGCTTCATGATCGATTGGTACGTTTATTGTACTGTAACCCAACCAATACGTGCAAAAGCCAGAGAGTTATCCAATGCCAAGAGGATGGCAATGAAGGGGCGTAAGCAGAAGTGCCGAATGCCGAGCTAGATTGCATCCACTGCCAAATGTTGTATCAATCAGCCTCTCGCCGCTATGCAATTCTGCAAGGTACGTGAATGGCACCAAGTCCTCACTGCACAAAAGATATTGCAGTGGTAAAAAACAAGAGCCGTCTCGGGGGAGACGGCTCTTAAAACTCATGTTGCAAATCTAGTTAGTGCTACTGTGCAAGCAAATTGGCGGCAAGACTGTCTAAGTACTCGTCATCTTCCTCTTCAACAATGCAGTACAACATGTTGGAAAGATCTGTTTCCGAATCGTCTTCATCTGTTGTGCCACCGTACAAAGAAATGTCTTCGTAGATGCTCTTCGAGCCGATCGACGTTCCGCTAAACGGAAGATCAACTAACGGCAACTCACCACTTCTGAGCACAAGCCCATCGCTTGATCCTTCTCCTTCTCCCTCGCCTCCCATCGATCCGGTAGAGTTGAGGAAGTTAATCACAGCAAGCACGTCGAGCGGATCGACGAAACCGTCTGCGTTAACGTCAACGTAGTATTTCTCGCCAGCTTCTCCCTCGCCACCGCCAGGTGGTAGTTGCCCACCTGCACCACTGTTTATGGAATTGATGATGATCAAAACGTCGATCGGTGAGACGAATCCATCAGCATTCACGTCGTAGTTGTTGCCCCAGTTCGTGAAGCCACCGTCTTGGTTTCCACCACCTCCCGCTCCACCGCCTCCCGTTCCGCCACCTCCACCAGCAAGAGCGATCTGGACGCTAGCCACCGAGTATCGAACTTGATTGGGTAGAAGAGGAGTTGTCGGGTCAAACAACAAGGTGTCATGGAATGGCTTGACGTCAGCGGGATCACCTACGAACGTCGCTGTACCCAAGGCCGTGCCCGCGGTGAAGTTGATTATCCATTGCAGTCGTTCTGGGAAACCTAACGGCGAACTCCTGTCGTCTTGGAATGATCCCAATTCGTTGATCAATCCGGGAACGAAAACGTCACCCGCCTTGCCTTGTCGATAAACGCTTCCAGAGAAGTTATTATCAAAGAAGGGAGCGAGATTAGCGTTTGCAGTTACCAAATTGCTGTTGAACAGAATGTCTTGGTACGCGGCGAACACACCGGGGCGTGTCGGCTGTGGATTCTGCGACTCCCGAAGATCCTTAACGAATCCGCGTAGCTGGAATTGTTGCCCAGGAGCGACTTGCGTAATTGGATTACCGTTCATGTCGGTCACTTGCAACCGTAGCTCAACTTGGTCATCCGCTGTGACTTGATTGAAGTTTCCAACATTCAGCGTCACGGTCGCAGTCGAGGTAAAGCCCCGTTGATCGGTGATGGTGTACTCGAACTGGTCTGTACCGATAAAGTTGGTGTTCGGTATGTACTGAACTTGTGCACCATTGTCGATAATTACCACTTGGCCATTCGACGAGGTCATTCGAGTCGAGGTGATTCGAATCGGTCCGTTCGAACCGATGATGTCGTTAGCCAGAACATCGATCGTCGATGGACGTCCAGCAGGAACCATCGGGATGTTAACTCCGGCGACAAGCACTGGGGAATCGTCTTTGGCAATTGGGAAGTTCGTGCCGCTCGGTACGATTTCCAATCGAGCTCGGCCATATCGAATCTCATCGACCGGCACAGCTGTGCTTGGTCGATTGAACACGGTCACGTCGCTTTGAGGTCTCAAGTCCGAGGGGTCTGAGATAAATTCAGCGAGACCAGCTGAGTTGGCGGTGAAGAGCATGCTCGCCAACAACAATGGGTCTTCTTCGTTCATGGTCGTAATACGGCCCGCGAACGCTCCAAGCTCGTTGATGACTCCAGGGGTTTGTGCTGATCCGGTACGACCTGCTGGATAATCATCACCAAATGTAACGTTAAAGTCCAATCCGCCGCCGCTCGCTGGAGAGACTGGTGCTACCAAACCGGCACTGTACAACATATCCAAGTAGGCAGAATAAACGCCAGGTTGATTTACAAGGACAGGTGGAACCTGGGCTTGGCCTCGCTCTGGTCGCAAATCGTCGACATAAACCTCGACTCTGAATTGTTGCCCTTGTTGGATGCGGGTGATCGCATTGCCTGCCAGATCGAGGAATCGGAAGCTAAACTCAACGATATCGTCGTTGCGTGCACCTTCTAGCGTGTGAATCGTCACATTCGACGTCGTCACTTTACCTGTTCCGTCCGTTGCCGTGTAGGTAAAGGTCTCGGTGCCGCCGAACCCTCGCACTGGAGTGTATCTGATGCTTTGACCACCGGTACCAATCGTAACGGTGCCGCCACGGTTCGGTGTCGTAATCGAGGTGATGACCAACGCTCCACCTTGGCCCTCAATATCGTTTGCAAGAACGTTGAGAGGGAATCCAATCGAGTTGGTTGGGATATCGAACGAGTCATCGACTGCTAACGGATCTGCAAAGCGAGCAAGAATATTGATCGTGACTCTCGCAGTATCCACGACACCCGTCGAAGATCGAGCGGTGTAAGTAAACTCATCAACACCGATAAAACTCAATGGCGGGCTGTAGAGAATTCGATTGTTGGCTGTATCAATAAGAGCACGGCCACCTTGCAATGTGCTCGTTACGCCGGTGATAGTCCATGTCACGCCTTGAGGGGCAAAGTCATTAGCGATAACATCGAGAGGTTGGTTAATGCTATTGCGGTTAACTGTGAAGGTGTCTGGTTGAAGATTGCGTCGTGGTCCATCGACAACCGTAAACGAATAATCTTCTACTTCACCAACGCCAGCTCGACCCGATGGTGTTAGAGTGGCTTGCTGTGAGAGTCGGAACCGAGCGTATACTCGATTCGCTGCGGTCGCGGGAACTGTGAACATAATATCTTGCGAGAACGTGGTCGCTCCACTTGGAACTTGCAAAGCCGAAACAACCAATTCTCCCGCATCGTTCCAGTCGCCGTCGCCATTGAAATCCATCCAACCGTGAACATAAGCCAGCGAGCCGGTTGTGTTGTTGACGATTAGACGCATGTTGTTGCTACTATCGCCACGAACAAAGGTAGTGAGAGCTTGAATTCCGTCTTCGTCGTCGCTGTTGTTCAGGTCATCGCCATCAGCATTGACGGTTGGCCGCCCATCTTGATCGGCATCCCAAAGAGAACCTAATCGAAGACCATTTAAAAAGCCGTGGCTCGCACCATTTTGTGCACGAGTCGTAGCATAAGGTGCCGGTGCATCACCGAAATCTGCAAACTCGGCATTACCGAAATTGAATCCAATAAGAGGAGTGGAACCATTGTACACAGCCGTATGACCAACCGGCCGCCCCGCACTGTCCACGGACAACCCATCTGCCCCAACAGGGAAGGTTTGGCGGAAGCCCGCGTCAACAACCTCTCGGATTACGTAAGTTCCAGCACTTGGCGGCGTCAAAGAGTAGGAACCGTCAGCACCTGAAATGGCAGAAGGTTCACCGATGTCAGGTCGTCCATCGAGGTCCAAGTCAAGGAAGATGTAAACACCGGCAAGTCCTGGTTCGTTGTTATCCCGAATGCCGTCGGCGTTAATGTCAAGCCACTTGAAGCCGGTGACCGTGTTGTTAGGTTGCACTGAGCCAAAGTTGGCGACCGCGTTGCCCGTGCGGGCATCAACACTCTTGACGATCTCAGTGTCGGTCGAAGCGATCCAACCTGCTGGGCGTGTAACACGAACATTGTAAGTTCCGGGGGCTACGGTGATTCGGTAGTTGCCACTGGCATCTGTTGTTCCCTTAGCCTCGCCAAATTCACGCAGTCCATTTCCATTCTCGCCAAATTCACGCAGTCCATTTCCATTCGCGTCAACGAAAACTTCCCAGCCAGCGATTCCAGCTTCGTTCAAATTTCGTTGAGCATTTCGGTTAATGTCGTTGTAAACATTTCCCGTGATGAGATTGCCGACTTTACCTGTCGAAAGACCAAATGCCATGGTGGCTCGATGATCTACGGTTCCAATCAAGCCCTCGACAATTGCGTATCGATCCCGGCCGAAACCAATATCGATATCATCGGCCGTACCCCAGATTCCATCAACACCGGTTCCCAAGCGACTAACGCCATATTCCTGTCCACCGCTATCCATTAGCGTTCGGACGTTGTTTCCGTTGAACTGGTGCCGAGCACCAATGAAGTGACCGATTTCGTGGGAGCCGGTCTGTCCAAGTCCAGCAGCCATAGCTGACAGCAGGGACAATCCGGGTGCTCTCGGAATGGCCACGATTTCAGGAAACATCACGCCCGGCAAGACAATCCCGGTTTCTTCTCTATCGAAGTTACCAATGTCGACGCTTTCAGCGATCCCTCGGGTAGGGATTCCCAAGTCAAATTCATCGCCCCCAACAATCAGCCTACTGACATTGGGAAGCCCCCAGGGATCAGCATGATCTCGACTATTCCTAAACTCAATATCGAACGCTCCGGGTACGCCATCCTGTCGGTAGTAGCCATTCGCGCCAAAAGCTGACAGCTGGGTATTGAACCTGTTATGTATGACCGCCATAACGCCATCAATCAACGCGTTTTCGTCTTGCGGAGTAAATCCGAACCCAACAAGCGTATCGATCATGCTTGGGATACGAGTGGTAACCGGCAGCCCAAACGTTCCCGGCGAGATCGTTGCTCCGTCAAAGTCGACGAAGACAATTTGTCTCGTGCCGATTGGCTCAGCTTCAATACTTGGACGTCGTGCTTCTAATCGAAGGGAATAGGTCTGCGTTCCGTCCGATACTCGCACATAGTAACGACCGGTCG
The DNA here is from genome assembly GCA_025459355.1 of Pirellula sp. Lineage (GTDB taxonomy): Bacteria > Planctomycetota > Planctomycetia > Pirellulales > Pirellulaceae > JBKCUI01. Next base: position 5,283 of record JALOQS010000273.1, read on the forward strand.
TTGGAATGACTTTCGCAAACGCAACGGGTGATGTCGTGTCGCTTAGCGGGGAGGTTGGAGGAGAGATTCCCCCGAGTTGATTAAGGGTCGAGCCGATGATTGGGCTGTCCCCGGCAGTTACGATTGACACATCGAATGGGATGCCCGTGGCAGCAGAGTTAAGTTTGACGGTGATAACATCACCCGCGACCGCATCAAACGCGAAGTAATCGACGTCTCGCACGCCGTTGACCAAAGGTAGCTGCCCGGTGACCGTTACAGTTTGACTTTGTCCAGCACCGGTTCCCAGTGGAAGCAACTGCCCTTGGGTGGGAATATTGTTTGGCTCGATTTCAGTAGCCGAAAAGGCCGACCCCGATTCCCCGTTGGCAGCTGGTCCGCCGCCCAAGCCACTACCGAACTGTATCGCGGATCTTTGCGCGTACAATTCTCTCGGGACTGAAGGGGAAAAATCTGCCGTGAACTTCCCGATTGGTGGATAATACATTCCGTTTATCGGTGCCACCGCCATGAGACGGCGGTCTTCGAGCTGCTCGACCCGCATGGCCCGCTTTGCCTGGCGCTTCTTCGCTTCCTGCGTTCTAGTTTGAAAATTCTTATCTGCAGCTGACTTTCGTGGACTCGACATGAGATCCCCAGATGGAAAACGGTTGGAAAAGAGACGCGGTCTGCCTGAAAAAGCCCAGTTTTCGCGTCGATTGCGATGCTCTGGCTAGAACAAGCGAATTTCCATGGTAGTTGGACACCTACGCATGTCAACAAAACGATTCTGGTCTAAGATGTTTGTCCAGTTGACAAAGTTCCTCGGGATCGTAATTTTCGCTACAGGCGGTTTATTCCCAACAAAAGGCAGGTTCCCTAGCTGCCAAGAGGACCTTTGTTCCGATTTGAAAATTGTTGTGGACCTTGTTTTCCCAGCATTTTTGCAAGCGTTTTCGATCCGTTTCTGACCAATCCGCACTCCTCGCTAGGCCTTTGCGTGCTAAACTGGATGGTTGTGAGCAAGCTTAAAAAAGCTTGCCAACCTCGTCGCCTGCCGTGTTTTTCAGCTGGTTATCCTAACTGGCCTTTTTCCTTCTCTAGTTCTTTTTTGGGGAATCGATGGATCCGAAAGATCCAAATTACCAGAGCATTTTGCTGATCGATGACAGCTATGTACTCCGGGATCGCTTGGCCGAAGCCTTCACTGAGCGCGGCTTTCGTGTCGAAGTAGCTGGGACTTGCGATGAAGGAGTGATGGTTTTTCGAAACAACCCGACCGAACTCGCTGTCGTCGACCTTCGCATGCCGGGTCGGACAGGACTCACCGTAATCGCCGACCTTAAGGCCATCAAGCCGGACGTAAAGGTTCTAATCTTGTCTGGTTTTGGAAGCATTGCCACCGCGATTGACGCAATCCGCTTGGGAGCCGTCAATTTCTTGCCCAAGCCAGCGGATGCCGATGACATTTTGTCTGCCTTTAAACGAGGTGGCTCCGAGGTTGAAGTGGCGGAATCCAACGAAGAAATCCCTGTTCCGACGCTTGCGCAAGCGGAATGGGAGCATATTCACCGCGTGCTGGCAGATTGCGAACAGAACATTTCCGAAGCCGCACGACGATTGGGAATCCACCGAAGATCGCTACAAAGAAAACTGCGCAAACGAGCGCCGTAAGCGATCACCCGTTGCGGAAATCTCTTGGTTTATCAAGCATTTCGGGGAGTTACCCGAAGTTTTGGCGGGGCACGGCAGGAACATCGGCTCCTCGATGAAAAGACTTCAGTTTGGCGAATTGCAAAGCCAAAAGGAACAGGTAAGCCGGGTTCAGATAAACGTAGCGACGCCAAAGCCGTTTTGGTTCACTGAGCAGACGATACAACCATTCGAGCCCCCAGGACTGCATCCACCGAGGTGCTTGCGGTAACGTGCCGGCATGAAACGGAAAGGCGGCTCCGACTGCAAAAACAGGCATTTTGAGTCGGTCGCCCATTTCGTAGGCCCAGACCTCTTGTCGCGGGCACCCGAGCCCCGCAAACGCCAACTTCGCGCCACTTTCGCGAATTCGATCCACGAGGTCATCTGTCTCGATATCGGTTAGTTTTCGGAACTTGGATGGTTCAGCCCCAGCGATCAACAATGCGGGAAACTGTTCTTTGAGACGTATCTGCAAAAGATCCAGCGTTTTTTGATCGGTACCGAACAAGAAGATCGGAAACCCGCGCAAGGCAGCCCCTTCGCAGATTTTCAACATGAGGTTTGGTCCATAGACTCGATCGGGCAATTTGGTTCCGTGGAGCAAATTGAGTCCCCATCGCACCGGCATTCCATCCGGCACGATCATATCGAATTGATTGAGTCGATATCTATGAACAACATCCTGCACCCCAGTCATAACACCGTGGACCGCAAGAGCCGTTGTGTTGTACCGAATTGACTTGGAGGCAGCGGACAGAAATCGTTCTGTTGCTGCCTCGTAATCTACGGCATCGATTTCGACACCCAATAGATTTTTCTTGCCATGATCAATCATAGGTTTCTAACTATTGAGTGTCTTACGGAGTACCAGCCGGCTATAACCGGCTTCTCGGATCGGCGACCGTTACTCGGGCTTGAATACCGACACGCCTAGAGGCGGCAGAGTCAGTTCAATCGATGCAGGTCTACCGTGGTGCGGCAAGCTGGGATCAGCCATTAATCCTGGGTAATTACCAACATTGGTGCCGGCGTAATGCGAGGAATCGCTGTTAAAGATTTCTCGATAATAACCAGCGCGTGGAACGCCCATGCGATAGCTTCTCACGACAGGAGTAAAGTTGCAGACGACCAAAAGGAAGTCATTTGGGTCCTTGGCTTTACGAATGTATCCGATGATGCTGTCATCTGCGTTCATGCAGTCGACCCATTCAAAGCCTTCGCCTGAGAAATCGACTTGATGCAGTGCAGGTTCTCGGTTGACCAGATGATTGAGATCAGCAACGAGTTTTTGAACACCTCGATGCGTATCCCATTGCAGCAAATCCCATTGAATTTGGCTGTCGTAGTTCCACTCGTGCCATTGTGCAATCTCACTACCCATGAAGAGCAGTTTCTTGCCCGGGTGAGTCCACATGTAGCTGTACAAGAGTCGCAGGTTAGCGAATTTTTGCCATAAATCGCCTTCCATTTGTGCGATCAAAGCACCCTTGCCATGCACCACTTCGTCATGGGAAAGAGGCAAGGCAAAGTTCTCTGTAAACGCGTAGATCAAGCTAAAGGTTAACTCGTTGTGATGGAATCGGCGGTGGATTGGATCGTGATGCATGTAGCGCAATGTGTCATTCATCCAGCCCATGTTCCACTTAACCGAAAAGCCTAATCCGCCTGTTTCCACCGGTCGGCTCACACCTGGCCATGCAGTCGATTCTTCTGCAATCGTCAGAACACCGGGATATTGCGAATGAGCTTGGGTGTTGAATTCTCGCAACAAATGAATCGCTTCGAGATTTTCTCGGCCGCCGTATTGGTTGGGAACCCACTCCCCTTGTTTTCGGGAATAATCGAGATAGAGCATCGATGCAACGGCGTCTACACGCAAGCCGTCGATGTGATATTTGTCTAACCAGAAGAGTGCGTTGGCGATTAGAAAATTCTGAACTTCGGTGCGTCCGTAGTTAAAAATCATCGTGCCCCAATCTGGATGCTCCCCTTGTCTGGGGTCCTCATGTTCATAGAGAGCCGTGCCATCAAACTGACGCAATCCGTGAGCATCTTTCGGGAAGTGAGCAGGAACCCAATCCAAAATGACCCCGATATTGTTCTTGTGGCAGAAGTCCACAAAGTACATGAAGTCTTCAGGTGTTCCATATCGGCTCGTGGCTGCAAAGTAGCCCACCGTTTGATAACCCCATGAACCCGTAAAGGGATGTTCCGAAACGGGCATCAACTCGACGTGGGTAAAGCCCATTTCTTTGCAATACTGAACCAATTGATGAGCGATATCGCGGTAATTCATCCAGCCATGAACTCCACCCTCGCACTTCTTCCAGGACCCCAAGTGCACTTCGTAGACCGACATTGGCTTTTCCAATTGGTTTTCCGATTTTCTTCGGTGCATCCAATCGTCATCTTCCCATTTGTGTTGGTTCAAGCTGCATACCAC
>JALOQS010000274.1 GCA_025459355.1 Pirellula sp.
TTGCTGCCTCGCTGTCATTTTCTTCCTCGCTGATCAGACCGCGCAGTACTGGGATGGTTTTCGCGAACTGTCCCATCATCTGTTCCGCTTGCGCACTGAGCAAAACGAATTCGGTCCGACCTTGCGTATCCTTGGGTAAGCGTTCGAGTAGTTTACCTACCTCATTCGGTCTGCCTTCACGAAGCAACCACATGACATACTCTTTTGTCGCGGCCTCAGGATCGCCGCGATCGAGACCTTTTCGAAACCATTCTTCGGTCGCTTGGCGATTCCCTGCTTCATCAAACCACCGGGCTAATATGATTTCGGCAAGAACGGGAGGCTGTTGGGTTTGCTCTAACAAACGCAAGTTCTTCTGAGCGAGCTCGAGATTGTTCGTGTGAAAGGCTGACTTAGCCAGCCCCAGGCGTATACTCACACTACCGGGCTTGATCACTATCAGTGCCGAGAAAATTTCCAAGGCGGTTTTCCATTCGCCTCTTCGTTCGGCAATCTTGGCTTGCAACTCGCGGACTGAGGTCGTGAATTGTTTGCGATAACCCTCACTCCATTTGCCTTCGAACGGGAGCTTTTGGATTTGTTCGACGTGAGTCGCCGCGTCAAACACCCGGCCATGCCCCAGAGCAATCCACGCGAATGTGTAGTGTATATCTTTTCTAGGGGGCGACTCGGCCGCCAGACGCTCGAGAACGGGAATGGCTTCTGCCATCCGACCCGATTGAATAAGCCAATCGGAAACTAGCAAATCGTGATGGGGCAGGTCTGTGTTTCCCGCGAGCTGTTTGCTGAGATAGTCTCGGGTCCCGGCGGTGCCTCGGCTCGCGAATATCTTGAGGCATTCCGCTTTGACGGTGTCATCGATCGAGGTCTCAAAGCCGGCCGTACTGTTTTGTGGAGAACCGGGGCTAAAGGTGATGTCGGCACCATGGGCTGACATCATCGTTAGACATAGCACAACGATTGTGGCGTAACGCATCGTGTTTCATTAACCTCGCCGAGAGAAGTGACTATTCATTCATTACGTCTGCTTCGCGATTCTTTGCCAATTCGCCAACAGAGTTTTCGTACTTTTTAGTAAGTTCTTGAATCTCGTCTTTGGCCTTATCGCGATCATCTTCGCTGATCAGTTTGTCTTTCTCAGCGGTCTCAATAGCCTTGTTCGAGTCGCGTCGCACGTTTCGAATCGAGACTCGCGTTTCTTCGGCCAGCTCTTTGATTCGGGCTACCAATTTCTTGCGAACGTCTGTGCTCAATGGTGGAATATTGATGCGAATGATCCGTCCGTCGTTTTGTGGATTGAGCCCCAATTCACTGGTGACGATGGCCTTTTCAATGTCTTTGATCGTGCTCGCGTCGAAAGGACGAATGACGAGTTGTTGCGGTTCTGGCGCACCGACGCTCGCCAATTGTTTCAGAGGGGTGGCGGACCCGTATACGGTCACCTTGACCGAGTCTAACAACCCTGGTGTCGCACGGCCGGTTCGTATCCCCGCTAAGTTATTCTTCAATACGCTGAGAGCTTTTTCCATGCGCTCTTCTGCATCCAATAGAACGTCTTCTACCGACATTTTCCGTTTCTCCCGTTCGAGTTAGTAGTTACCGAGTTGTGTTGGATTGGTGTTCGCTCAAGTCGCGTTGATAAGGATACGCTCGCCTGAGTCGCTACGTGGACTGATCCGAGTCCCCACTTTTTGTCCGCTCACGGCTTTGACGATGTTCCCTTCTTTTTTGAAGTTGAACACCAAGATCGGAAGCTTGTGGGTGCGGCATTGGGCAATGGCGGTCGAATCCATAACTTTCAAATTCTTTTCGATAACCGTGTCGTAATCCAGCTCGCGATACAAGACCGCGTGAGGATTCTTTTCTGGGTCATCGCTGTAGACGCCATCCACTCGTGTGGCCTTAAGTACAATATCGGCATCGAGCTCCAGACCGCGATTGGCGGCGCATGTATCGGTCGTGACGAAAGGAGCACCAGTCCCAGCAGCCAGAATGACGATTCGCCCCTTTTCCAAGTGCCTGATCGCCCGGCGGCGAATGAACGGTTCTGCGACCCCATCCATCTTGATCGCGGACATGACTCGGGTGGCACAACCAATGTTCTCCAAGGCATCTTGCAAAGCCAATGCGTTGATCACGGTCGCGAGCATTCCCATGTAGTGAGCGGTCGCCTCCTGAATCATTTCTCCGCTAGAGCCTTTGAATTGTGCCCCACGGAGAATGTTTCCTCCCCCGACAACCACCGCGATTTGGCAACCTTTGGCATGGGCGCTTTTGATTTGCTGGGCGATGGCGGTCACCTCATCCATGCTAATGCCTCGTTCTCCCGCATGAGCCAAGCTTTCGCCACTCAATTTGAGGATGACACGGTTGTAATACGGACGGCTAGAATCGCTGGAATCAGACAACATTTGGATCCGAAAAGTGGGAAATGACATGTGGAGTACTAGGGAGTATCCTCTCACCAAGTGTACATTACAACACAGGAACAAAAATTACAGAATGTCCGTTTCGCTCAAATGATTTTTTTTGTCTAGAATGCACTTTTCCTAAGATTATCCCGACGCAGAATTTGACTCGATGGCAATACAAGTTACCTGTCCTGGATGCTTGGCTCGATTTACCGTTAGCGACAAATATGCCGGTAAAAAGGGACCTTGCCCCAAATGCAAAAAAGAGATCGTTGTCCCCGATAAATCTGAGGAAGTGGTCATTCACGCCCCAGAACCGGAGGGCCCCAAGGATTCAAAGGGGGTTTCGGTTCTCAAGCCCATCAAACGAGAAGAGCTCAAAGTATCGGGTTTGCAGATTGGGATCGCCGCCGGAATTGCTGTGCTCTCCATCGGTCTGGCGATCGGAATCCGATTTGCAACCGAGTCTCCTCCCGTTGTCCTGTTGGCCTTAGGGGCCGCCGCACTCTCCTTTCCGCTTGCCTGGGTCGGGTATCGGTTCCTCCGCGATGATGAACTCGGTGGCTACATGGGGAACGAACTTTATGTCCGTGTTGCGGCTTGCGCTGCGGTCTTTTCCGTTACCTGGGGACTCTATTGGTTCCTGGCCTATTACTTTGGTAACGACACTCTAGCGACGGTAAGCGGTCTGTTTTTCGCTTTGTTGCTAGTCGTTATGATCGCAGTTGGGACGGTTGGTTCGCTCCTGTCACTAGAACTCGAGTTCGCACAAAGCCTGCTGCATTACGTTCTGTATCTGGGGGCGACGTTGCTGCTGGCGATCCTATGTGGCGTGGAACTGGCCGAACCATTATCGAGTGGCGAATCCAAACCAAAACCAGGGCAAATCGATCTAGACCAAATCTATCGATAACGAACTCGCGCTGCCACTCGAACTCGCGCTGCTATTTGATCGTTACAAATTGGATTGCGACCGCGTCAGACAGGTCCAAGAAACTGTTGGCGTCTCGCAATTCCAATTTGCGGCCAAATAGGTAACCGACTTCAATCGATTGAATTCCTTCTTTGCCACGACCTCGCGAGAACCCGAGCAATAGTCGATAATCTCGGTACGTAACAACGTCTTCCACTCCACTGGGCAACTCAAAGTCCCATGTGCCACCCCCGAGCCGTCCGGCGACATGAAACATGTGGCCACCAGGCAACGCGAATTGAACCTTCGGACGAGGAAACACTAAATCCCATCGAACATTGGGCATCCAATCGGAATGATAACTAAAGCCCACGATCGGCAACAATTTGATGTCATCGCGATGCAAGTAATCGACACCTAACACCCAATCCATCTCCGGCGTGACATGCAGCATCCCTGCAAAGTGTCCAGGCAAGAAAACCCCTTCTCGCGCACTACCCTCAAAGTCGCTGTTAACCGTTATCGCAACAGCTCCGTCATACGAAAGATATTCCGACATGCGCCCCCGTGACTGGTAACCCATCGAGAACTGATACAGTCGTGCCGGCAAATCAATCTGCTGCGGACCAGACAGGAAGTGGAACGCATAGCCCAAATTAAAGCCATTGCCGTAACCGCTCGTGCTATAGGCAGTCGACTCCAAAGACGTGATTCCGAATCGATCACCTTTCTCCGGTATGACCCCAAACGTGTTTTCTTTGGATCGATAATTGGTGTAACGAAACGGCTCGGATTGTCTTATCTTCGGCAATCGAGCACGACCACCAGTTCCTTCGAACAAAATCGACGGTACCTCGACTTCTTCGGTCTCTCCGTCCAAGTTCTGAAAAAGAGCATTCTCCTCTCCCGTCGAACCCACCCCATCGATCTGCACCAACCGACCTTGCTGACTCGAATCTCGCCCACCCGAAATCAACTGCAACTCCGCCGCCGACCCCTCGGTATCGATCGCTCCGCCCGGCGCCACGCTGGGCTGCTGCTGGGAGTAAAACGGGGCAGAAAGTCGCTCTAGCAGAACTCTGGCTTCCGAGCTCACGCTTTCATGCGCTGCCGCTTGCGAACCAAAAAGCCCGACAAACAAAAGGAAAAACGCTAGAAACGCGCTTCGCATAGTCAATTCTGAACGTGGTATAGTTTTGTCCTCAACACACCCTGCCATGAACCTTATTTCGGATTATCGGGATTGTAGGATCTATACTAAAGCAATTTAAACTGAAGCAATATCGCCGGATGATAGCATTTTCGAGGAGAGACTCGAACCGTTTCTCCCTTTTGCGTAGGATTGAGATGTTCACCCAGCTGAAAATCACCGAATAATCCTAAGTGTTCCGTGCCCGTCGTTTCTTCCTTGTCCTCGTTTGCAACGATCAGCGAACCAAAATGCCATTCCTAAAACCTGAACCATGTATCTGGCCAGAGAATCTGCTCGAGTTGGAAATCCCCGGGCCCGATGGCAGCCCAATGGCCCCATCGGATTCGCTCGATTCCCCTCAGCTAACCTTCCCCGCTGCCATTTCAGAGCCCAATGACGGCATTTCAGAGCCCAATGATGGCATTTCAGAGCCCAATTATGCAATTGCCGAGCCCGATAGCGAGGAGTCTTTCTCCGCCGAATCGGCGATCGGACTGCCCGTAACGAACGAACAAGATGAGAATGCTCGCAAATGGTGGGCCGTTTACACCAAGCCCCGGTTTGAAAAAAAACTGATGCGGCAACTGTTCGAATCGCAAGTTCCGTTTTACGGCCCAATGATTTCTCGCCGGTTCCGCTCCCCT
>JALOQS010000049.1 GCA_025459355.1 Pirellula sp.
TGTCTACGATCCTTGTGACGTTGGGCGTTAGTTTGGTGATGATCGGACAATTCAAAACGCGACGAACGCCGGAGACAACTTCCAAACATAACTGCGGATTGGTCCCAAAATCGACGCCGCCCGATACATTGGGGCAGGACACATTAAGCTCGACTGCCGTGATGCCCGTCGCTTCGTTCAATCGGTCAGCCAACGCGACAAAGTCCTCTTGGCTTTTGCCGGCGATGCTAACGATGATGTCGGCACCGGTCTGCTTCAGATAGGGCCAATGATTTTCTAAGAAGTAATCAATCCCATCGTTGTCTAAGCCAATCGCATTGAGAAGTCCCGCACTGGTTTCAACCGTTCGCCAAGGAGCATTACCGGGCCTAGGGCTTTGCGTGATCGTTTTCGGCAGCACGCCTCCGAGCCGCTTGAGATCGACAATGGTCTCCATCTCTTTGGCGTATCCAAAGGTGCCGGAAGCAACTAGCACCGGATTCTTGAGTCGCAACCGTCCGAGTTGAACGTAAAGATCCACATCGGGTTGTTTCCCCTCCGCTCCCAACGCATGATTGCGATCATCTGTGCGTGATTGAACGCTGGTCATCTAGAAATGGCCTTTTCCCAACCGACGAGCAATGGCTTCTGTTGGAAGCGGGATGACGGTCGCGTTGGCCATTTGGTCTGTGGCCAAAACATCTAGTGAATTCGTCTCTGCTTCCCCATCTTCTTGGGCTTCGTACTTGACCAAGTACGCGCCGACTTGCAGATAGTTCTCATGGAATGTCGGTGGCCAAAAATCTTCTGCGCGGTGAGCTAGGGTTCTAGCTAACAACCGAGTAGCCCGTCCAGAGAATCCGCTCAGTACCATTTCCAAACGACCGAGTGATTCGCGGAAGATGTAGAACACCAACGCTGCATCTCGGCTAGCAGTCGCTCCACCTGCGAACGCCCATGTTCCATCGGCCGTTTCGTAATACAGCCCTGGCTCGTCTGATTTATCCTTCTTGCTCAGTTGGGTGCCAGCTGAACAAGCTGGCGGATGAGGATCGCGATCTCGGTATCTCAAGAAGAATGGGCAGGATCGATCGGAAGCTTTTTCGACGTTATCCTGCGAGACAAATGGGTCACAACCAAAGGCGTTGGCGAGAACCAGTTCAACGGTTGGATTGCTCTTAACGGACCCGAGGCAAATCATCGCCTTGTCACCGTTCATTTCCGAGAATTCATCGTAAACCGTTTGTGAACGCTCGTGCACTTGCTCGTTCGACATTGTGCCGGGACTCCAAACGAGAGTCTGGCGCAGGTGCTCGATGTGAGGCAACTCGCGGCCGGCAGCTCGCTTGCTCGAAGCTTTCACGGTACCGCCCAGAGTAGAAACACCGTTAAGAACTTCACCCGCGAGCACGCTGTCCGAAGCGACGATCCATGCCGTGTCCGGGGAGTCGTCATCGGGTGGCTTGCGCACGCCGACGCACATTTCTAGCCGATTGCGTCTCGCGATCATCTCCCAGAAGTTTTCCGGAGTGACAGCGAAAAGTGCACCAGGTAACTCCTCGGGGCGAGCATATCCGTGCTCAATCAAATAATCGCAAAGCCGGGACAAAGCTTCGATGGGAATGTATTTGGCTTCGTTCTTGAGTAGAGCCGCAACTTGGTGACGATCGAGCCCCGTGTACTCCACAATCGCCTTGATCGTACCGGGTCGTTTGCGCCGGTCCGGAGTATGCCCCAATAATTCAGCTAATCGAAAGGCGTAACGCATTGGATACGTATCAACTTTCTAGTGCAAAACGCACCGTGGAACCGAAAAGTAAATTTGCTCGCTCAAACTACGTTAGTTAAACGACCGCTAACGGATCGCAAGGCAATCTGAGCTCCCAAACATTATATCATGCCCGTTTGCATCGAGTACCATGACCAAAAACAGCTACCAAGCATGTTGCTCGCCACTGTGAGGTCTAAATCGGGACGCATCTCCAACTCAATTGCTCTTACAGGATATCATATTCCCCTTAAATGGGAAGCATATTCGCATTATCGCAAAAGGAATTCCCGATCGCATTGGCAAAATTACCGATCTTGGCTGATCTTGGCTCATACGGTGGGCTGATTGCCTCTATACAGGTTTGTCCACTCCTGGCCGACTTGATCGCCATTCTACTTTTTCGATTTGAGAAAACTTAGCTTTTGCCGCATCACAATTAAATTTTCCGCTTGCAACGACGTTTCGTATAGTTGGTTAGCAAGATCGTTTGGTTCCACGAAAAGTGGGATCAGGCTTGCAATCTTTGGTTTGAAGATTTGCAACGATTTGATGTTTGACATTGATTTGGGAGGAATTCAGTCATGTTGACAATAGCAGAAAAGAATGGTCGTGGTCAGGCGCTTGCAGAGGCTTTCTTTTTCCAGGCGGATCAAGAGCTTTTGCAGTCGCTTCGCGAGAAGCTGAATCGGGAGGAGAAGATTCAGGCGTTTGAACGGGTCATTGGTATTCGTGATTCCAAGGTCGTAAACTGCCTCGTCGAAGCCGGGTTTGACCTATCGACTGCCATGGCATTTGTGTGGGCACCGGCAATGTTTGTCGCATGGGCTGATGGGGAAGCGGACCAGCTCGAGAAAGAGATTATCTTGAATCGCTTGCCCAGCAAAGGAGTATCGCCTGATGCCACATCGATGATCATCCAGCATGAATGGTTCACGAACCCGCCATCGCCGGAACTTTGGCAGCTTTGGGTTGATTTCGCGTCAAGCTTTTTGCAGAATCAAAGCCCCGAAGAGCGGGAGGCTGTTTCGAATGAAATCGTCAATCTTTGCCGAGACGTGGCAGACGCGTCTGGTGGATTCCTCGGCTTTCTCAAGATGTCTCAGTTGGAAATCGAAACCATCGAGCGAGTCGCCGCTGCGCTCGAACGAATCGGCGACGATTAGTCCGTGAACGCTTCGCAAATAAACGCTTAGCACCTGAACGCGGAGGTTTCCGCATTAGCCTCATTGAGTAGGAGTTTATTTCCAAGAAGCCGTAAATCTCGAAAAGAGTGTTATACTGAGGGGCACGAGCGCTCACCGGTGGAACCTCTTTTTCGGGGCAATCGAGTTTCATGATAGCTGATCAAATTTGGAGGCGAGCGACGCCCACGCTCCCGCATCGCTTTACGATTGGGTGGGCATGCTTGTTTTGCGTTTGCATTTTCCCTCTAGTCATCGCATCGACCACGCACGCACAGACTAGTTCGAATGCCCCGCGGAGCTTTGAGTTAAACGCTCCGGGCCTAGACAAACCCTCCATTGCGATCGTAAGCGACGAAAACTTAATCATCTCCCCCCCTAGCGGTACGCAGACCATTTATCTGCGACTGAATCGCTACGATACCGAAGACGGTGCGTGGATTGGTTACAGTTCGCGAGAGGCCAAGCAAGTGATTCGTTGGCCAGTAAGTGGCAAAGGCTCGATGCAAATCGGAACACTTCGCAATGGTAGTATTCAGTTTACGACCAGTCGCATGAAGGTTAGTCAGCAGGTGCGTACAGCAGATCAGCCTGCCGACATTCGCCGAGCGCGAGGCAACGTCGTACCTGTTTTACCTGAAGCAGGCGTGCAACCTCCCAGCACGGAGTTAAACCTGCCAACACCTGGCCAAATCCCTCGATCCACTTCGCAACAATCATCCGCCACCGGTTTTGATGAAATGTCCGCGTTGCCGATGCATTTCAGCATAGGCCCCAATACGTCGAGGCAGTTTCTGTCGCTTCGGGGCAGCGATCAGTTCGGGCTGGTGTCTCGCGCGACGGACATTTCATCCGCTTGGTATGTGGCACCGGTTGGTAACGGGATGTTTCGGTTGCAGCAACAAGTTGGGAATCAATGGATGGCAATCGGAGTCGATGGGCGGTTGCGTGGGGGGGCTCGCATCGCTCCTGGCACCAGGCATCCCGTAAGATTGTTTCCGATCAGCAACGATATTGGACTACTGTGGCGCATCAATCCTTTTCAAGCAGGATATTGTTTTGAGAGTGTTCACTTTACAGGAATGGCTTTGACGTGGAATCAGCCGGCTGGACTTTTTCTGCAACCGATTGTTTACGACCCGTGGCAGATTTGGTACCCGCAGCAACCAGTGATACCTTTACCACCACCTCAATTTCGTTCGGTTCAACAACAAGTCGTCCCGAATCCCGAATTGCCGCCGATTGATTTGATTCTTCAGAATAACCACCGCGATGAAGTCATGGTTTTGCTGGCGGACCGCCGGATGCCCGACAACCCGCAGAAGATTCGAATACCTCCTGGAAAGAGTGAATCGGTATCCATTCAACGAGACGCTGGAGCGACGATTGTTGAGTCGATCGAGGTGATGGACTTAGCCGGTAATTGGTCACAGCAACAATACACAACTCCTATCCCGCCGTCCGTTTTGTACGACATCAGCGTCTACGAAATCTTTCTGCAATCCATCGCCATTGATCGAACAGGCAAAAGCCCGAACCCCATCGAGGATATCAACATGCAACCACGCAGCATTGGATTTTTCCTCGTCCCGCCTGGCGAAGCCATTAGGGAGGGCACTGTGCTGGATGTTTTCAGGGTTGCGGAGGAAGCCAGAAATCCCGGCGCAGTCCGGCGTTTATCCCCAAAGGATCTGGATCGCACTGAAGCCAACGGAGACCAAGATCCCTTGCGTGCAATTCTCAAACAATTCCAGAAACAACGGGCAGCGTTTTGAACAAGTCGGATGATTTTTTGTCGGAGTCTACAAATCAACAACCATCGAGTGAACCTGCGTCGAATGGGCACGCTTTGGGTGAGGAGGATACTCACGGAGTTTCCCTCTCTGCGGAGGTTCGCAACGCACTCTCAAACGATGAAGATGTTCAGAACACAGCGGTTCAGAACACAGCAGTTCCGGACCTAGGCATTCAGAACAAATCGGTGCACCGTAGAAAAAAGAGGGCTCAGAAACCGAATTGGTATTTGATTACGGTTGCCATAGGAGTCCTGCTTGGGTGGGCGTTCTATACTTTCGCTTGGCCACCTCTTTATCAATCGATTCGCGTTTTTTTGCAGCCCAATCGCGCATACTTCGAAAAGGGGCTTGAATCTCCCGTACGAGAACTCTATCAAACGTGCGAGTATTTGGCGGTGCTTTGGTTCTTTTATTTGGGTGCAAGCATCGGTAGTTTCTTTAATGTGCTGGCTGGTCGATTGCCCGAGGGACGAGGGGTCGTATTCGGAGGTTCTAAATGTCCCTTTTGCCAGACGCGATTGAGCTTTCGGGATAACATTCCTATTTTTGGTTGGCTATCGTGCAAAGGTCGGTGCAGCACGTGCAAGCTTCCGATTGCCCCACGATATTTGCTTATCGAATTGCTGGTCGGATCGCTGTTCGTTTTGATTGCTGGTCGTGAATTGTTTTCGGGCGGCGCGAATTTGCCGAACTTTAATGTCTTGATGTACGCCGGCATTATTTGGACTGTGTTTTATCCCAAGTGGTATCTTATCGGGGCCTTTGTGTATCACGCCATGTTTTTTGCAACGCTCGTGATGCTGTCGGTAGCGGATCAAGAGAAGACCAGATTTCCTTGGCGAGCCGTCGCATTTTTTGGTATGGTGTTCGCGGTGATCAAGCTAGTCCGATTGGACTTGAATTTCGTGCGTTGGTTTGATTGGTTACCTTTGACAAGCTTGCCGATTGGTCTCTTAGGCAATGCCCTAATCACCGTTGTTCTTGGGGGGGTGTTTGGCGGTATCTTCGGTTTATTTGCTGGTCGACTCTTTCCACCCTATGTACAGGAAAAGTCGCGAACTCACTGGCTTCAAGTATCGTTTCTCACCGGAATCGTATTTGGCTGGCAAGCTGTTTTGGTGACCGGCCTCGGTGCGATGCTCCTCACGTGGCTCAGCGTAATTCTCGCTCCCGTGCGCAAGAAGTACCCCTCACAGCTCTTTTTTGGCATTCTTGTTTCCACAATATTGGTTCACCACATGTTTTGGAGGCAAATCGATAGTATCATAAAGCCTCTGGTTCCATTTTGATCTTGTCTGGTCGAGCGGTTACCAGCATTCCCAGTGCATGCCGAACGCCGCATCAGTCAATCCTCCCCCCTCCCACACGGTGCTCACCATGAAGAAGTTTGTTTGGATGCTAGCGGTTATCGGATTCAGTTCGATAGCCTCTAGCAATGGTTTTGCGGAGATTAAACTCCCCAATGTTTTCACAGATCACATGGTCCTGCAGCAGGGACAAGCGAACAAGATTTGGGGCAAAGGGAAGGCCGGCGAGAAAGTCGCTATTTCCATCGGCGACCACAAAGTCGAAACCGTGACGGATGAAACAGGGAATTGGGCGACTAAAATTCCTGAGCTCAAGGTCGGTGGTCCCTACGTACTAAAGGTGGTCGGGGAAAACACGATCGAGATTCAAGATGTACTCGTCGGGGAAGTTTGGATTTGCTCTGGTCAATCTAACATGCAATGGTGGATCAGAAGTTCCGCTGACGCAGATCTTGAGAGGCTAGCAGCGAATTATCCTAACATTCGCATGATCAACTTTCCTCAAATCGGCACGCAAGATCCCATCTGGAGTCATGACGATCGATCGTGGAAAGTCGCGACACCGGAGAACATAAATGACTTCTCAGCGGTTGGTTATTTTTTCGCTCGTCAGATTCATCAATCAACCAATGTTCCGATTGGCATGATCAACAATGCTTGGGGGGGATCGGCTTGTGAAGCCTGGATCGACCGATCTGTTGTGGCATCGGAATTTCCAAAGCTGAATGAGCGTTGGGTTGCTTTAGAGAATTCGCTGGCTGAAGTGCAGAAAAAGGATAAAGCCTCTTTGACTGAGGACGAGAAACGAGCGTTAGGCAATCTCACTGGCAACTCGCGGCCCGCCAACATTTACAACGGAGTTCTCGCTTCGCACATCGGATATGGAATCCGAGGAGCGATTTGGTATCAAGGGGAATCCAATGCTGGTCGAGCTTATCAATACCGAACGCTTTTCCCTGCCATGATCAAGAATTGGCGAGATGTGTGGGGCCAAGGGGATTTCCCTTTCTATTGGGTCCAGTTAGCCGATTTTAAAGAAGAGGAAAAAGAGCCAGGCCAAAGCGACTGGGCCGAACTGCGTGAAGCACAAACCATGGCCATGGATGCAGTCCCGAACTCAGGTCAGGCCGTCATTATCGACATCGGCGAAGGGAAAGATATCCACCCGATGAACAAGGTGGATGTGGGGCGTCGTTTGGCTCGCTGGGCATTAGCGAGAGAATATGGATTCCAAATCGAGTACCAAAGCCCACGCTACAAATCGATGAGCACGGAAGGCAATAAGGCCATTTTAAGCTTTGAGCATTTAAAAGGTGGCTGGAGACCGTTTGATGTCAACGTACCGCTCGGCTTTACCGTCGCAGGGGAAGACAAAAAATTCTTCAAAGCCACTGCAAAAATCAACAAAGACGGAACGGTCGAAGTTTCTTCGCCAGACGTCCCAGTGCCCGTGGCCGTAAGATACGCGTGGGCGGATAATCCAGTTTGCAACATGTACAGCACAGCAGGGTTGCCTCTAACACCTTTTCGTACCGACAGTTGGCCGGGCTTGACTGAAGGTCGCGACTAACCGAGCGATATACCCTTGGGACAGTGCGGGCAGTATTCGTGTAAGAATTGCTCAAGCCACTCGTCAGCAGACAAAAAACACCTCCAGCGGCGGAGGTGTTTTCTTTTGGGAAAACTTTACCTTGAAAAAACTTTCCCATAATAGAAATTCCTCGGCCGAACCCTTCCCATTCGATTGCGTAGCGTATATTGGTTCTTAGGAAAACAGGGAACCAATGGCGTCGACAATCGGGGCCTTGTTCCATTTCATTACCCATTGATAGTAGTAGGTTCCAAATGCGTCGCAGCTTAGCACTCGGTCTAGCCATTGCTGTTCCTTGCCTCTTTGTCGGATGCGAGCCCGACAAAACAACTTCTACGGGAAAACCAGCTAACCATAGTCATGACGGAGCTGGGCACTCGCATGACGGTCACAGCCACGAAGGTCATTCGCACGGTGAACAAGGGGCGGCAGCTAAGATGGGCTTAAAGGACTCGGTCGCCAAAGTCGTCGAATTAGCCACCAAGATCAAGGAAGCTGGTGAGAAGGGAGACTTTGAGGCAGCTCACGACGAGATGCATGACATCGGCCATTTGTTGGAGGAGCTAGCGGCCAAGGCTAAGGCTGAATCCAAGAGTGAAGAAGAACAAGCCGCCATGAAAACGGCAGCCGATGCTCTCTTTGCAACCATCAGCAAGGTTGACGAAGCCATGCATGAAAACAAAGAGATCAAGTACGAAGAAGTCAAAGCTGGATTCGAGTCCGAGTTAGCCGCCATGAAGGCGTTGCTTGAAAAACTGTAGGACTATCGAGTCATACGATCAGGACGTGCTGCTTTTACACTAGCAGAGCGTTTCCTGGTACTAACACCATAGGGACGGGGCGAGAGTCCCGTTCTACTTTTGTAAGGGTAGCGCATTATGTCATTCGACCAAACTAAATGGATTACTGCCTTAGGGCTCTGCATTTGCCTCGGGGCGTTGGGGTGTTCCAATGCGGATTCGCTATCTAAGGCGGCGCGCACATCGACCCAATTAACGCTGGGCAGTGAAACACCACTCACGCTTGAACAAGCGATGCAACAATGTGCGACGCTGGAATCTTTCCTTGTTAGTCTCAAAGTGGGGGCTGGTAAAGGGGATACATTCGATGCCAAGTCAACCGAGTTTCTGGTCTCTGAAATACCGGACGGGGAGAAGGCAACTGATCCACTGCACGACCCCTCGACATGTCCCTTTTGTCGCAAGAAAGCCGAGAATGCTCCAACGGTTGTCGTACGAATGTTGGATAGTAAAGGCAAGACTTTTCCAGGGAGTGCCGAGCAGATCTTTGACCTTAAACGAGGCATGCACATCGTCGTGAAGGGAAGTGGAGTCTTCGATCCTGAACTGAATACGCTCACCATTAACGCGACGGGACTAGCCAAGCTTTAATGCGTCGCTACTGCGGTGGTGCGGGAGGCTGTTGAGGTGGGGCAGCGTTATTACCAAAGGGTAGATTGCCACCGAAGCCGGGTATCGGCAGGCTCGGTAACTGCGGCAGATTGTTCTGCACCCCTTGTTGCATCTGCTGCATCCCTTGTTGGAACGGTTGGAGCTGATTGGAGAGTGGTCCCAACAGTTTGTTAAGTCCCTTGTCAATTTGCTTCTGAGCCTCACCTCGGATGGCAGTCGTTGCCACTTGCTGCGCGAGTGACGTAAGTCCAGAATAATCGAGCTGAGGTTTTTGGATCGTACCACGAATGGGAATAACGATTGATTGGCCAGCGAGAGAACTCAGAGAGTTCACCTTTTCGAGCCATTCCGCTTGAATAGGAACCGAGGCATTCAACTCTAGGCTTCCATCGATGCCTACCGAGCCGTTAGTGGTCAGAGTAACCTCACCTGCTTGAAACTTCATATCACGGTGCATGACACGTCCTTTTTGGACATCAAAATTGATATCTTGCTGAGGCATATGAAGCCAATTCGCGGCTTGGTTTGGTTCTGCGGCACCGAGCCCTCGCTTGAAGTTTCGAACCTGTTGTACGATTCCAATCAATTGATCCGCTAACGGTCCAGGTCCGACATTAGCTCCATGAACAACTAATTGCCCCCGAGCGGTTTGATTCATTAAACTGGTTGGAACCAGAACGGCTTCATCAATTTTGAGACTCAAGTTTCCTTGGATGCTAGTGACGTCCGCCAGCATCGGTGCAACAAAGCGCAACCAACCTTGGCACATTTGCGGTGTAATCGCAACATTGTCGATAATGGTTTGAGGCTGTTGAACGATTTTTATCGGCGAGCTGCCGATATCGCCATCGAGGTCCCATCGCAAACGTCCTTGCGATACTGGAATATCTGCCTTGGTCAGCAAATGCCCGTTTTTAACGACGATAGGAATGTCTGCTGGACCGACTGGAATACCAAGCACGTTGGCACCATCCCAGCCGATTTGCGAGGACGCTTGCAGGGCTTCGGCCCACGTGCCAGTCCCAGAGTCGTTAGAGGTCCATTGAATATCGAGCGGTTGGGTTTTTCTGCCATTGATCGCCAGATAGGAGCCAGTCCAAGGCTTGATTTTTTCGGCCACCCTGGCAGCATCGTAGACCACCTGCCCCTTAGAGATCAGTTTCGTTTGGCTGTTTGCTTGAAGAACCGACGCAGTCCCACCGTAAGCAACCCACTCTGTCATGACCTGGGCTTTGGTCACACTGAGTAGACCTTGAGCGAGATCGTAGCTTCCTTCGGCGACGAGTTCTGCCTGAGGTTCTTTCCACAGCAAGCTTTTCGGCGTACCGCTATTGGTTCCCGACGTACTAATTAGAATTGCTCCATTGTTGGATTGGTTTTGGAAGATTTCGATGGCGGCACCCTTTGCATTGCAGCCCCATTGGATAAGCTTCGAATCGAGACTCCACTGAGCGGTTCCAGTAACGTCTCCTTCGACCGAGATGGCGTCGGGACCTTGAGACATACCCATCGCCTCGGCGAGTTGTTTTGGTTTGATCCTGTAGGCAGCTTGGCCGATACGCCCGAACGATTTGGACGCGTCCGCTTCGTCTTTGGCTTGAAGCGCAACAGAGAGGGTTTGGACCAGTACGTTATCGATTTTCAGCTTCGTGATATCGTTGGAGTTTGCGGCTCCTTTGAACGTTGCAATGAGTTGCGGTTCGGTGAAAGTAGTTTCTCCCGATCGCAACAGAAAGGACTTCACGTCCAGCGACGCATCTTGAATCTCAACCGATGACGCATCCACAATGCCTCGCGCATCCAGATTGCATTGGCCACCCATGAACACACCCAGATCGATGCCAGCCAGGAGTTGAGCACGCCGTTGCCATCCCGCTAAATCACCCACGAGCTTTAATTGTAGGCCAGCGGGTGGGACACCTGCGGTACCTGGGGCAGCCGGAACGAGCGACACTGGTTCCATGATGACAGCAGACAGAAGTTCGTCCTGGGCTTTGAGTTCAAGATTGGCCCGGTCAATTTGAATGAGTTGACCACGGTCCAGTCTAGCGACAATTTGGAAATTGCCATCCCATTTCGGTTCCTTTAGTTCGCCGGTGGCACTGCGTATCGAAATCGGGGTTGTCCGGATCCCACCGTTGGTAACCAACCTGTTCCCTTCATCCTGCTGCCACGCGACATTGCATTCGGCCGAGCCTTTGACTTGTTGCATCGGTAGAGCCACCCACTGCGACAGTCGATTGTGCATTAACTCTAGATCAAAGCTGCCGCCGATGCTGCCTCGGATGAGGTCTCCCTCACCCTTGATAGCCCCGAACTCCGAGGTGCAGTCCAATTTGAGACTGGGTTGTCCGGTTGGGGTCGAAGCAATTTTGACAATGGCAGAGAAAGCTTCATCCCAGCTCATTTGCCTGCCGTTAACGTTCGCTTTGAGACCTCCGAGCCCGAGTTTAATCGTGCTCATCGGGGGCAAACTGGAATCGTTTGAAAACTTCTGAACGGCTTGCAGATTCGCACGACCGGCATTCAATTGCACTTGTTCCTGGACAGGTATCAAGCCTGGTGCAACAGCGACCACCTTGGCTAGGTCGATATTTCCCTCGATGTCATACTCAGCGTTAGCGAGCCATGGTTCACTGATCGTTGGGATCGAAAACTCCAAAGGCAAGTCTGCTGAAGCCGTAACAGCACCAACATCCGTTTGAAGAATCAATCCATCCGCTTTAATGCGATTATTGTTAGACTGAAGATTTCCAACTAGACGAATTTGGTCCAGTGCGGCCCCCTTTGGACCGACCAAGCTCGGCGCAACAAGTTGTAATGAATCGATTTGCGCGGTGTTGATGCGAGCAAAAAAGGATTGGTTGTTATGAACCTCCAGTTCCGCTTGGACGGTAGCAAGCCCGGCTAAATGATCGATTGGCAAATCAGGCAATCGACGTTTTGCCAAGCTAATCCAATTGAGAGGGAGTCCAGTCGTGGCCAAAGTCATTTTGGTCGGGCCGATCAGACTACTGGTTCCTGGCGGAGTGGATGGCGCCAGCGGTTCGGTCCGTATTTGAAATTGGCCGCCCATAAGTACTTCGCCCGGATGCGCCTTGGTTTGCCGCAAGGTGCCTAGTAACGTCATGGGAGGAATTGGCTGATTCGCCGTCGGGATCGGAAAATCAACTTGATTCAGAACCAAATCCCAGCTCGTTTGATCGACGCTATCGGTTGCATGAACAACAGCATCCGCGACAACGATCCGACCTGTAAAGTTAGTCGGAGCATTCGATGGAGCTGGACTCGGTTGGGCGGCTGGCGAGCTATTGAGCAGCGGTTGTAACGCTTGTTCGATGTTGGTGGTTCCCGGTTGCACCTGAACGTGAAGCTCAGCCCCTTTGACCGTCACCTTTTTCAGATTGGTGTAATTGGTGATCAAGTTGAGCAGAGTGAGTTCCGTCTCAAGTTCGCCAACCCGGACGAGTTCAGCGCCATTGCCGTCTATGAGTCTAAGGTCGCGAACTTTTAATGGTCGCAACCAACCAGCTTCGACACTGGTTAGATCGATTCGGAGGGGAGCGATGCCGGCATGTTTATTGGCCAGCGAAAGAACGAAGTTGCGATTTTGAATGGCTAATGGGATGCCGAGAAGCGAGGCCACAACCAAAACAACTAGGGAAAGGATTACGAAACGGCCAATGCGTCGCTTTTTGCTGCGACGTTTTCCAAAATCAGAATCCTCGTTTTTCATGAGCTAGGTTACTCCAACCAGTTAAACCAGACGCACCATAAACAATAGGAGCGCGACTATCGTTGGGGACTGTAGCCGAATCAACGATCCAAAGTCGAGAGCGGATCTTTGGGTTAGCTAGCATCAATCCCAACGATCCAAAGGAGGTGAAAGCCTCGCAGAATGTGGACGATAAAAAAAGTTGTTGCGCTGTTAAATTCGGTTTTTGGATCATGGTGTTTCAAGTTTTGAGGCTTGCTTATTTCTCGGAAAAAAAACCCAGAAAGCGATTTTGCGTTAGGTCCGTGACCATCCTTGTCAATCAAGCCATCGATGATCAAGTTGTCTCAAAACTGGACGCTTTAATTTCGATATGAAGGGTGTTGGTTTAACTGCTCGAACCTCATCAAATGACTCGCCACATGCGGTCACGATCGAAAGCCAAGGCATGCTCCGGAATTGCATGACGGTATCATGGGGCTTTCTAGAATGAAAAGAAACAAATGGCAAAGTTTTACGTTCAAAGTGGTAGCTTGCGAGGCATAGTGGATTGCTATGATGAGCAGTGTGCTGCAGTTTGGGTTATTCAACGAATGGTTACGCGAGCGACCCAAGCCTTTGAAAATTGCGGGTCGAAAGAAAAGAGCCATCAGGATTTCATTGATGAGGCGATTTTCGAGTTGGACGAGGTCATCGAGATCAACGAACGTGGCTTTTCAAGGGACGATTCCACGACGATCGACATTCACGATGCGTTTTGTAGTTGGTACCAATTGACCAAGGTTATTGAGTCCTTGTCGAAAGCCATGGAAGAAAAGCTCGACGACTAGCTGGCCCGGTACCGTGCTGGTTTCGACCGTGCTGGCTTTGGCAGTGCTGGCCCAACTCACGACAGACTTAGCGCCGAAGGATTCGGCCCTCTTTTCCTTTTGATTTTGCGTGATTCCTTGAGGACATCCCGTCTCGGCCACGCGCTCTTTCTTTGATTGGTGCTCACCGTTGTCCCTCAGATTCTAGGGCAACAGCGCTTCGAACGGCGGCGTTTCGACGTATAATGGGACGCAGGTGTGTTGCTAAGCCAACCTTTTTCCGTCGAGCCTTCTTGTCCACTTATCGAACCCAGTTGCCATTGAGCTTACCAGAAATGTCAAGTCGACAAACTCATCTCGGCGAGCGTGCTGAAACGCATTCGGTTGTCTCTCCCTTTGGGAGTACAGCTTCGAATTCCGCGCGATTTCAGTTTCCCATTACGACCATGCTATTGGCAATTGTTGTCTCCATGGCTTGCATTTCCATGTTGATTCTGGCGTTTCGAGTTCCCGAGGTCCAAGGGATGGTGATCGATTTATTCGGTGGCACCAAAAAAACGAGATCGAGCAACCACGAAACACAGCTGCGATTTTTGATGGTCTGCTACTCAGCACCTTTATTGCTGACGGGCATTACGGGTATTGTCTACTACGTTTCGACGTTACTGAGTCGCCCCTCCTCACAATCGACCGAAGACGATGATGACTCGCCGTTTTCATAGAATGACCTTGGTAGTAACAGCTGATTCTCTGTTTTGGTGAAGATAGGTGAACCATGAGTGAGCTTCGACAGGCGATCCAAAAGCATTTAGGAATCACAGTAGAGGGAGAATCTGTAAGCTATTACCAATTGCTAGGGATTCCGGCAGATGCCCGTGTCGAAGCCATCAATAACGCGTTAAAGGTCGCTGCAGACAGATGGAATCAATCCGACCGCAAATCGAATCCCGAAGCGGCTAAAAAGGTCGCTGCATTGATCAAAGAAGCCCAGTCGGTATTGCTGAACGCCGACCTGCGACGGAATTACGATTTATCGCTCATGAAACAACCAGGTAGCACACGTGAGGCCGAAGCTGCTACGGGGCGTCGATCCGGCAACGGCGTTGAAAAAGCTGAGACCAAACGGTCCACAGCCGAGGCGAGCACGGCCACCATTGATAAGCTTGACGATTGGGATGACTCTATCGCGTGGGATGCGCCATTTGATGCAACCCTCACGTTTCCCGAGTATGACACTCGCGACTATGGCACAGCCGAATCCCGTTGGGCGGCATTAGCGTCCGCAACCTCTATCGATACCTTTCTCCGATCAACAAACACCGCGTCACTAAACCCTACCGCCTTTACAACATCCCCTGCCTCGACGAATCCGCCCAGTCTACCAACTCGTCATCCGGCGACCGGCTCACCAAAATCGAACCCGGCGGGTGCCAGCATGGATCGTGCCGCCATGCTGCGAAAGAAAAGGCAGCGTCAACAGATTTTGCTAGCTTCGGGTCTCGTTGGTACGGCCTTTCTATTTCTTGGTGCAGCCGGTGTCTACTTCTACAGCAATCAATTGAAACTCGCTCAGGCCGAGGCGGAGGCTGAGAACGACGGCCCCAAAACGCCACCTTCATCGGCGAATGCTAACGACCCGTTTTTGCCAGGAATTCCGCCCAACGATAAAGAACCCGGCAAACAATCGGCAGCTCGTCCCAAAGACTTCCGGTCGAGTTTGCCGAGCATCTCCAAAGATCCCGGTCCTGACATGGAATCCTCAGGCATGGAATCCTCAGGCATGGCGTCTAACGACAGCATGCCCCCTAAAGACGACACCCCTCCACCAGACGATGGTATGACGAAAAAGCCGGATTCGGCGATGGAGACGAATGCGGGCATGATGTCCGATGACAAAGAAAAAGAAATGATGGATCCACCTAGCTCGATGGCCAAGGATCCTAATTGGACAGAAGCGATGAGCAAAGCGCGAGCCGCGATCAAGAAGGCTGATTTTGAGACGTTCAAAACGGAGATCGAGAAAGCCTTGCCATTGAGCAAATCCAATGAGCAGGAGAACATGTACAAGAGACTGGACCAAGTCGGCCAGTTGTACGAGATTGCCGTGACCGCAATGAAGGATGCGAGAAAGAGTTTGCGCGGCACCGAAACTTTGACGGTAGGGGCGGGTAAAGTAAATATTGTCGAAGTCAAAGAAGACGGGATCATCATACGGAAAGACGGAGACAACATAACCCATGCATGGAATGAGTTGCCACCCGGAATTGCGATGGCGGTTTCTAACTTCACACTGAGTGAAACCGACCCGACAGACATCGCGGCTCGCGCCGTCTATCTTTCCTTATCGCAGACTCAAAATGCGTTTCAGGAAAAAACGATTCAAAGTCTTTGGGAAAAATCTCTTGGAAAAGGTTCCATTCGACAAGATTTGCCCCAAGCCTTAAAGGACACCTACGAATAGCCACAGTTACCCCGCCGTAATAAATCCAATTGAGCGAGAATGGCGATGGATTCGGAAAACGAAAAAATGGATGGTGGAGAAACGGATCGAGCAGCCCGCTACCCGAATGAGTCGCTCCGAAGCACAGCTCGTTGGAAAAAGAGACTGTTGCTCGTGGGTTGCGGCTTAGTCATCGTTACAGGAATTGCTTGGGCGACATCACCCAAACCATCTTTGCTGAGGGACGCAGCCCGAGAGGCCAGTAAAGGCGTTATCGATTTGGACGGAGACATCTTAGCTCGATTTGACGCGGAGGTGTTGAGCGGCATCCAACTCGCGGGGCTGGAGTTAGCAGACAAGGCGGATTGGTACACTGTTTGTCGACGCATAAGTTTGGCACTGGTTGGCACGGGCATGTCGCTGGAGGAGATACGTGCTCTGGAGCAGATAGAGGAAAGCGATCGAGTTCGTTGGTGGACAGAGTATTTGCTTCGCGATCGACGATCAGCCGATTACTTGGCCGAACGATTGACCCGCGCGACGGTTGGAACCAACGAAGGTCCGTTTCTGATTTTTCGACGGCGTAAATATGCCAATTGGTTGGCTGACGAATTGTATGCGAATTCCCCTTATGATGAGTTGGTTCGCAAACTTATTACGGCCAATGGGTCATGGACCGACGCTCCGCAGGTTAACTTTTTTACCGCGACGATCAACGACAACACCAACGACAGGCCTGATTTGGTTCAAATTACAGGTCGTACCGCGAGGTCGTTTTTGGCTCAACGAATTGATTGCCTGCAATGTCATCGCGACTATCTGGGCAATGTAAATTTTCTCGCTTCTACCCAGTCGACCGATAAAGCGGAACAGAATGAGGGTTCCAGTCCCGTTGGCTCGACGGAAAGCGATAGCATCGAATTACGAGAGGGAGAACAAGAGGATTTTCATCGACTCGCAGCCTTCTTTGCGGGGGTCGTCATGGAGAATCCTTTCGTTGGACTTAGGAACAAAACGGAGGACTATAAAGTTCGATTGCTGGACGCGAGCGAAGAAACCGTCATCGAGCATGCAGTGCCTTATATGCCGGAGCTTTTACCCAAAGATGGAGCACC
The DNA here is from genome assembly GCA_025459355.1 of Pirellula sp. GTDB lineage: Bacteria > Planctomycetota > Planctomycetia > Pirellulales > Pirellulaceae > JBKCUI01. The sequence goes on from JALOQS010000049.1 coordinate 17,117, forward strand.
TCGTCAAAGATTAGCTCATTGGTTAACTCACCCAAAGAACCGGGCGTTCGCTCGCGCAACGGTGAATCGAGTCTGGGCAATGCTGTATGGGCGAGCTTGGATTCAACCGGTGGATAGCATTCCGCTCGATGGGCCGTTTCCGAAAGGGTTCGAATTGTTAGTGGATGATTTCATTCAGCATCGATTCGATTTAAGGCGACTCATAAGAGTCATCATCTATTCCGAGGCCTTTCAGCGTGATTCTCGTTTCAAGGCTGGCGAGCCGACAGAAAAGCACGAGGAGCTATTGGCCGTGTTTCCACTAACCCAGTTGCGTCCCGAGCAAGTTGCCGGAGCGATTCATCAAGCTTGCCGAATCAAAGCGATCAATGAAGCCAGTTCGATCATCTCGCGGCTTGAGTTGTTTGGCGGAATCAACAATTTCACGCAAGCATACGGAGATCGCGGCGATGATGAATTCGAAGGTTGTCCGATCACAATTCCTCAAAGATTGTTGGTCATGAACGGCGACTTCATCCATGAGCGAATCAATGAAAATCCCGTAATGAATGCCGCGACTCGCATTTCTAATTTAGCCACGAGCGACGACGCGATGATCCGAGCCGTGTATCAAGCGGTCCTCAATCGGTTACCGAATGAAACGGAGTTAGCGGCCTTTCGTGAAGAGCTCTGTGATGACAAAGAGCAAGGAAAGAGGATTCAAGTGGAAGACATATACTGGACCTTATTAAATAGCACGGAGTTCTTATGGAACCACTGAACCAGAGTCGCATGCAACACGAGATCGCTGATGTTGGTTGCACGTCGCTAAAACAATTGGAGAGACGTCGCTTTATAGCTCGCACCGCCGGACTGGCAGCGGGAGCCTTGGGCGGCTGGACAGCGGTTGCCGAGCAA
>JALOQS010000458.1 GCA_025459355.1 Pirellula sp.
CCGTTTAAACCCATCCCAACCAGCGTGCCTGGGATGGAGATTTGCGAACACTTTGTCGAGCTAGCCAAGAACACGGACAAGATCGCTCTCATTCGTTCTCTCACGCACGACGACCCGGCTCATCTTTCCAGCGGGCATTTAACAGTGACCGGCAAGCTGGCCCCGGTTCTGAAAAGCGATGCGACGCCGCCTAGCGATAAGGACTCGCCACACATCGGTTCTCTTTTGGCCAAGCTTCAGCCTCCTAACAATGGGCTCCCCCCTTTCGTGACGTTGCCATGGAAAGCTTTTCACCCCGCTGCACCGGGGGGCGAAGCTCCTGGACAACATGGTGGCTATCTCGGTGCATCGCGTTATCATCTGCTTCGTTCGTTCGACCAGTTCCGAGCTAATGCGGACGCAGCAACCCAAATCTCCGACCTCCGAAGTCATCAAATCAAAGCCTACGAAATGCTGACATCACCCAATGTCAGAAACGCTTTTGATCTAGGACTTGAGCCGACTGCCATGCGGGAACGGTATGGCCGAAACATACACGGCCAAGGTGTATTGCTCGCGCGTCGATTGATCGAGCATGGAGTCCCCATGGTTTCCGTCAATTGGCACAACGATGGCATGAATTTCTGGGACACTCACGGCGACAATTTTAATCGTCTCAAAAATGATCTTATCCCCCCCGCTGATCGCGCGTTGGCTGCATTGTTAGAAGATCTCGACGAACGTGGCATGCTTGACGAAACGTTGGTTGTATGGGTTGGTGAATTTGGTCGAAGGCCCACCATTACTCCAGAAAACTCAGGTCGCGAACACTGGCCTTTTTGTTACAGCGGACTCATGGCTGGAGGTGGGATTCGGGGCGGCATGATTTACGGATCGAGCGATAGCAAAGGGGCCTATCCTGATCGTGATCCGGTCAGCCCTCAAGATCTCGGATCGCTGATTTGTTTGCTTAAACCACGACTCGATCAAGCCATAACTTAATGAGACCGCTTATGGTAATCCTCTCCAAACGACAAACATCCAGTATCCGAGCACGGCACATTACGTTCTATCTTATTGCCTTGGTAATGTCAGGAAACGTTTCCGGTTTCTTTGGCTCACTAGCGTTCCAGTCATCGCTCTACGCATTCCAAGAGATTGTTCCACCCAGCGGCGATGCCGCAATCTCGGCAACCGACCTAGAGTTCTTCGAATCCAAGATTCGCCCACTACTGATCGAACATTGCTACGAATGCCACTCGGGTTCGGAGCTCAATGGTGGACTCTCTTTGGAATCGCGATCTGGTCTTTTACATGGTGGCGATACGGGACCCGCCATTGCCTTGGGAGCAAATGCCTCAGAGAGTCTTCTGCTCAAGGCGATTGAATACAAGAGCGAGCACTTGCAAATGCCTCCGTCTGGTCGGCTTACGGATCAGCAGATTGGCCTCGTCCGAGATTGGATTGCTCGCGGTGCACCAGATCCTAGAGTTGCCCCAGAAGAGGGAGGTGCGCGAGCCAAGCCTGTCACAGGTTTAAGCCTCGAAGAAGGAAAACAATTCTGGTCGTTCAAGCCACTTGGCAACCCAACTTTACCTCAAGTCAACGACATCACTTGGGTGCAAACACCTGTTGATAACTTTATTCGCCACAAGCTTAACATGCCGATAAACGGACCTTGATTCGACGCATCACCCTAGGGCTAACAGGCCTGCCACCAACACCCGAAGAAGTGGCCGATTTTGAACAAAACGATTCCCCGACTGCGTATACCGACTTGGTAGAGCGACTCTTGGCTTCCCCGCAATATGGAGTTCGGTGGGGTCGGCATTGGTTGGACGTTGCTCGCTACGCGGATTCCAATGGACTCGATGAAAACATAGCCTTTGGAAACGCTTGGCGATATCGAGATTATGTCATCAAGTCGTTTAACGAAGACAAATCGTTTCGCCAGTTTCTGATCGAGCAAATTGCAGGTGATCTTGCACCCTATGCCAACGAAGAGACCAAGACTGCGACTGGATTTTTGGCGTTGGGAGCTCGCGTTTTGGCGGAACCGGATGTCGAGAAGCTTTTCATGGATACGATCGACGAACAGCTCGATACCGTGGGCAAGGTCTTTATGGGGATGTCGCTCGGATGTGCGCGTTGCCATGATCACAAATTTGATCCGGTATCGCAGCACGATTACTACGCGTTAGCTGCCATCTTTAAGGGGACTCGATCCTTTGCCGATGAGCGTTATGGAGCCATCAAGTATTGGTATGAGCATGAGTTCTCAACGGCTTCGGATACTGAGCGACTCAAAAGCGTGGAAGCAGCCATCGCAGCAGCCAAGCAAGCGGCTGCAAGCTACAAAGCAGAGGCTTATGAGAGTATTCGCAAGTCAGCCCGAGCCAAAGCGGCCGACTACCTAGCTGCCGCGGCCCTGTTGCCTGTCGGTGCCACATTAGGCGAGGTGGAAAGCGTGGCGTTACCGCGAGAGCTTCATCCTCGCATACTGCACTATTGCCGTATTCATTTAGAGAATCAAAAGGACTCCGAGTTCTTTAGCAAGTGGCACGAAATGAAGGGGGATTCCGACGCGATTCGATTGCACTATAGCCAGCTGTTTACTGAGGTCGACGCCGCATGGGCACAATCGCAATCAGCGAATCCCCCGTCCCAAACGTTGAGCGACACGAGGCTTGAGCAAGCTCGTTTGGCCCGACTCGATGCCGCAGGATTTTTGGCAATTCCTCCGCAACCAGAATATGCGCTCGACCCGGCTTCGCTG
>JALOQS010000050.1 GCA_025459355.1 Pirellula sp.
GGTAGGCGATTAGTTTCCAGCGATCGTCTCGAACAGCTCGTTGCACCTTGAGATAGGGGAGGAAAATAGTCTCTCGGATCGAGGTGGCTTTTCCTGACAAGATGGTTTGAAGGCTCTTCCCATGTAGGTCGTTTGGTACCGGCATTGATGTAAGGTCACACAACGATGGAAACAGATCAAGAAGGTACGCAAAGGCATCGCTTCGCATGTCCGATTGGATATTCGGTCCAGAGATAATGAGGGGGACTCGCATACTGTGCTCGTAAACATTCTGTTTGCCAAGCAAGCCGTGACTGCCGAGGGCCAAGCCATTGTCGGCCGCAAATACGATGATCGTGTTTTCTCGTTGGCCCGACGTTTCTAGTGCCTTCAGTATGCGGCCGATTTGTTCATCCATGTGGGTGATTAATCCATAGTACTCGGCGATCTGGTCACGAATCATTGCTTCAGGGCGTGGCCACGGCGCTAGATTTTCGTCGCGGAGATTTTTTAACATGCCGTTGTCAAACGGATGTTGAGGAAGAAAGTTCACCGGTGCAGGTGGAAGTTTTTTGTAGTAAGGAGCTGCGAAGCTTTCTGGTGGTTGGCGAGGATCGTGAGGTGCAGTGAAAGCTACGTATGCAAAAAACGGCTTATCGGCTTTTCGATCAGTGAGGAATTGAATCGCGGCATCTGCGAATAGTTCAGACGAGAACGAATCCGCGATTCTTTCGTCGGATAGTTTCCCCTCATCGGACAGATCGCAAATGGGAACCTTGGTATGGTCTGACATTCCACCAAAGAAAACGGACTTGCCTGACTGGAATGAGCGGAGCCACGACTCCTTACCGTTATGCCATTTTCCGGTTCCGAATGTCTGGTAGCCATGGGAGCCAAACCATTCGGGCATAAGGTTCGGGGTTTTTAGGTTTTGAGTATCGATTTGCATCCATGGTCTGCCGGTGAGGAGCATGGCACGGCTCGGTATGCAGACGGCTCCACTATTGCCTCCTTGGATGTAGCATCTGTTAAAGCTGGTCCCGGAACGGACAAGCGAATCGATGTTGGGGGTTTGGATGTGAGGGTTACCGAGGGCTGCGATGGTGTCGGCCCTCATATCATCTGCCAGGAGGAACAAGATATTGGGGCGTAAAGTTTCGTTGGCCTGGGCTGAGGGGAGATTAGTCCAACCTATTGCCGCGATATAGACAAGTGCGAGAGCCAGTCGATGCATGTTGGTGACCTCGAAACATTAAATCTCGTGATAGGTAGCTACGGGGGAGGGACGGGAGGCATGCTGCACGATGCCTTGTCTAGAAAAGTTTAGCGAATTCCGATCCGGGAATTATGATTGAAGCCGGGATGACAGCCAGATTGGTCGAATTGAGGCAAAAAAAGTCTGGCCCGTATTGAAGGTCTCAAATCGCCTAGCATAATTGCGGGATTTTCGAGTGTTGCTGCTTCGTAGTAATAAAAGCTGGGGATTTATGTGATGGGTGATTATCTGTTCTTGACGGGCGCTACGGGACTGGTTGGTCGTTATCTGATGCACGACTTGTTGGCTCGGGGACAGAAGTTAGCGGTTTTGGTTCGAAGCTCAAAGCGCGAGACTGGGGCGGAACGGATTGAAGCCATTTTGGATTACTGGTCGGAGCGAACTGGTAGAGATGTGCCCAAGCCGGTCGTGCTAGAAGGGGACATATTGCGTGATGATTTGGGGCTCAGTCAAACGGACCTGAATTGGGTTGCTCGAAATTGTAAGTCCATGATGCATAGTGCCGCATCGCTTTTGTTTCATGCTGATGGATCGGGAGAGCCGCGACTTTCGAATGTCGTAGGGACTCAAAACATGTTGCAGGTTTGTGAGAAGGCTAAGCTTCGCGAACTCCATTACGTATCCACCGCGTATGTTTGCGGTTTGCGACCGGGCCCAATCATGGAAAGTGAACTCAATTGCGGACAAGAATTTCGCAACGACTACGAAGCCAGCAAACTCGAGGCTGAAGAGTTGGTGAGAAGTTGCTCGTTGTTCGATAAGTTAACGGTGTACCGACCAGCAGTAATTTCGGGAGATTCGGAAACAGGTTACACCAACACTTACCACGGCATCTATCTCTATCTGCGACTTATGGCATTGCTCGTGCCTCGTCAAAGCGTCGACGCGAACGGCAAGAGACAGACACGGCTAAGATTGCCGATGACCGGTCAAGAGCGACGCAATGTGATACCGGTGGATTGGGTCTCGCGAGTCATGACAGAGTTGTATATGAATCGTGATGCGCACGGGAACACATTCCATTTAGCTCCCGAAGAATGCTTAACACCAAAGCAGATCATCGACGCAGGCTACAAGTACTTTGATTCGACTGGGGTGGAGTATATCGGATATCAGGATATCGATCCTGCCACGTACAATTCGTTTGAGGCCGAACTGTTACCGGCCATGATGATGTATAGTAATTACGCAGCAACGGACCCGGCATTCGATTGCACCAATACCAAGCGATATGCTCCGAATTGTCCGTGTCCCGTGATTGATGAGGCTATGCTTCACAGGTACATTCAGTTTGGTGAGGAGGACCGATGGGGGAAACGACGTCAGCAAAAATCAAGGAAGAAGTCGATCGAGCAGACCGTTGCCTCAGGAGTTATGGAGTAACGCTCAAAGCATTGTCCGTTAACCGGATTTCTAAACGTGCAACTAGCATGACTCGTGTTAGTTGGGATCTGCTATGAAGTCTCCTTTGTTGTGTAGTTCGTTCGAAGAATTGATGATCGCTAAGGATAGCGAAGCATACCCATGCGACATCTGGGTGCGAATGAGATTGACAGGAGAGTTCGATCAATCGCTCTTTCAGGAGTGTTGGCGAGAGATGCTCGGCATGCATCCTCTGCTCAAGTGTCGGCTGGAACGTAAAGCCACTGGGCATCGATGGATCGAGTCCCAGCAGCTGCCTGCCATAGAGTGGATTGTTGCCTCTCCGACTGAAACAAATACCTCGTTTAACGAACCTATTTGGCCTGAACCAAAGGAGTTCGATCCTTATGGTGGCTGTTTAACGTTTCCGTTTGTTGTCGATTATCGGAATGGTTCGTACGATTTTTTTCTTCAGATCCATCACGTTGTTTGTGACGGGCTCGGGATTCTGGACGCTTTAGAAGACCTTTGGACCCTGTACGACCGAGCCGTGAATGGTACAGTGCATAAACGTTTGGATCGATTTTGTGAGGTGGATTGCCAGCAGCGTTTGGTATCGAGAAATCGATTTGGCCTTAACGTTACCAAATTGGTAAGATTGATACCCAAGCAGATTGTTGGTTTGCAAGGTGTTCGACAGTTCCTCATGAGAGCTCCGGTGCCGTTGGTGTCGCACGAGATGCCGAAAAGTGTTCCGACACGGGTTTCATCGATGGAGACGGATTTGAGTGAAACTCTTTTCGAGTCGATTCGTACGTTTGCAAAGCAACATGCTGTTACGGTAAACGAATGTCTGGCGGCCGCGATCTTTGATGGCGTAGCAGCCTTTCGCCGAGAGCGTAAGCAAGGTCAAGTTAACGAATGGATCCGGATGATGGTTCCCATGGATATGCGAACGTCGGACGACAAGAAGAATTTGACCGCGTGCAATGTCGTGAGCTCCGTTTTCTTGGACCGGCAGCCAAAGCAGATTTCCGACTTTGTTGGCAATCTGAAAAGTGTTAACAAAGAGATGAACCTAATCAAAGAAAACAAATTGGCCTTTATGTTCTTGTTTTCGATTTGGCTGCGGCGACTGACTCGTTTTGGGCGACATGGTTCTGCGGTGGTAAAGCGATGCGAGACCACGGTAGTGTTTACCAATTTAGGTCGAGTGTTTCCTAGAACGAAACTGACCAAGCAAACGCAAGGGCTGCAAAGTGGAAAGGTGCTGTTGACCGAGTTCTCCATTTTGGCTCCACTGAATCCGCTAACCGTGTTAGCGATATCCTTTTGTGAGTTTGCCTCGGTTCCAAAGCTTCAGATTCGGTACTGTAATCGAGTTTTGACGACTGACGATGCAAAGTCAATCATGAAGAAAATTTTAGGCCGATTGGAACATCTTCAAAAGTAAGCCGAGAGTCAAATGATGTTAGTGTCGATCGTCCTATCAATTTTCGTCATCTCAGGAGTGATTCAGGGGCTGATGGTTTATGGATTTGTTCGTCGACTCAATCGTTGGAGGGAGCCACTTTTAGCGGACACTCAATGTCCCAAGGCGTCAATTATCTTGTGTTTACGAGGCAGCGATCCGTTTCTTGATCGGTGCATCTCAGGGCTTCGAGACTTAGATTATCCCGACTTTGAAGTGATCTTGGTTGTGGATAGCGAACGAGATCCAGCCAACGAAATCATAAACCGGCATCTCCAAGGCGAATGGAGAAATGTAACGCGGGTTTACTTGGAGGATCGACTCACTACATGCAGCCTAAAGTGTTCGAGTTTGATTAGGGGGTTGAGTGTAGCTAGTCCGGCCAGCGAGTTTTTCGCCTTTATCGATGCGGACACTGTTCCACACCCGGGCTGGCTTCGCGAGCTGGCTAGCTCGTTGCAAGCGTCTGATATCGGCGCCGTGACTGGCAATCGTTGGTATATGCCTCAGAGCGAATCGTTTGGCTCATCCGTTAGGTATGTTTGGAACGCGGCAGCTGTGGTTCAAATGTATTGGTATTCGATCGCATGGGGGGGGACGGTGGCGATCAAGCGAACTGCGATCGAACAAGCGGGATTGAGAGAGAAGTGGGGACGCAGCTTGTGCGAAGACACAATGCTCCGAAGCGAACTGGCAAAGGTGGGGCTGAAAGTCAAGTTCGTGCCCAGCTTAATGATGATCAATCGAGAGGACTGCACGATTAATGGCTATTACGCTTGGGTCAAGAGGCAGTTGCTCACGGCTCGACTTTATCATCCCTTATGGATCGCAGTTTTGGGGCATGGGATTTCATCGGCGTTGTTGCTTCTCTTCGCTTTGGGATTGTTGGCGTTTGAGGCGGGGGCATGGATCTCTGGGGCTGGAAATGGTTCGAATCTGCTCTGGTTGTGTGGTGGTTTGTTCCTGTTTCAGCTTTATCTGGCAGCTCTTTTGCCGGTCATGGAGCGAGCCGTAAGCGGAATTGTTGTGGGGCGAGGAGAGAGTGATCAGTGGCCAGGAAAACGATCGTACAGAAAGCTTTTCGGTTATGTATTCATGACTCAGTGGATTTACACTGTGGCCCTAATCGCATCCACGAGAATTCGCAGGGTGGAATGGCGGGGCATCTATTATCAAGTCCATGGTCCATGGAATCTCCATCGAGAAGAATACGAAACATTTTCTGAGACCAGCCAAACCCCCGCCGGTCATTCGCTGTAGGGTTCGCTGTGTAGATTGCTGTGGGGATCGTATTTGCAGAAGATTCGTATTGGCCATTCCACATGGTCTACGGCTTAGCTGGGCGATACTCGATCAGTTCGATTCCATGGGGAGGACAAATTTTGTACTCGATCCCGCTCCATCGAATCTTGCTGGAAAATTGAGCCTTGAGAAGTGCGACAACAAAGAAAACGAAACCGATTGGGATCATTAGAAACACTGCCAAATGACTCCGCCAAGTAGATCTTGGAAAGACCCGGTGGTCGCGAATCGACAGTTTGTCAATAACGGTTCGATTGAGGTAGAGGATGAGAAGCCAGTTGATGATCCAATAGACCAGAAACAGTGTGGTTGCCCCAGTGAATGCTCTCCAATTCCCGTAGTACCATGAAACGGCGGCGCTGCCAGTCAAGCAAACGGTTACCGCATAAATGAGCAATGGACCGATCAAGACACCAATCCACTCGCGATAATGAAGTCTGGTCCAAACCAGCTGGCGTGTGATAAAGCCCAAGGCATTCGGGATCGTGATGTCACCGCTCTGAGCCATAAAAAGGTTGCCTTGTTTTGCGAGTTGCAATCCCAGTTTTTTCCGAATTTCCTGTACACCAATCTCTTCCGTGGGAGTCTTGGCGAGCGTGTCCAAAAAATCGGGATGAGTGAATACCTTTTGGCTGATGCCGAGCGAGCCACCCCAAACCGTGTTCATAAAGTGCATACCTGGTACAGCCCAAGCGTTATAGAGGAATCGAATTTGATTTCCCAACTTAGCTTCGGTGCAGTCATACCAACGATTACCGGTTGATGCCCCTGATTGTTCCGCCAGCAATGGGGTTACCAGTTCTCGCAGCCATTCTTTATGCACAATGGTATCCGCATCGAGGATTGCGATCGCAGTCACATTGTCGTTGAGTGTTGGAATGCACTGGCGAATAGCGCTCGTTTTGAGAGAAGCGAACTGCGAAACGTCACTCAAGTGGTGGATTCGAATGAGAGTAGTTTGATGGTTCGCTTTCCACGGATTGATAACCCTTAACGATTGATCCTTTTCATGGTCGACAATGACATGTATTTCGTAGCTCGGGTACTCTAAGCGTTGCAAAGCATCGAGGCATTTTCGGAGCGAGTCACTTTCTCCACGCACCGAGAGAATGACTGCCGTATGTGGTAAAGGATGGTTGGTAGGTGCCTCTTTAAATCGTTTTAGCCACCTGCAAAACCCATACACCATTCCGGTTTGTACGAGGGAAAAAAGCGAAAGGAGAGAACCGCAAATCAACGTAATGGTTTCAACGGACATCTTTGAAAATCCTCTTGATGCCTGTAAGTAGTCGTTGCGTGTTGATGATTCGAACGGTGAGTTGCATTTAAGCTTTTAAGGGCGTTAGTCCTTGAGAGGTTCGGTGTTTGTTAAGATACGCTAACGCAACCGGTTCTCTCGCTAGGGACTTCAAGATTTGAGTCGACGAGGTTTGAAGCGATTCCGCGATAGGACCAAGCTGCCATTGATGTGCTGCAATCCTATTCAAGAGTTCAGCTAAGACGGTAGGCCAGTCCCAGTTCTCGACGGAAATCGCCAGCCGACCGCCATGAATATACTTGCTGACCACGGTTTGAGCCGTGTCGCAAGGGACTGTTCTAACCTGAATCGCGAGAATGACCCGCAGTCTGTGCATCGCTACCTGGCGATTCTCACCCTGACTCCTACGTTCCGATGCTTGGCCGGAATGCCCGGTTGGCGTATGGGTTATTTGAACCGCCGTCTCAACCTTGTTTCTATTTTGTCCGCCTGGTCCGGAGGCTCGGCGAAAGCTAAGGCTGCACTCTTGTTCGAGATCTGCTTCACTTAGAGTGGTCGGATGGATCATCGGGCGTTAAACAGCTGAGCTAAGGTATCGTTTACCCGCGTGAGGTCCGAGGCGAGAAAGCCGAAAGCAACAACCACGACAGCTAAACCAATACAGCACCAAGTCAATCCGGTCCCTCGCCCGGTAGGTTTCTCCGAAGCGAGACGATTGTGCAAACTGCGATCTAAATCGATCCACTCCGCTATGTTTTGATCTTTGCCAATGGACTTGATATGAGTCACTGAGCTCCAGCCCGCATCCTCGATCTGGGCATGTATGTTAGGTGTGGCAGATCGAAATGAGTCTCCGAGCCATTCGATTTTGATACCTCGCTCAGCATACCCTGTTTCAATAATGGACCGCACTGCCTCTTTGGTCGCACCGTAGATGACGATACCGGCGGGAATGTGAAAAGCAATTAACAAAACGAACAAGGCGTACAAAGACAACAGGACCAGCCACACCCAATTGCCAACAACCGAAAAAGCAGCTCGGGGAAAAAAGAGTTCTAACGGTCCTATCGCAACCAGACCACCGCATGCCATGCCAAGGAGGAGCACGTCAAGCGGTCGGCTTATAACGGTCGGAGATTTTTTCAGTCGAATCATTCCGATGACAAAGAAATACAATCCCAACGGAATCAAGGCGATCGCAATTCGTAATGGGTCAATCATCGGTGGGTTCGTTAGGGGGGGATTGGATTTAGTCGCGTTCGGGACCGCGAAATTGTTATCAAAAGACAAGCTGCCCGTTGGTATCGATTGCTATGATACCGCTCCCGTCTAATTTGAAGAATAACCTCTTCCCTGGAAAGGGAGATCTTTCGTTGAAACGCCGAAACTGATGGGACTCGCCCGATGAAAAAAAGAATCGGTTGTGCCCGAAAGGATCGATTTAATCGAGGAACATCGAAGCGTATTCGTGCATCAGTGTGCACTGAGATTGAATGTTTTTGCCACTGAGCAAGCTAGCGAAGCTCCATTCGTTTTTAAAGCGCATCCTGAGTTGAACCGTAACTTCGCGTGTGCTGCGTGTGATAACAGAGGGCTGGATTTGGATCGAATCTACCTCAAGCCCATTTGTGCGCACAATATGATTCGCCGCAGCGACTGCTTCGCCAGAGGTACCGCCAGGAATGACGAGTCTTCTGGCTGCCTCATAGGCGCCTTGGTTTGCAGCATGACGAACCTTACTCACTTTGAGCAATTCGAATGTGCAAAGAATCACCAAAAACACTACTGGCAGCCCCACAGCCATTTCCACTGTGTAGGCCCCGCGACGATTGGTCTTGGGTTGATTTCGAGTTTTCGATGGCGAGAATATTCGAGCGATCATCGGTAGGTTAGTTAATCAGTGTGCCGGGCAAGCTTAGGGCGATGTCACGAAACGCCTGGACTAATGCATTTCCGTTAGGGGCATGGTAATGTACGCCGCCCCCTACGCGTGCCAAGTTTCTCATCAGACTTTGATCCGCTTGAGCACTAAAGGTAATGGTATGAATTCGCCAACCATTTCCAGCGAGTGCTGTCGCGCTGGCGTCGGGTGATGGACCTTCTGTTCTCAATCCGTCCGACATCACGACCAATATCTTGTTGCCGGTTTGTGCTCTTAATTGACCATTGTTTCGGCATGTCTCTACCAAGCCTAAACCGGCAGAGATATTCGTGTCGCCGATGATCGGTTTGGATCCAATTCTGTCGAGGGCTGTCACAATGAGTGATGAATTATTCGCTAGAGGTTGATCCACGCTCGCTACTCGGGAAGTAAACAAACCAAAACGATAATCGCTCGCAAAGGTAACCAATCCGATATGAACCTGCCCTGGAACGCGTTTGTCTTCAACGATTGAGTTCAACGTTTTTACCGCAGTGGTTAATGACGCCCAACGACTCAAAAATGGGTCGGGAGGACGAAAGTAGTTGTCTAGTCCCTTCGTACCGTTTGGATAGAGAAAGGGGACGTTGGATTGATCCCAAGCCATAGATGCGGATCGGTCGATGCAAAGGACTAGATCAACATCTGTTCGCGCAGCACTGGCCTCGCGAGCAATCTGTACGTTGGAAACACCGGGAAAGGGGAACGGGACCATGGAGTTGCCAAACGCAGCGGGTTGGCTAGCCACGAGTCGAATGGCACCCCGAGTCGCGCCGGGGTTGGATGTCGATTGACTTAGGCTGAAGCGATCGCGGGTAACATCTTGACTCAGAATTCCTTGCTGAATGGTTTCCATCCTCATAGGGCGACCATTGCTTAATCGATGTCGCGTCATAACTTGATTCGCGATATTCGTCATGCGCTGCGTATCTTGAGTCTGGCCTAGCTCGTTGGCCGCAGCTTTAACAGACAAGTCTGCTGCGGTTTGAACATCCGTCCGAGCCATCTCGATATAGGCGACGTTGACGACGAGCAAGCAGACGATTGTGGTGGCAACCAATACGATCGCCATCAACACGGTCATCGACCCTCTTCGCGTTTTAGGGGAATTGTAGAACGGGCTATTTTGCACGCCTGAACAGCGGTTTTTGAGAGAGCGTTGTCTCATTGTAATACTCCAAAGCGAGCAACGGAAAGGTTGCGGTCGGCTAGGCTATACGGCAATCTAAGGTTTTGAGCGCGACAGTTAACGTGCACTTCGAATATCCTGCCGGTTTGTTCTCCGTCGGGAAATCTAAATTCGATCGAGGCATTCACCATGCGCCGATCTCGCATCATTTGCTCACAAATTGATTTCGCTCGCTCCGTCGGGCAATTCTTAATGGACTTCATTCGTACGCCCTCATAGGCCACGACTAGTGCGCTTTGACGAGTGTAGATCGTTTCGCAAAGCTCTAGCGTGCAGAAGATGACGGCGAAAAAGGGAACCAAGCATACTGCTAGTTCCACTAAAGCGGCACCGCTTCGAGTCCCGGGAGTTTTCGATATTCTAGGAATGCGTTTTGGGCCTCGGAGAGAGAGGCCCACGCGCACATTTGTGTGAGTCATGATGGGCAGCTTTCAAGTTAACAACTTCAGTTTGGAAGCTTCGAAGCGTCAACGAGATTGTCGATATTTTCTTTACCGAGGTCGACTACAATCAAAACGTCTTCGTAGTCTTTGTCGCCACCCATCCACAAGTCTTCAAAGCCGACGATCAAAAATGGTGAGCCTGGTATCACATAGCTGATTACGTGTTGAAAACGGTCTGGGTTTTGATCATCGCGATTTCCGAAGACCCAAGCATTTCGAACTCGTGCACCATCTTGAACGATGAAAAAATCGAGCTGCACGCCCGCAGGGATTTCTCCGATTTCTACATAGTCACCTGGCAAGAGTGGTGCGTCTGGTCTGCGTGATCCAAAATTACCGCTTCGGAAATTCACCCCTTGGACAGGCATCGAAGCGTTTGGAAACACGAGTCGCATGTCTCCCCCTTCGGTGGCCCCTGCGTAGTTGAGCGAGAGACCAATGCTGTTTTGGAAGCCGGCACCCTCTGCGATAAAGTAAACGCGAACGGGGTAGGGAGTTCGTGAAGAAGTGTATAGTTTGTCTTGATCTAATCGGAAATGGTGTCGGTCACCGAACACCTTGCCCGAATCAAGCAGCGATGTTGCGATATCCATCACTTGCGGAATCACATTGTTCGAAAACGACTGGCTCCGAGTGTCATCGCCTGCTTGGCGAACCTGATTCCATTGCGACATCGTGCTAATGGACAGCTTGTGAGGAAACGATTGCGAAAAGGCCATGGTCTGTGCAGACAAGAATGTGATCACGGCGAACAATAGACGATTGCGCATGCAAGTTACCTCTCTTGGAGTCGGTTGTGGGTGTGTTTGCGACTGGACTATGTGTGCCAGACTCGCAAGACGACGATAAGAGGAACCTAGGTTTATTGCTGATCGCGGAAGCGAATTTCTCGCGTTTAGGTTGATTTATTTAAGCGATGAGCCTAGATCAGGCTGCATATTCGGAACAACTGATACGACACGATAGGCCACGATAGCCCACGCAAACGAACCTCAGCGGTTCGCATCAAGAAAATTCACTCTGGGGCTGTTGGATAAGGTCTCGAGAGTGAATCGAGAAAGAGTCATCCGTAGATTAGGCCAAGGCAGGCTTATTGGCCAGTGCTTGTCGGGCTGCGTGCAACACCTTAGCTTGGATCTCGACGAATTCTGCTTCAACAAATGCACCCGCAGCAGCTCTATGGCCGCCGCCGCCAAACATCCGTGCTAATTCGTTGCAATCGACATGGCATCGGGATCGAAAGCTAACCTTAAAGCCGCCGCGCATCTGCTCGATCAGAATAACCGCAACCTTGGTACCCTCAATGGCGAGCGTTAAGTTAATCGCGTCTTCTGTGTCGCTTGGGTGAGCTCCCGACTCGACGAAGTCTTCTTTTCTAACGAATGTGTGTACCAATTGGCCGTTGCATTCGACTTGAGCACGAGAAAGAATTCTTCCTCTAAGCCTGACTCGTCCAATGGTATCCCTCTCGTATAGATCTCCGTAAATAGCGCTCGGGGACGCACCGGCGTCTACCAAGTCTCCGATAACGCGATAGGTTTCCGACGTCGTGGATTGGAATCGAAACCATCCTGTATCGGTCGCTATGGCGGCGTAAAGAGCATTGGCCATGTTTCTGGAAACGGTCACGTTCATGTGCTTGGCAAGCTTTGCCACAAGATGGCCCGTGGCTTCGGCACTGGTGTCTTTGAAAAATTGTGTGCCTAAATCATCTTCGCCGACATGGTGATCGATGACGATTTTCGTACCAGTGAATTTTCTAAGCGTTTCAGCCATTGGGCCGAGTTGAGCCCATGCACTGGTATCGAGGACGATCAAGCAGTCGCCGCTAATCTCCTCAGGGGCGATCGTATGATCTACCACCAAAATCTTGCCGCTCGGGTCCAGAAACTCTAAGCTAGGTGGGGTTGGGTGGCCATTTATGATCGTGGCTTGTTTCCCCAACGCCTCTAAAATCCCAGCCATTCCTAACTCGCTACCGAGGGCATCGCAATCCGGCCGAATGTGGCTCGTTAGGACAAATCGTTGATGGTTTCTTATGATATTTGCGAGTGACTGCCAGTCCAAACTCATGGGATTCAGTTCTAATCAATGGGATATAAGGACAATTGCTTCGACGATTTGCGAAACTGCCGCAACTTGGAAGACCGAGAGTATAGCATATGTTTTCCGTCGCGCGGCTTTTGACCGGATGCACTCTGCCGCGTTTTGCCAAGTGTCAAATCTCTGTTTCCGCGACGGTCTGGCTACTTTTCGTCGATCTTGCCGAGTGACTAACGTGCAGTACGTAGCGAGTTTGGCAAGTCGGGTTGTTGCCAAATACTCATGCCACCATCCACGTACATGGTTTGACCGTGAATATGGCTCGCTAGATCACTGAGTAAAAACGCCGCCATCGGACCGCACACGTCCGCCCCGGGCACTTGACCATTGGGTGTGTGCAACTGCATCCACGCTAACGACTCCGGATCCTGCGCGAGCACTTGGTTGGTCAGCGGCGTCCTTACAAGTCCAGGTGCCATGGAATTGATCCGAATCCTGTTTGGCGCCAGTGCGACACAGAGAGAACGCACCATCCCCGCGACTGCGGCTTTGGAGGCATCGTACGCTGAATGATTCGGCTCAGCGAGAAGTCCGTTGATGGAACCCGTAAACAACACGCGACCCTCGACGCCATTTTGTACCCAGTGGCGGGCCAGCAGCTGGGTCAAAAAATATCCAACCGTCACGTTGACCTGAAACGTGCGATGAAATGTCTCTTCGTCCATGTCTAAAAAAGGATGGTCGATAAAGATGCCCGCATTATTGACAAGTAGAGTTGGAGCGGGGCTTTCAGACTGAAGACAGACTTTTCTAAAGGCTGCCATCACATCTTGAATCGGATTGAACAGATCAAAGTAGATGTTTCGAACCTCTACTCCGTGCGATCTGCAGGATTGTGACGTTTCGAGCGCGTGATGGTCTTCATTTAATCCATGCAAAACGATGTTGGCCCCCGCCCTGGCAAGACACACGGCGATTGCAGCACCAACTCCTTGGGTACCACCCGTAACAACGGCCGTATGGCCTTTAAGATTTATTTCCATCGGGATTCCATCTGTGATTCTATGGAACGGAAAGCCGTCACTTTGTCGTTATCCGCTGTTCACGTAACCAATCGGTAATCGCCTCGATTGCGCTGGTTGCGATCCCCTGTCGCAGTTCAGGGTATTCGCTCGGCAGTCCGGTATCGCACTCCTGGAACAAATGATTCAAATTGGGGAGCACTAACCAGCTGACGCGGTTTTTGGGGTTTCTACGCATCGCGAGACGAAGCAACTCTTGGTTCTTTTCTGCGTCGACCTGTACATCTTTGCTTCCCCACATCGCGAGTGTCGGTGTTTGGAGTATCATCCAACTCGATGATGGGTCGGCCCTGAGGAACTCTCGATTGAATCGGGTGCGCAATCCCGCCAAGTCATTTCGGATTTTCTCTTCAATCAATGATTTGAGCTGCTCAGCAGAAGCCTTATTCTCTTCGATATCCGATGTATTGGCCTGGGGAATGGCCGCTTGCAAGCGTGGCCAATAGGATCGAAACAAATCGTCGAATTCCAATGCCATTTGTGGTTCATTCGTGGCTGGTTTCTGCGCCATGGAATGGAGATCTCGTTGAAGCTCGAGCAGCAAAGAGAGACTGGAGTCATCGAGCTTTTCTAACTCAGAGATCTTTTGAGATTCTGCGAGCAGCAGTCGACTGCCATCTAATCCAGGAGGGGCTAAACAAACTAAGAATGCGATCGAGGTGTCGCGTGTCGCTAGTTGTGTGGATAGCGTGGCTCCAAATCCATGGCCGATGAATCCAATCTTGGTTTTGTCAATCTCGGGCAACCCCTTGGCGTAGTCTAGTACCGCTTTCAAATCCGATGCTGCCTCCTGGATACCGTAATCCGACGAGGTAGGAGTGCTATTGCCAGTCCCGCGATCGTCATATCGGATCGAAGCGACCCCTTTTTCCGCAAGAGCCGCCGCTAACTGTTTGTAGATTCTAGCTTCTCCAACGATCCCGTCGCGCTCCTGCGCATCGAACGTGGAAACGAGAATGGCTAGCGGAAACTTGGCCGTATTGGTTGAGGTGGGAAGCTTGAGAGTGCAGCCGAGTTGGTACGATGCGCGATCAGCCTTAGGTCTACTCCCAGGCGACGCAATAGACAACAGAAACTCGTCTTCCCCATCCTGGAGATCTCGCACCTTTTGTTTCGCTTCATCGAGTTTGATTTTGACCGAATCAGCATTGGGCTGACTCGTGAGTGGCATTGTCGGCGAAGCTTTCGTGTCGTTTGGTGATTTTCGTGTGTCGCTTTCTGCGTCGCTTTCTGTAATGGCTTTATCCGATACAGCTTCGCCGCTTTTTGGGTCAGCCGGTTTTTTAGGCTGCACGCTCCAGTTGAAAAGTTGTAGGGGCTTTGAGTTGGATTTGCCCATTAAAAACCCCGACAAAGTTTCCCCGGATGGATCGAGCTCGGCCACATACTCCACTTTGAGCGAAGGAATCTGAAAACTCCACTTGGTCCCTTCCGATTGAGTTAGCTTCACCGGAGCTCCGATCACATTGCTGCTTCTCGAGTCGAGTAAAATACGATCGGTACCATCGAAAAATGGACCGCTGGAATAAATCCGTAAACGCAAATCGTAAGGCAAAATCTTGGAGCGTGTCCGAGTCTGATCCGTCCACACGCTGTCGGCTCCCAGCGTATCGGCTGATTCTTCGTTAAGCGTTTCAACACGCTTGAGCTGAGAGAACACCGACGTCTCACCCTGCAGGATTAACCCCTTGGCACGGTTGGTCTGTTCCACATTGCCCACAAAGGATGCCTCTTGATTTGCATTGGTGGGCTGCCAAGTGAATCTCAAGTCCGAATCCGTGACGCTTAGGTTGGAGACTGCGATCGGTGTTGAATCCAAGCGATCGGGAACTTGAATAGAGCCGGTCCATTTCTCTGACTGCTTCTTCACGCGAACAATCCATCGCAAGTGAGATTCAGGCGACTCAATCCAACCGACCCAGATTTGCTCAGCCGTGTCGGATGATGGTGGGTTTGGTTGTTGGTTTGTTTGTTGTAACGCGAGCAAACTGGCTGGATAGGCGAATGCGTGGCACAAGAGCAAAAGAAGAACGCACCCTACGCTATCGATTCGCATTCTGTTGTTGGTAAGCAGATTCATATTGAGCTCGATAACTAGATTCACTCACGGCGCGATCAGTGGAGGGCTACAGAGACCATTTTAGGCGATTCCGATCGCGCCGGTTATAGCTCTTAGAACAAATGTAACGAAGCCAATTGCCAAGGGGGGCGAAATTTACCCAAACTGAGCCAACTACTTCATCGTTGGGATTTAGGTTACTTTAGCTATCTCGCTGATCAGCGAACCTGTTGCCAGCCAAATGATGATGCTGCGCGAAGTAATAGCCACGGAAAATCCAACTCAAGTCGTGAAATTGGCCCATGCTTCAACTCAGTCTCGTTCAAAACCCTGTTCAGTGGGAAAAGTTGGAGCAATGTTGGGATACCTTGGACAGCGGTATCCTCACTCGCGGCCATAAGTGGTTGTCGGCATGGTGGAACGTGTATGGTAGCCTTGGCGAATTGCGAATCTTCGTCGCGAAGCGTGATGACCGTGTTGTCGCGATTTTGCCACTCCATAGAAAGTGCTGCCTCTTTCAAGGGGACACGCTTTGCTTTCTGGGAAGTGGGCGTGCCTGCTCGGACCGAATGGGAATTCTTTCGAATCCCGAAGACGCAGAAGAAGCCGGGACTGCATTTGCAGATTATCTGCTCGAAACATCCGCTCCAGAATCTCGCTGGGATCATTTGGACCTCGATGGTGTGCGGTCTGACGATATCGCCATGAACCATTTCGCCAGCACCCTAGCCTCGAATTCTCTGGTTCATTGGGAGCGGCGCACGAGTCCTAGCAATTGGGTCATTCCTCTCGTCGATGGCTTTGACGGCTACCTGGCTTCGGTTAGCAAACGCGTGAGACGAATGTATCGCAAAGCGAAAGAGCAGTTGACGCAGGATTGTTCGTTTCAAGTTGCATCGAACAAACATGAAGCAATTGAGTTTCTTGGCGATGTTGAAAAATCTCATCAAGCACGATGGGAAAGGGTGGGTGAGTCGGGATGTTTTGCGAACGACGAATTCCATCGTTTCCTTTGTCATGCGATCGAGTCTCATTGGTGTGACGATCCAAACAATCGCTTGAATCGTTCCGTCGTAATTGTTCGCGCGTTGGTTGACGGAGTGACGGGGGCGGGGTTGATCGGGTTCGTTCGAAATGGCGTGCTTTCGATCTATGTTACTGGTATGAAACCGCAATTCGCAGAACGACGACTCGGGTGGTTCACGAATCTATTGGGCATTGAGTACGCTGCCAAAATCGGCTGTATCGGTGTCGACCTGATGCGAGGGGACGAAGCGTACAAGGCGCGTTTGGGTGCTAGACCGCTCGTTCAAGAGAGATGGATCATCTCGAATCCTCGCTGGTCGTCGCGAGCATTGAACGTTGCCTACAACACGGCAAGAAATCTTCGCGAGTGGGCTATGTCATTTCGCAGCGATTCCAGACGGCCGCATGCTGGAGCATCCGGCGTTGCCAACGAAGACGAATAGCCAAGCCGACTAGCGTGATCGCAATGCATCGGGATGACTAGGGATATGGCATTGCCTCGCTAAAGACTGGCATTGCCTCGCTTAAGAATCGAGTGCATCGGCAATATTCGAAAGATCGGTTGCTTGATAGGCGAGGGCTTCACTTTCGAGTTTTGCACCAGCCTTGGTCAGTGATGCTGCGACGAGTACTCGCAGAACATTGGCCATCGGCGAATTGATCCCGTGTTTGAGGGCTTTGCTTACGATGCGATGATGTGTGTTGAGGATAACTTCGTTTTTGCCGATCGGGTTTCGATCAAAATGTTGTTGGATAATTCGCTCGAACCCTTTTGGTAAGTCCCCGTTCTCCTTGATTTCGTCAAAGGTCTTTGACAATTCAAAGCGTTCGTTGACAAACGCGAGAATCGGTGGACTGGTAGGGGAATCCGCTAGCAGGACATTCACTTGCAGTTTCTCTAAAAACTCTTCCCAATCGGGACCGGCTTCTCGTTTACCCTGTATTCCGAGGATTGTCTCGGTGAAGTTCGTCGACGAAGGACTCGCCGGGCGCAATTCGATTTTTGAATTCGTGGAATCGCTGATCATCGCGGCCAGCAATGTTTCTTCAAAGCTGCGTAGCGTGTGAACACAAGTTGTGTTTGAGGAAGAATAGAACTCATTTAACCATACTTCTTGTCGTCGGTCCGCGTTGTACCAGATGACGTAATCGGCGTCTTGTTCGACCAATGGATCGGCGGCACTCCTGGACAATATCCCTTGCAGCGTTAGCTCGCCGTGCGAGGTGAGAAATCTATAAGTCAGCTTCAATAAAGTTCGTAATCGGGAATCGTGAATGGCCATACCCGCAAAGGTGTAGCGATGCCATTGCAGAATCGATTGCCATCGCGAGGGACTCTTCATCGCCATGATCTCAAAGTGCTTGTAGATAGCATCTTCTAACAATTGGCAAACCGAAAGAAAGGCGTTGTCCCGTACCAAATCTTCTCGATTCGAGGTTGGCGAACAATC
>JALOQS010000275.1 GCA_025459355.1 Pirellula sp.
CAACTCATGACTCTGCATTTGCGCGATACGCATTCGCTCCGCTTCTTGCAACGAGGGTGATGACACCATCGAGACAGGAACCTCCTCGGGGGCGACAGGAACAACCACCGGCTTGGTCCGTGTCATCGGCTCTCGCGATGATGCGAATTGCCCAACACTCCGCGAGTCGCTGCGACGTTCCTCTGGCCCATCGGGCAACAAAAAGATTCCTTCGCTCTCGGAATCTTCAGCCGCAACAGGTAATGACTCTTTGGGCCACGATTTGGGCGACGATTTGCTGGACTCAACTTGGAGAGGCTCTCGGCCCATCGGTGAGCCAATCTCCAACGTCTTCGTTTCTTGTTGATTGGCTTTCTCTGAAGCAACTTCATTCTGCGGCACATCTGCTAAATCGACCAATTCAGTCGACTCTCGCATGACCTCGCTATGCGCCTCTTGAGTTTGGATCTCTCGAATCCTACCCCACTTGAGCCCAGCAGGCTTGGGAGATTCCTTTATCGCCGAAGAATTGCGAACCGGTTGCTTGAGAACGCGCGAGGGACCGAGCGGCTCAACACCAGGTGCAGCCGCCTGTTCGTAACTAACTTGCCTCGACCAAGGTGATGCGGGAAGATAACTAGCAGGCGTTTGGCCAGCAGCAACGTTCGTCGCCTGCCGGGAGTTGTTTTCAACGGATGCTTGAATCAGTGCAGATTGATTGTGTTGACAGATGCCTGTGGAAGACGTTGCAATAAATCCCGACGCGCTCAGCATTGCCGCAAGACAACGTCGGAATACCGCGATTCGCGATGCCCTTCGCCTTGTGATCAAATTTTTGCAAGCTTTCTCGTTCGGCATCAACCGAGCCCTCATTAAGCGTCACGTAGTGGGTTTGGCCCGATCGGGACCCCCAGACTATCGCATACCATCGGACTTTTGGTACTTACGCGTTCAATCATCACAAGCGGTACAAAGCGACTATGCCGAACCCTCACCGCACAATGTGAATTTCGAGAAAGACTTTGCTAAACTACCCAGACTACCGAGGCGTTGGACATTCAACGCAAAGCCAGTACAATCCGCAGGCAAATTTACACAGACTATCACTATCACTATTTCTGATTGAAAAACGCTATGAAACGAGTTGCTATTCTGTTCGCTGGTGGACCTGCTCCTGCCGCAAATGCTGTGATTTCCGGAGCGGCATTCACCTTTCTTAATGCTGGAATCGAAGTCATCGGTATCAAGCACGGGTACTCAAAGCTCATTGACTTTGACGGATCTAAGCCCCTGACCGAAGGAAGCGATTACTTCAAAATCACGATGGATCGATTGGAGTTCTCTCGAACGGAACCAGGCATCATGATCGGCACGGCACGGGCCAATCCCGGCAAACAAGTCTCCAGTCCAGATCACCTAAGAGATCCCGAGAAATCTGCACCGCTCGGACGTGTCTATAATGCTCTCCGGTCGCTCGGCGTAGATGCCCTCATCAGCATCGGTGGCGATGATACGTTAAAGACCGCGAACAAGATGAAGCTTTATCAAGACACGCTCCCTGCTGACAAACAACGGATGCCGGTTGTTCACTTGCCCAAGACGATCGACAACGACTATTCGGGGATCGACTTTACGTTTGGTTACTTCAGCGCCGCAGAAACCATCGCCGGCGAGATTCGCAATTTGAATCGTGATGCGTCTGCTGGCCAAGCCTACTTTCTCGTCGAAGCCATGGGGCGTTCCGCTGGATGGCTCGCATACGGGGCGGCCATTGCTGGTGACGCCTGCATGGTGCTAAGTGTTGAGGACATTACTGGAGAACTGGAATGCTCAGAAACCGTAACCCAACCTGATGGATCGCAAAAGGTTCGCAAAGTCATGAACTTGGATGCGGTCATGAAAAAAATGACCTCCATGATGATCGCTCGCGAGAAGCTGGGCAGAAACTACGGGGTTATTGTCATTGCAGAAGGCTTGGCGGAGTACTTGCCCAACTCCTATCTCGCCGGTATCGCGCGAGACGATCACGGACATATCGCCATTTCGAACATTGACATTGGCAAAGCGATGGCCAAGATGCTTGGAGAGGCTTACAACAAAGCCACCGGCAAAAACCGCAAGATCAATGGCGTGCAAATGGGCTATGAGTCTCGTTGCTGCGTTCCGACTGCGTTTGACGTGATGCTTGGTTCGCAAATCGGCGCCGGTGCCTACAGAGCTCTCATCGAAGAGAAGCTTAACGGTGTCATGGTCTCCGTCGGTGGTCAATTCAATGTGTCGTTTGTACCTTTTGAACAACTAGTTGATCCGAAGAACTTGGTGACCAAGGTTCGATTCATTGAAAGAACCTCTGATTTCTACCGACTGGCGAGACTGCTCGAACTGCCAACAAACAAGTAACGAGAGTTTTCGATAAACCAATAACTCGATAAGCCGATAAAACGTACTGCAACGGGGCAAAGGATAAATCATGAAGGGTATCGAACCACTTACATTTGGAGTCGGTGACCGCTTTGCCCATCAAGCTGCTTCGCAGTTAAAGGCGTTTCAAAAGTTGGAGTCACACGGTGTCCTGGTGATTCCCGTTTGGAACAAATCGAATCGCGAACATACGTTTGTCGGCTCTGAACCCAAATCGGTTTTCGATGCGGCGGCCCTGGCCGTCGAATCGTGCGGTTGGACCCATCCATGGCACGTCGATGCGGATCATATCGGACTAGCTACAGTGGATCGTTTTATCCCGCATAGCGATTTTTACACCATTGATGTCGCCGATTTTATAGGCAAACCAGCCGACCCAGCGGACTTGGACCGGTTCTTAAGGCAACATCAGTCCCTGATTGGAGAACATTCTTTCGACGGTCTTTCTTACCCATTCCATCTTTCCAGTGACATGATGCGTTCCATCGCGGCCAAGTATTTGGGCGCGATTCGCGAAGCGGGCCGAGTCTATCGACACATCGCATCCATCAAAGGGGATGATTCGATGATCGTCGAAGTCTCGATGGATGAAACGGACAAGCCGCAAACGCCGGTGGAACTGTTTGTAATCCTCGCTGCAATGGCTGATGAAAAAATTCCTGTACAAACCATTGCGCCGAAGTTTACGGGGCGTTTCAACAAAGGGGTTGATTACGTAGGCGATTTGTCCCAATTCGAACAAGAGTTTCGTGATGACTTGGCGGTGGTGGCGACCGCAGTCAAACAATTCGGTTTACCCGAAACATTGAAACTAAGTATTCATAGCGGCAGTGACAAATTTAAGCTTTACCCGATCGTCTCCCAAGCTCTTGCAGAATCGGGCGCCGGAATACATATCAAAACCGCTGGCACTACTTGGCTTGAGGAGGTTATTGGCCTATCGGAAGCAGGTGGCGACGGGCTGACGCTAGTGAAAGAGATCTACGGATACGCCCTGGCTCACATCGATGAGTTTTGCGCACCTTATGCCAGCGTCATCGATATCGATCGATCTCTCTTACCCAGTGCAGAGACCGTCCAAAAGTGGTCCGGCAGCGAGATGGCTCAATCGATTCGCCACGATCAGAAAAATCCATTGTTCAATGCGTCCATTCGACAGCTACTGCACGTTTCCTTTAAAGTCGCAGCAAAACAAGGGACCAGGTACACTGACTTGTTAAAAGCAAATGCAGATATCGTTGGCGAACACGTTTGTAACAATATCTACGAAAGACACCTTAAACCGCTGTTTCTCGATTGAGAGTCATCGAAATGCCCGTTTCAGAAACCGTTCAACACAAACGACATTCCACTCACAAAAAAACCACGCTCGCACTCCTGCTCGCGAGTGGGTTTGGATTGATTGCTTTGTTCATGCTCGCCATGCCAGCAGTTCAAGCCTCGCGATCAACTGATTTGGCTGATCGTACCAATGGTGCGATGGGATCGCTAGTTTATCTTGTGCCCCTTCTACTTCTCATTGCATACGCTTCTTTTTCAGCGTTTCGCATTCCATCTCAATCGCCGCTCGCAAGGTTTGCGGCCATCTCACAATTTTTGGCTACGTTAGCATTTACAATTTGGCTGATTTTCGAGTTGCTTCTCTGATCCTTAGAAATGCCCGTTTCAGATAATTGGAGGGGTAATCCGGATGCACGAGGGCCCCATGACAATCCTTTGCAGTGCCATGATGGAAAATCGAAGCAACAACTGTCTTTTTATTGGGCACGTAGTCGGTTTATACTCCTTTAGAACTTAGAAGCTACCAATTAGAATGCCTTAGGTAGTTTACGCCTCAGTGAGAATACATCGAGCGCTAGAGTAGTGCTCCCGAATTGGTTCGCGTAAGAAGTACGCGTTAGTTGTCGACGATGAAAGCAGATGCAATGCTCATGTTTCGAATGGTTAGCTGTACCGTGCTGGTTTGGTTGTTTTGCGGCGTCACCTGTGATGCACAGACACAAGTGCTCAACAAAAGAGAAATGCTTCAGCGTTTCGATTTTTGGGATAATCAGGACTGGAGCTGGTACGAAGAGAACATTCCATTCTTTGAATGTCCAGACAACGATATCACCCTTACGTACTATTATCGGTGGGAGCTCATCACCAAACACTTGACCTATGGCTCACCTAACACAGGCTATCTCTTTACTGAGTTTATCGATCGCCCGTTTTGGTCAGGTGCCTATGGAGCGATCAGTTGCCCAGTGGGTCACCAACTATACGAGGCCCGATGGTTGAGATCGCCTCGCATCGCGCAGGACTATTCGCGTTATTGGCTACGAACACCAGGAGCTCAACCTCGGAACTACTCAACTTGGTTGGCGGATTCCGTTTGGGAAGTCGAACGAACTCACCCCAGCAAAGCATTTACGACAGACCTATTGAATGATTTGATCGCCAATTACGAGGGCTGGGAAAAGCGACATTTCGTAAAAGAGGTCGGACTGTTTTGGCAAACTGGTCACGATGACGGTATGGAGTTCAATATCAACAGCCGCCAAACGCAAGACATCTTGCGAGGTGCACCCAGCTACCGGCCATCGTTCAATGCCTATATGTGGGCCGATGCGCTGGCCATTGCCAAAATCGCTGCGTTGGCAGGCAAACCAGACATCGTTGCCGAGTATCAAAAGAAAGC
>JALOQS010000276.1 GCA_025459355.1 Pirellula sp.
CACCAACTTTCGCGTCACTGGCGTCGACCCCAACGCCGATGTCTTTGACGACAAGGATTTATCTGCCAAAGCTCGTCAACTGCGACTTCCCGACACCGCCATCGTCGACCAGAGAACTCGCGACTTCAATGCGAACATCCAAGCCACGTTGCAATCTGGCAGGTCGGTCAATGTAGAGATCGGTGGCCGATCGATTTCGTTCGTAAGCCTTTTTGACCAGGGTGCATCATTCGATGTCGACGGCTCACTGATTGTTTCAGATCAAACTTTCTTTGCGTTGTTTCCCAATCGCCGACCCGGGACGCCGACGCTAGTGCTGCTGAAGATCGATGATCCCAGCCAAGCCGAGGAAATCACAGAGCATATCAATCAACACCTGTCTCACGGCGATGTCAAAGCAATGACTAAGCAATCGTTCATCGAGGCGGAGCAAAGCTATCAGGCGACACAAACACCCATTGGCTTTGTGTTCGGTTTCGGAGTTGGGATCGGCATCGTGGTCGGTTTGGTCATTGTTTACCAAGTTCTATCGACCGACGTGCAGGACCACTTGTCCGAGTACGCAACGTTCAAGGCAATCGGTTATCCGCCTCGCTTCTTTTTTGGGGTGGTACTTGAGGAAGCCCTGTCTTTGGCAGCCCTGGGTTTCATTCCTGGCTTGGTGATCTGCTTAGTGCTATATGAATTGGCCGCTGCTAAAACTGGTCTGCCGATCACTATGCCTTGGACACGACCGTTGTTTGTGTTCTGCCTGACCGCAGCAATGTGCACGTTATCAGGAGTTATC
This sequence comes from Pirellula sp., assembly GCA_025459355.1. Classification (GTDB taxonomy): domain Bacteria; phylum Planctomycetota; class Planctomycetia; order Pirellulales; family Pirellulaceae; genus JBKCUI01. The sequence goes on from JALOQS010000276.1 coordinate 788, forward strand.
GCGACACGGCGACTGAATGCGGCTGACCCAGCGGAGTTGCAATTGAAACCAAGCAGCTTTGCCATACGTTTGGCACCGGAGCGGCTGGCGTGCGAGTGCTTCACAACGTTGATCTAAATATCAAACGTGGTGAAGTAGTGATCCTGATGGGCCCGTCGGGTAGCGGAAAGACGACGGTGCTAACGCTAGTTGGATGCTTGAGAAGCGTCCAGGAAGGGAGTGTTAAACTACTCGGGACAGAACTCAACGGAGCAAGCGACGAAACACTAATGAGGATGCGACATCGCATTGGCTTTATCTTCCAAGCTCACAACTTGCATAAGAGCCTAACCGCAACACAGAACGTTCAGATGGGCTTGCAGATACATGGTCGCCAGGCCAATCGCAATTGGCGAGAAGCTTGTCGTCACATGCTTGAGCTAGTTGGTCTTGGAGATCGAGTTGACTTCATGCCGGATCAACTGTCCGGAGGTCAGAAGCAACGCGTTGCGGTTGCTCGATCGCTTGTCGGCAACCCAGAGGTTGTCTTTGCAGATGAACCCACGGCAGCTTTGGACAAAGAGAGTGGTCACAGGGTGGTTAGTTTGCTGCGACGGCTCGCTGATGAGAGGCAGACCACCATCTTCATGGTCACTCACGATCATCGCGTCCTCGACTACGCCGATCGCATCATCAAAATGGAAGACGGCCGAGTGGTTGAAGAAAAATCAATTCTGTTTCCGGGCATGGAATCAGCGAACCATTGACATTGAAGCACAATTCCGCAGAGCATAAGAATGGCTTTTGATTAACAAAACAACAGGACTGACGACTACTTCCATGGCAACGACCGTTTCGCTTCCAACCAAGCTTTACTATATCGCGCGTATGATCGGTGCTTTTGTTGGGTCACCGTTTTCCGGTGGTCTGCTCGCCCAGCATTGCCCTTAACACTAACGCCCGCCGCTTTCGAACTTGGCAATGGAGTTACACTCTGGCACTTACCTGTAGGTGTAGTGCGAGTGCGAGAGTGGCATCGTGAACTGCCACGAGAGCTGTCCGAAGTGGATGATGAGTTGCGTTTGCCAATGATGATGTCGAACACTCGCATCACCAGTTGGCTGGATTGCACCGCTTGGCTGATCGATCACCCCGAACGTTGCATTCTCGTAGACACAGGCGAGTCCATTGGTTTCGGCACTTCGGCATATTTTGAAGGCGTACCCAAAACTCTGGCAAAGGGTTATCCGACGATCATCGATGCAACCGCGTCGAACGGAAACGATCTTACCCGGGCGCTAGCAGTCGCCGGAGTAACCCCGGCCGATGTTGAGCTCTGCGTTTTGACTCACACGCATTCTGACCACATCGGCAACATAGACCAACTCGCCGTTTCCACGCCTGTCTTGGTTTCGCCTCAAGAGCTCACACCTTCAGCGCGCGGCGGAAGGCTTTTGGCGAAGCTCCCCCAGGGAGGGCGAGTGCAGACAGGCCTTTGACTGAACGCAAGGATGTGTTCGTCATCTCCACTCCAGGGCATACCGTCGGTCATCAAAGTGTCGTAATCGACCTTGGAGAACGGCAAGTTATAATTGCTGGGGACGCAGCCTTTGACGATCAGCAGGTGCGAAACAGAGCTGTACCCGGCATCTTTGAGGATCGCGAACGGACTCTCCAAACCTATGAAGTGCTGCATCGAGCTCAGCAGATGAAACCCACGCTGCATCTCTTCACCCACGATCCGTCCAACCGCAGGTATGTCCGCGAAATGGTTTGTGTAGCCTTTAGTTCTTGTTCATGCCGAACACGAATGGCTTCGCTTTCTCAAACTTTTCGGTCACATCGCCATTGAGTTTGAAAATCTCTTTCTCAACCTTCAATTCCATCTCAGGCTGCCCCTTACTGAAGTCTAGCTTGGTGATGTCGACCCAGACCACATTCGGAGCATAAGTGCTCTCAAAGTAGTAGCGTCCTCCAGTCAGATCCTGCACCGTTCGAAAGATGGTACTGGATACGTTTGGCTTCTTCGGGTCTGGCTTGCCAAAGGGCACGGAGATGTTTCGAATGACGCTGAACGTGTATGCAGCACCTTCATCGCGGTTGGTAGGCTTCGGTAAGTTCTCCGCGTAGTAGGCTGCTCGCACAAAGCGATCGGTCGGAGTCCGCTCGCCAGGAAGCGGCTTATCTCCGCCGAAGGTACGGTACTGTTTCAGGTTTTCGATTTGCTTGTCGTAGGTCGGCTCGTTGGTCATGACTGTGAACCGCTTGTCGTGGTAAACCTTGGCTTTACCAGCGATGTACTCAATCACGGCCGAATCGCCTGACTTGTCGCCAAGTGACATGTGTACCAACGTTGGGAAGCCGTTTGGTAGCACCAGCGTCTCGACCTGATAGGGAACGGCATTCATTGCTTCGACAGCCTCGGCTACGGTCGCATAGTTATCGAGGAAGTACTGAGCCCATTGCATGACGCTAATAGCTTCCACTTTGGGATCGCGTTTGCCGTAGTCGCAGTCGCCAGCGAGATAGAGGATTTGGGCACTCAAGCCCTTCTCATTAACCCCTTCGTGAGTGGCAATGTCGTAGCCGGTGACAACTAAGCTGCCGTACTTTGAGGTCCACTTGTGAGGGTTCTCGACCACTGAACCTGTGCGTTCCATCCCGCGAGGATAAACCCGGAATGCGGAGTTAGCTTTTTCGGTCCAGTCCTGAGTCCGGCCGACATAAACTTGACCGTCCGCAGCGACCCATATTACTCGAGTGCAGGCCAACGCAATTGGAGCTGAAAACAGCCCGAAAAGACAAACGGTTAGTGCTAAGATACTCCGACGCATGAAAACTCCTCCGAATTTGTTTTTGGTGCAGCGGTTCCCGCTGGCAAGCAATCTAAGATGAAAACGACTCCGCCTCGGCTTCGCAAACAGATGCTTGGACAAGTCTCGTATCATAACAAATTGTTCATTTCGACGTTATCTAATAATGGAATTCTGGCTGGCAGACGCTACCTTTGATCGTTTGCTCTGATGAGTTGCAAACGCGATGTTCAAGCCCAACATGCTTGAAATTAAGGCGATGCAGAATCGGTCAGTAAGTCTTTTTCAACGCATCGGTTTAGTACGCCGGAGAAGCGAAATCGAATGCGTTCGTCAAACTACGCCCAGGTAGTCGACTCTCGAATCTGCGAAGGTCAAAAGGACTGAGGCGAGTTTGCTAATTCAGTTCGATGGGTAGGTGGGGAACGGATACGAATTGGACCGACGACACGCTACTCGGAACAACCAGAGAAATAAACCGTCTCAAACTCTCAGAAAGCAATCGCCAGTACTTCTCTAAGATTGCCAAATTCTGTTAACCAGCCTGTGGCCGTTAACCGAGAGAGTTCGAGAGATTTGGTTGTTCTGGACGGGGTGGGGACCAGGAAACGGGCGATTCGGGACGTTGGCCTGCCAGGAAGAGACGCACTGTTTGGGGCGGCGGTTAACAAGAAACCCGCGAAAACCTAGGATTTAAACGAAAAAAGCCGAGGTAGAGACCTCGGCTTTCTGCGTTAACTAAACCAGAACAGTTTCGAGACTGTTCTGAAAGGCTCCCCGAGCGCAACCCTCTTCGTAACAATACTCTCTGCGCTCGAAATTCGTAAAGCCTTGCAGTGCAAGGACTTACGAAGTTCGAGACCCGTTCGGTCTGCTTCTTGACGAAGAGGTACTAACAATGGGTTAACACCACCTGGAACAGCAGTTTAGTCGAGCTTCATCTTTGTATCAACAGGAAAACGCGGCTTGCAACGGCGATCTTACCCCCTCGATATGGTGCCTATCAGTTCGCTAGAATCTCACTTGATACTGGGAATAGAAGAAGTCGGCGTCGCCCCCGAACGCGACGCCAGGCGTGTTGTAGTAGTCGCCGGAATTGAAGTGGGAGTAGCCGATCATCAGATTGTGTCGCGGGTTGATCGCAATCGTCCAAAGGAGGTCAATCTCGTGTCCAAGGTCCTTGGATACAGCGGCGTTGCCGGCGTTGTAGGGTGTCATCACGACGCTGTAGGGTGTCGTGGCTTGATCCAAGAAGAAATAGTGATACCAGACTAAGAAGTTCACTCGTTTGCCGATCGGCGAAATGAACTGAACATTCACGTCGTTCAAATTCCGACGTCCAAATAGGTCCATGAACCCGTTGTACTTGTGGGCCAAGGGAAAGTAATGGTGGAACCCATCGTCACCGGGAGCGATAAGCGCAGAGTCTCCGCCCGAAGCCCAGTCATACCAAGCCCACACAGTTGGGGACCATGTACCAAGCGTTCCGTCCGCGTTTAGAACCTTGCCGAGTCCTGCGGCCATGAAACCTGCATCATGCCCTGAACCATCAGCATTGTCACCGAACTGCACGCCACCTTCGAACTCATAGAGAACTGAATCCATTTTGCCGGCAACTCGGCTTCCAAGCGTATGAAACGAGAAGTTCTGGTCTGTGTTGTCATAGCCAATGTAGTACGCCTCCAAGGCGGTCACACCATAATCTTTGCCTAATGATTTGTTGGACAAATAGGCTCCGTAGAAACTCTGGTTGTTGTTGGAACTGTCCCATTCGTTCGTGCCTCCAGTGGCGGCGATTCGATTTACTGGATTCGTGTAGAACAAATCGACTGTATTTTGCGAGCTTCTTACCGTTGCTCGATAACCGTCAAAGGTTCGCCGGGTGTTAGCCCAATCAAGTGGGGAAACAAGTCGTTCCGCCCCAAGCAGTAACTCTTGGCGACCCGCGCGACCGCTGACCTGCATCTCGTCGCAATCAAATAGCGTTGCATCGACGAAGAGATTTTGAAACTCGCCGCGGTTCTCCTCGATCGGACGTGGTGCGAAGTCCTCGCCCCCTGAGTCCGCGTAGAGGTATTCACCAAAGACTCGAATATTCTCGGTCACTCGGTAGTTTGAAAACAGCCGCACGCGTGAAAGCCAGAACTGGTCGTCGATGCCAGTCAGCCCGAGTCCACGCATATTGCTTTCGTGGTGGTACGCGAAATGTGGACCATCGTACGCTGGATTTCGCAAGTACGAGAAATCATTCGTATAGAACACGCCTTTGTAGGCATCTTTCATGGCTGCGTTCAAAGAGTCTTTAGTCTTGCTCGCCTGCTTCTCGCATTGTTCACACGGAGCCACGGAGCAGCCACTGGTGATGGATTTTCACCTCGTTGAGGCGATTCAACTGCCAGATCCGGCTGATCATGGACGCTTGCGAATACTTGAGATCCAGTTGGAGCTTGCTCTTGTGCCACGACTGGTTGGGCGAAAGATGCGAATGTCAGAGTGGTAAGTCCAACGGCGCAAATGGCCGAGCGGCTGAATTGTCTGTTTCGCATCTGATGAGTCCATTCATCATCTTGAGCCACTAGAGGGGCGATGCCGGCTTGTTCCACGCCCCTTCGCGTAAGAAAGCGAAACAAGAATCGTGTCGCGGGTACCGCCTAAAGTCCGTCGTATCACCCGATCTTTATCGACTTTGTTCGTGCTTCCGGCCATTAGGATCGTCTTGCCTGTTGCAGACTCGCTAGTCAGCAAACTCGAAATCTAAGTGAAGTGGCTCGCCAGAGGACTGCTTCGCTCGAATCACAGCCGTTGGCTCGAAAGCGCGACATTACGCCACAGCATATTTTCGCCAAACAATACTGCACCTAGAGGTGTATGTTTAGATATAATTGGTCGCGATGAGTTCCGAAACTTAGCCAAGACTTGCACCTGAGACCCGAAAAAATGAGCACAGCCACCATCGAATCAGCCAAAATTCCTCGGGGTGAAGCCGCCGCGAACTTGAAGCCGAAGGAGCACGGGGCCTATGCGATTCTCGCGATTCCAATCGTGACAGCCATTTTGGTCACCGGGCCGACCATCGTGGGCCTGTGTGTTGCAGTTGCTTCGTTAGCAGGTTTCATGGCCCATGAGCCATTGCTAGTGGCACTTGGTCGTCGAGGTGCACGAGCTCAACGCACGACTCCCCACGCACAACGTAGGTTGGGAGTGCTGCTTACGGTTACTATTGCGGGCGGTATCATCGCGTTGGTTGCAGGATCGACGAGTGTGCGAAACGCGCTAATCCTGTGTTGCGCCCTTGCCCTTGTCTGTTTCGTACTCGCGATCGCCGGCAAACATCGCACGCTTGGCGGACAGCTCTGGGGCATCATCGGTTTGTCAGTCCCTTGTGTTCCTATCTTGCTTGCCGGTGATACGCCAATCCAATTGGCGATAGAAGCTTGGGGGACCTGGTTGATTGGATTCGGAGCTACAACGCTTGCAGTTCGGGGCGTCATTGCGTCGCAGAAGCGTCAGTCGCGAGCGCTACATTGGAGTATCATCGCTGGGCTATCGCTCGCCGTTGCGGCACTCACATGGGCAGGCTTCCAGCTTCCCATCGTTACTCTGCCGATGATTTCTATGTCCTGGTACTTACTCTATGCCCCACCTCCTGCAAAGCACCTCAAACGTGTGGGATGGACGCTTGTTGGCGGGACATTTGCGACAGCATGCTGGATGGCCATCATGGTTTGAGGCCAGTAAACACATTGACGATGAGCTTGAGTGATAACGTGAGGATGATTAGCCCCAATCCCCAGATACCAGCCACGACCTTCCACTCAAGTAAGCTCGGTGAGTACTCGACGATCTCGTGCAAGGTTGATGGGATAAATCCTGGCACAATCAAGCCCATACCCTTCTCGATCCAAATCCCAACGATCACAAGCAGGCAAGCCAATATGCGCACGTGACTGCGTTCCAATGCGGCGGGGGTGAAGATTTCACTGACAAGCATCAGGAGATTGATCGTCATCGCGACTCGGATGATTAGTATCAGTGTGCGTGCCGGACTAGCTGGTGCGGTGTAACCTGTTGATAATCGCAAAACCCGCATCACAAGGATGATGAAGGCCGGGCCGCTTACAAATGCGGAGGCCAGGAAGCGTGGCGCTAACAGTGCGCTGTTCCAGAATGGTCGGCCGCCGAGTCCGCAGTATAAGAACGCAGTCACCGTGTGAATGCTGATGGCCCAGAAGATCGACAGAAATACAAACGGAAGGTACCACCATCCGTTCGGCTTGCGCCCCAAGTACCGCATGTATAAGAGGTAACCAACGACGTGCAAGTTGATGAGCAAGTAGCCATTCAACACAATCACGTCCCAGGTCAGCATCGACATCGGCCAATTGAACTTACCGATTCCAGGAATCAAATGCCAGAACCGATCCGGTCGGCCTAAGTCAACAACGACGCTTAAGGTACACATCACGATCGCTGCAATCGCAACGGCCTCACCGATGATGACAACCTTGTGCATCTCTTCGTCATCGTAGAGGTAGGCTGGAATGACCATCATCACTCCACCGGCCGCCAGACCGACGCAGAAGGTGAAGTTAGCGATGTACAAACCCCAGCTGACGTGGTCTGTCATGTTGGTCGTGATCATGCCACCGGCAACTTGATTCGCCCAAGCGTTGGCCCCTACCAGGAAAACAGCCGTGAGCACAGTCATCCAGGCGTAAAACGCGAAAGAGCCTTCAGTGGCTAGCCATAGCGCTCGTCCAATGAACTTGGGGTAGCTTGTAATGGCCGTTTGTTTTACGGGAATGCTGCTCATGTCGCTCAATCGAAATAGTAAAAGAACGCTGGCTTGGTACCGAGTTCTTCCTTGAGGATATAGACGCGTTTGTTTTCAAGAATCCAGCGGATGTTCGAATTCTTGTCGAGAATGTTACCAAAGACGCGTGCACCGGTCGGGCAGGCTTCCAGGCAAGCTGGCAACTTGCCGCGGCGCGTGCGGTGAAGACAATAGGTGCACTTCTCAACGACGCCAACGGGCCGTACTCGATTGCTCAGATAGCTCTGGTCAGGATTGATTTCTTCTGCGGGAACTTCGGGCTGCTTCCAATTGAAACGCCGAGCGTGATACGGGCAGGCCGCT
>JALOQS010000051.1 GCA_025459355.1 Pirellula sp.
GCTTTTGGACTTGGTTCGCACATCAGTCGATGAAGCATGACCGGCCGAGGAGTAACCAGCTAGAAGGCCTGAGGTCTCAAGCTCGTCGGAGGTAACGCTGGCCAGTTCCGTTAAACGCAACAAACAGTCTTCACACGTCTCCACGTGCATGGCGATTTGGGTCGACTCCAGCGAGTCTTCTTGGTCGAACAACAAGACCCTGAGTTGGTTATTGGTTATATGCTTGCAGCAAGGTTTCATAGTTGGTTACAAGCCTCCTCGATTTGGTGGCTCGTCGAGGTTTGTTTCGAGCTTTGCCACCTCGACCCTCAATCGAGCGATGACTCTGCATTTGGCGACGAGTACGCTTCCTTCCGCCATGCCCAGTTGCCTCGCTGTCTTGGCAACAGACAGATTGTCGATAGCCGTTAAGCGAAAGGCCTCCCAAGTGTTCGGCTTCACTTGCTCGCGAACTTGGTCTGCCGCCAGCCAAAACAATTGGCGTCGGTACTCGAGGTCGAATTCTTGCGTGGCATCGGGATCGAGCCTTGAGGGCTCTGGGCTTGTCTCAAAAAAAGCGGACCAGCTTTCGAGTGTAGGCAGCGATTGGTGCTTACGGCGTGAGAGGAAGTTAATCATGAGATTTCTCGCGATTCGGAAAATCCAATCGCGAAAGCGTCCTTTGGAGGGATGAGGGTCCCATCGATGAATGGCTTTTGCGACGGCGAGCAAAACTTCTTGGACAATGTCGCGAGCATCACATTCTTGAAACCCTTTGGATCGGGCCAATCGGAACACGAGCGGTTCGTAGATCGCAACGAATTGATCCCAAGCGGCGATATCGCGTTGGTCATGCAACCTCAGCAACAGGCTGTTTCGGGTATCGCTCAGAGTGGGATTCACGATTGGAGTTGGTTCAGTTAGCCGTGGAAACATGAGTGAGTCACTATAGAACACACGCGAAATCGTAAACCATTACACGACAAGAACCAAATCTCGCGAAAATCCCTCCACCATAAACCCTGGCGACAAACCCTGGCGATCAAAAATCAGATTATCCCTGCGGCTTTCGCCCAGAAATCAAGGGTCGGATTGCGTACCAGTGACGCCCTGATCAGCGAATACCGAATCTCCAGCGAGCCTTGATTGCTACCTTGTTCCTGATATGTTATTGCAATTATTGTGCAAAAAGCGTCGATAGGTTTGAATTCGAAGAGTTGATTGAGGAGTTGTGTATGACCAAGTTGCTTCCAGTGACCTTGCTTTCCGGTTTTCTTGGGGCGGGGAAGACCACTCTGCTGAACCACATTCTCAGCAACCGTCAGGGGATGAAAGTCGCCGTTATCGTCAATGACATGAGCCAAATCAACATTGATGCGGCTTTGGTTCGAGGTGAAACGACCCTCAGTCGGACCGAGGAGAAGCTTGTCGAAATGACCAACGGCTGCATTTGCTGCACGCTGCGAGAGGATTTGCTTGCGGAAGTTCGAAAGCTGGCTCAGCAAGGCAAGTTTGACTATCTACTGATTGAATCGACCGGGATCTCCGAGCCATTGCCGGTGGCCGAGACGTTTACGTTCGTCGATGAGAACGGCGTATCCCTCGGCGATGTGGCACGTCTCGACACTTTGGTCACCGTCATCGACGCAGAGAACTTCTTAAAGGACTTCGAGACCTTTGACGATTTGGCAGATCGCAAGCTAGGTGTTAACGAAGACGATCATCGCAACATCGTGGATTTGCTCGTTGATCAGATCGAATTTGCAACAGTGATTCTGCTCAACAAATGCGATCGCGTTACCCCACAAGCGATCGAAGACTTGACGCGATTCATCCATCAAACCAATCCTTACGCAAAAATTCTGACGACCGAATACAGTCGCGTCGATCTCAATGAGGTTCTCGATACGGGCACCTTTGATGAGGATTGGGCCCAAGGACATCCGGATTGGTTAGCTGTTCCACGCGGCTCTGAAACCAGCGAAGCAGATGAGTATGGCATCACCTCGTTCGTGTTTGAAGAGCGACGTCCATTCCATCCCGAGCGATTGATGGATGCGCTCAATTTTGAAGATGGGGTACTGCAAGGAGTCATGCGATCCAAAGGTTATTTCTGGATTGCAACTCACAATGACGAAGCCTTTCGATGGTCCCAAGCGGGAGTCTCTGTCCAAATGGATTCTGACGGTGCGTGGATGTGTACCGTAGGTGAAGAAGAATGGCCTGAAGACGAAGAGGTGCGAGATGGAATCCGCGAATCGATGCAACCTCCCTTTGGTGATCGCCGTCAACAATTGATCTTTATCGGTTCCGACATGGATGAACCGGTTTTGCGATCTCGACTGGTTGATTGCTTGCTCACAGACGACGAACTCGCACAAGGTCCCGAGGTATGGGCCACGTGGGACTGTCCGCTTCCCATTCCTGTGTATGACGAAAATGATTCGGAGCAACTTTAATCATGAATCCTCTCCCGGTCACATTGCTCTCTGGTTTTCTCGGCGCGGGAAAAACGACTTTGCTCAACGCGGTTCTGAACAATCGCAAAGGGCTCAAAGTGGCGGTCATTGTTAACGACATGAGCGAAATCAACATCGACGCGCGTTTGATCGCAAACGGTGGTGCGGAGCTTAGCCGGGTCGATGAGAAATTGGTTGCATTAAGTAATGGATGCATTTGCTGCACTCTTAGGGAGGATCTGCTCAAAGAGGTTCGTGACCTAGCTTTACAGAATCGATTTGACTATTTGTTGATCGAATCGACTGGCATTTCCGAGCCATTGCCTGTGGCCGAAACCTTTACGTTTGAAGACGAGAATGGATTAAAGCTCAGCGATGTTGCAAGACTCGATACGCTCGTCACGGTGGTCGATCCCATCAACTTCGATACGGACTATTTCTCTTCGGACGGACTCAAAGAGCGATCTCTCGAAATTGATGAAACAGACGAACGAGGTGTTGCCCATTTGCTCACTGATCAAATCGAATTCGCCAACGTGATTGTGATTAGCAAATGCGACATCGCCAGCGAAGATCAAATGGAACAGGTGCAGCGACTTGTTCATATGATGAACCCCCGAGCTAAGATTATTCGATCTAGCCAAGCAGATGTCCCGATTCAGGCCATATTGCATACCAAATCCTTTACAGAGAATTGGGCAGAAGAGAATCGAAACTGGCTCGTGGTTAAACGAGGATCCGAGGTTTCTGAAGCGGACGAATATGGCTTTGACTCTTTTGTATTTGAAGCGAGACGACCATTCCACCCACGCCGCTTTCATGATGTCGTCGAGGGTGAAGTCTTTTCGGATGTGGTTCGCTCCAAAGGGGTCATCTGGTTGGCGAATCAAAATGATTACGCAGCGGAATGGTCTCAGTCAGGTGTTTTGTACAATATAAAGTCGGCAGGCATATGGGCAGCCGCTGTTCCACAAGAAGAGTGGCCCGATATGCCTGGCTTTCGCGAACAAGTTATGGAGAATTGGGTCGAGCCCTTCGGTGATCGCAGAATCGAATTGGTGATCATCGGTCAAGATATGGACAAGGCCGCGATAATCGATCAGCTTGAAGAAAGTTTGCTAACCGAAGAAGAGCTACAGATGGGACCTGAACGCTGGGCGGGATTTCGGGACCCGCTGCCCGGTTGGATCGAAAGCTAGTCGAGACCGGATGTTTAACAAAACGTAGAATGGGCACTCCTGCCCGTTCAAAGGCATCTCCAAACTTACGGCACTGCGAGATTATGGCCCGTTTCAATCTATCGAATCTCGACGCGTGCTCCTTTTTTTACCCCGAGCATCATGGAGGCGGAATCCGATACAAGACACAGTCTCAGAGGAGAGGATTCGCTCAGGATTGCAATCAACGTCATTTCGGGCTGCTCGTGATTTTCACCGTAGATTCCAATTGTCTCGAACTCTTCATCGACGACAACCTTAGTCTCAGTGTTGTATCCCAAGGCGGTAAGCTGTGCATGAGTTAGATCTGTTACGAGATCGCCAGAGGGTGAGATATCTACGATACTGCCGACTAGTCTTGCTGCCACGGTTTCTTTTCCAGTAAATCGGTGCGAACCACAATCCTCCGGACCAATCAATGGCCAAAACGGGGAGGCACGAAACGCCAGCATTTTAACAGGATACGCAGACCGTCGCACCTAGGGGAACGATTTTCCCATTAATTCCGTTTACGATTCTAATCTCACGACGATTCGACGATCCCAGCCAGGGGCCGAGCCTAGGGGGGCAGGTCGTCCGCCTGCCTGACGGAGAGTTACGTCCGAGCTAACCCGATGCGTTTTGCCTTCCCTTTTGTTGCATATCCCCACCTGAAAAATGGGGTCCACCCTCGAAACCGGGCAACCTGATAAGTTCTTTATCGCGTGGATTGACTAGCAGGTCTCAGCAGGAATCAGCGAACCGGGTTTCACCCTTCACTAGATTTTCATCAAATTGATGATCGGTCGGGTCATTGCGAATCGTTTTCGAGGTACTTTGATATCGACTCTCTGAGTGTATTAAAGGCTTCATCGTTAGCTCCGACAAAGACTCGTCTCACGATTCCTTCTTTATCGATGACCACGGTGTAAGGAATCGCATTGGCGCCATACGCTTTCGAAATAGTCCCGTTCGGATCTAACAGGCAGTTATTCGCAATTCCCAAAACGATGGCTGAGCCCTGGACCACGTTCGGTTCTTCATCAACGTTGATCGCATAAAAAGAGAAGTCTTCATTTCCAAAGTCCTCAGCGATTCTCTGGATAACAGGCAAACTCTTTCGACACGGACCGCACCAGCTAGCCCAAAAGTCTACCACAACAACTCGACCTCGCATGGCTGATAGCTTTACCAATTTTCCATCCAAGGCCTTTAGTTCAAAATCAACGGCGGGTTTACCCACGAGCTCCGAGGCTTCTCCTGAAGCCGCATCAGCCTCTTCGGAAACAAACTTAGGATCGATCGCGTGCCGCAGTTTCCACTTGGCGAACCGACTTGCACTCCTCGATTTTTCCTTCTCACCGCCGAACAGGATTTGAACGGTGTCATCGAGAGGCACATTGCAATCCCCGAGGAGAGGGTGAGTTCCCAATAACGATCCATCCTCCATTTTTCCAGGAATCAAACTGACCACACCACCCTTTCTCATCACCAGCTGGCAACTAGAACGATAGGCACTATCATCGCTTGATGTCGGCTCCAGATCCGCTGCCGAATCGGCTGTTGAATCGGCTGCAGAATCGGCGGTTGAATTCGATGCTGGCTCCTTTTCTGACTCTTTCGGAGCAGGATCCAACCAAATGACTTCGGCCACATTCTTCATCCATATTTCACGTTCTTCGTCTCGAACCACAATTCGAAGCAAATCTTCGTCGATGTACGCAATGTTACCACGCATCATATCCCCATCGCGCGAAACAACTAGATGCATCGGTGGTGACTGGCGAGCCATTCTGGGAACAGTTAGCAGTCGTTTTAGCAATACGGCATCGATCCGATCCGGACCGGTGTAAACCAGTTGCCGGAGCCCTTTTACCTGAGATGACTCTAAAGTTGATTCACCGAAAAGTTCCGAGGTAAACGTTAGAGCACCGTTGTCGAGTCGAACTAGCTTTCCGGGAAGACTATCTCCGTTCGTGAGAAAAAGTGCTGGCTCACCCGGCTCCAGTGAACGTCCGTAGACATCTGTCCTGAGAGATAGATTTCGAGTTTGCGCATCCGCAGGACGAATTTCACCGTCACTTCGCATGACATCGATCGTGCCATTAATGGATGGGTTGATTATAAACTCGGTCGACAAGCTCGCAGGCTTCCAAGCCCATCCGCTCCCCGAGTTCTCCATCTTTGCGTTTTCCGATGGGACTAAGCTGCCGTTCGTATGCGCCTCATCGCACACGAGTTTCATGGGGATCGATTGTTCCCTTTTGGGATCTACAGGGCCTGAATTCGAGATGAACTGGATCGTCGAAATATCGCTTGTGGAAAAGCTAATGGGTGCTGGCAACGAGTTACAAGCCAGAGTGAGACGATCTCTCGATTGCTGGAGCGATGTCCCTGTAAAACGCTCACCGAGCTTCGTTTGAACCACACAATACTCGTCTGGAGTCGGCGGCTCGATTGTTCGCTCGGACTCGCCCGAGTTATTCGGACCTTTCAAGGCATACTCCACACGCTCAATATCGCTAATGGCAATGGATATCGTTTCGCCATCTATAGTACTGAGGAGAAGATCGCCGCTTTCGTTTTCCGGTTTACTGATGCCTCCGATATAAGATGTGCCTTTGGTAAGAAGCACCTTGGCCATCCTACCTTTCGCTATCGAGCTAACGGCGTTCTCTCCATCCCCCTCTTGGCCAGCGGCTCTCGTCATTGAGAAAGGGGAACGAGATACTTTGAGCTCGCGTAGGACCAGTCCGCCCGGTGCGTCGTTGGTAACTTGAAATCGGACTCGATTGTCGAGCTTGCTTTCCAATGTTTTGATTTTCGATTGCGAAGCGATTGCTCCGATCGCGCGGCCGTTTTGTTGAAGCACGAATCGGCCTTCTTCTAGATCGCAAAGAATCTTGAACCGAAGTGACTCGACTCCTGTCGATGGTAACATGACCGTCACAATGTCCGCCGCGGTTTCTTCTTCGTAAAGAAGGGTTACGGACAGTTCGTCACGTTGTTCCAGCTTTCGAACTCGCAATTCGAGCTTGGGCAAAGTATTGCCTATCGTGATAGTCCAATTCGGATTGGAGTGAGTCCATGCCACATCGACATCCACGACTGCCAATGACGGAAGCGCAGCCGTTTGTGCGATCGACGATCCAGCGATGGCTGTCTCGATCGAACCCGCTTTCGATACCCATGTTTCGGGCAGATCTTTTTTCTTCACCGGCAACACCTGCTTCCATGCGTTCACCGAAAGACGTCCGACCCCTTCCATGGACGACGGTTGCACTCTAAGTATGGCTCGCACGCGATCCAACTCGATCTCTACAGGTGCATAACGATCGCTCGTTAACCGGACGATTCGCTCATCCAAGCGTTCGATCTTACCGGAAATGCTCTCTCCATTTTCCAGCTCGATGACGTAATATTGGTTGTCTTCGATTCCTTGATTTGCATCCTTGGTCTGATTTTGGGATATGGAATCTACAACATCCCACGGAATCACCATCGGCTCAAGAAATGCATCGCATCGCCAAAGCAGAAAGGCTCCTTGATCCTTCTCAGAAATTCGTTCGCTAGCTTGTTGGCTAAAGTCCCCCTGAAAGATATCTCCGTCAGCAAGCCGCAACGTCGCTTGAGATAGCCCCGTATTGCCATAATTCAGCAGTGCGATAATGCCCGTTAGTAGATAGATTGCGTTTCGCACGATTGGAATCAATCGCAAATCTAAGACCATCGTGGAGCGTAGCGAGGTTTTCAAAAGTTTAAACATCCCTATCTTTATCGTTCGTAAATGGGGAGGAATCGAAAATTCAACGCTAACGATAGGAGAGACATGGAGGTCGCTACTTGAGGCCCAAAGCTTCCATCAAAATGGCCATCGGACCTCTGTGATTGCTTTAGTTCATTCACCAATTGCTTGTTCCACTTCTCCCACGCCTCCGTATCGGCTTGGAACAACGCTTGAGCTTTATAATACGATGTGTATTCAGCGTAGTGCTCACCCATTTTGACACTTCCTCGCGATTTCAAAAACTCAGTGCAGGCTTTAAACTCTGCCAACTCCTTTTGACCCGAAATGGCGTACACCAGCGCGGCGATAGAAACGCGAGCTTGTGACTCGTCATATCCACCGAGCCCTCCTGCATACGCGACTTGACCACTCTTTGAAGTCATGCTTTTGAAATAGCCGATTGCTTTGTCGATGTTTTTGTCAGGGACTTCGATACCAGCATTCCTAGCCGCGAGGAGCGAAACCAAGATTGCTCCTGAGACCGATGTATCTGCATCGGTTGAATTCGGGCCATATCGCCATCCACCGACACTGTTTTTATCCTGGCTGGTGAGCGATGTTCTCACAGCCAACTCCAAAGCTTCGCCTAACGAGCGGCGTTGCCCGGCCGGAACACTTGTATCGAGCCAAAGTTGTTTATCGTCCACAGCACCGTAGGCCTCTGCCAATGCGAGCGTTGCGAATCCATGATGATACATGCTCCCGCCGAGATAGCCGGTATTGGCGTCTTGATTAAGGATCAGATTCCGGAGTGCCTTGCGAACAGGCACACTATGAAGCCCGAAATTCGGATCTTCGCCATAAGCCAAAAATGCCATAACAGACAGCCCAGTCACTCCGGGGCCAGGATTGCTCGGGGACTCCCAGCCTCCGTCTTCCGCTTGATTAGCGATTAACCAACCGAGTCCTCTTTCATAAATCTCTCGAACCTCACGCGAAACACCTTGGCCTTGAACAGCCCCCTCACGCCAAGGTTGCTCCTGTGCTGAGCAAGGCATCGAAACAAACACTTGCACGCACGTTAACAACAGACAGGTTGCAGTAAAATCGTTCCAGCATCGATTAAGCATGCCGATCGAACTTCGCTGAGGGCTAACCATACAAAAAGTCTCTTTGGATTTTACGTTAAGGAAGTGCGATGTCGTTCGGAACCAGATTGAGGATTTGAGCTCCTCCTTGCCCTTTGACGAGCGATTCGAGTTTCGCCCATTGCTTGGCTGACAACTCTAGCGATAGATCCCCTTGGGATTTCAAAAAAACATAGAGCTGCTCGAAAGTAAGCATCTCATGCGTGGTTCGATCAGCATCATATTTCACCAGTAACTCGTTCAGTACGTCTCGCTGAGCTTTCGACAATCCGAGCGACCTCTGGGCTAACAACAAAATTCGAAAGCGCGTAACGTTGCGTTCTCGAATCTTCATCTGCTCACGATCGGCAGCCCATTTTCCTAACTGTTCAGGTGTTAGTGTCGACACGAGCGTTTTGTACCAAACCGTGGCTTCTGTTTCCTTTGGCTCATTTTGGAACTCCAAAGCTTTTGACCACGCTTGAGTAAAGATGGTTTGCTTTTGTGTTGGCTCGGTCGACGGGGTTATGTCACTTAGCAACGCCGTAATCCGTGACTCCCAACGTGCTATTTCGACATCGATTGCGCTTTGAACTTTCGTAAGTTGCTCGTCAGAAAGATTGCAAACTTGATCCACTTGATCGACATATCGTTGAATCGATTCCTTCTTGCTCCTTCGAAACGCTTGTTTAGAGCCCCCCAAGGTTCCGTACAGCAACTCTTCTAATTGATCGCGATCCAATCTGGCGTGAATCGATTCTCTGGCCGCTGGTTGTAAGACGAGCCGTGGATTCTGCGCAATACAACAGTTACCGCAAATCATGATGCATACAATGGTCATCAATCTGATCGTTACCAATGATGTAAATTTTCCTTGGGGTAACACTTCTTGAAATCGCCCGAACAGAATGTTGACACTCAATTTATCGGTTCCTTTTTTTCCGCAGGTCCAGCTGGAGCCGGATCGGCTTTGGTCGGCGATCTGACAACTAAAGCATTCTTTTGGGCTGGAGTCAGAATCCCTTCAAGCCATTTCTGATTGATCTCAGGCAACAGCGTTTCGTTGGCAAAGGTGGCTTCAATCGACCGATACCACCGATCTTTCCATCTCTCCCGCAGTACCTTTTCTACCTCTACTGTCTGGCCTGCAGATAAAGAGAGTTTGCTTTGCAACCAAGTCAACATGCGCGCGATGAGCGCTTCCTTTCGCAACTCCTGCCGATCTTGTAATTCAGCTTGATGAAGCGAGAGTTGCTCCTCGTTCAAAATGTCTTTGCACCAGCCACTAACAGACCTTTCGACGAGACCATCGAAATCAATACTACCGTGAACATGCTGTTGGACGCGACGCGTGACTTCGCGCAAACTGGTTGCCTCCCATTGCGACTCGGCAACATCTGCCAGAGCCTGAGACTGAGAGTCGCTCGGCTTTACCACTTCTGTGATGAAATCCAATTCGTTTTGAATCAAGCCTCGCACTTGTTGCTGATAAGTTACTAGCTCTTCGGGCGCTGGCTGGACAGGCCTAACCGGAATAAAGGCTTGCCCAATCGCAAACGAGCATAGAAACGCATTCACCGTAAGGTTGAGCAAAACGATAAGGCAGAAAGACCAGGGCTCTAGCTTTGACAAAAAGCAACATCGTAACGCATCAGCAATCATGGGGCGTTCTTTCTGTCGATCCGTTGAAAGTACTCATCGAGTCCAAATCGAAACTCTTCCGGCAATGCATTGTTGGTGGAGCCCGTTTGTTGAGTCACGCCCGAATCTTGACGACGCTCGTTTTGATTGATCCCGGGACCAATCATGGCGATGGCTGCTTCGTCAGTGGTGCCACCACCTCCCGTTCCCGGGTCTGTACCTCCACCGCCGCCGCTGGAATTGGGATCGGTTCGTTTGGTCTGCAGCAACAATTCGATGACTTCTGTTTCTGCTGCGATAGCTTCCTTGCCAGTCTCTGGACGATTGAGAATTAAAGACGCATCCAACATGACCAAACCTGCGGACTCCATCAATTGGAGCTCCTTTCCAAACTCTTCCGTCGCATCGGGCAAGGCAGCTATTTTCTGCTTCACGACGTCAATGCGATCCTTTAGCTGAAATTGAGTTGATGCCAACTCCTTCACTTGTTCGATATAGTCAGATTGGGTTGATGCTGATTTAGCTTGTTCCGTAACGCGGGTCCTTTCTCGTAGATTCATTTCGGCTTCCAGAATCTGCATCACTTCCAGCACAATGGAAGGGGGAAGAGAGCTCTTGCTTTTGCTCCCTTTGCATTCTCCCTTGGAGGCTGGGTCGACAATATCCTCGGCCCAACGATCCAAGGTATCGGACCAGTACTCCGCTTCGGCTATGGCAATGCCTTGTTGGTTCAAGATTCTTTCCGACAAGCCTCGGAGGCCCCCGATGACATCCTCTTGTTTTACCTCAGCCAACACGCTTTCAAACTTGCCCGATGGTCGGCGTTCGTGAAACCCTTGCATGTCGTCAACAATTGCCGATACAAAATCAGCAGCTTTGTTTTCCCGAACTTGAAGCTCCTTAAAGAATATCTTTTGTTCCGAGTTCAATCTGACAAAGGTTGCTCCAAACGCATCTTTGATTTCGACTGCCGCTGTATCGGCGATTTTGAGTTGCTCTCTCGCGGCCGACTTAAGTCGCTTGGTAAGTGTGCTCCCCTCAAGATTCGCCATGAGTTCGTTGAGCTCATCTGCGACTTTATCGAATTCGGCGAGCAATTCTAATTGTTTATCCACCGCCTCTTCGACTTGATCCTCGGCAGGCTGATCTTCATCCGATTCCTCTTTCTTTTGTTTCGAACCGGTCCCTGCCACAGTGGTCGATGGCAACCGCAATGCAGACGGTTTACTCTGGCTATTACCCTTCTTTTTTTCTTCGTTGTCAGCCACAGCTTTAGGATCGATCGGCTGCTGGGACGATTCTTTATCGATCACGGACGGCGCCTTGCTTGCAGGTTTATCTTCGCTCGCAAGCTTGTCTTCGGACTGAGGACCGCCTCCACTATTCTCAGAGCGATCTTGACCTGCCGTCGGTGCAGTTTCTTGTTTCGTTGCTTTGGCTTTATTTGATGCTTTGGCCAGCGTCTCGGAGCGTGCTGCCTTCTTCAACAAATCGGCCACGTTAGGCATTCGATTCGCCGCGATGTCTTTGAGGATTTGCTGCATTTCGGCCCACTTTTCAAGATGCCCGACGCCAATCTCCTTGTTGCGAGCTGCTTGACGCAATAGCTCTTCACCCTTTGCCGTGAGCTGATTGAGTCGACGACTGTTGGCTTGCTCCGCAGCGGATTGCTGTTCCATTAAAGCCCGTGCGTCGTCTGTATTCCGCTCCGATTCGGGCATGTCACGAATCTGCTTATTGGTTGCCAATAATTGCAACTCTCGATCGCGTACTTCCAAAGATTCGCGTTGCCAACGCGTCATTTGATCCAAGACCCACACCGCATGATCCGCAGGAGTTAGGACATAAAGCAAATGTGGTGAAGAATAAACCCGGCCTCGATTGAGTAAGTAATCCTCGGCAAACAATCGCAGTTCGATCGGCTTGGAGGGGATCTTCATCGCCGTCGCTTGAAACGTCGCCAAAGCCTCCAATGAGGATTGCGTCGGGGAGCCAGCCGCTAACATCAACTCTCCCTTTTCCGCCGACGGGGATTTGCCTTCCTCGATTACGCTCCACTCCATCCCGACTTGCTTCACACCGAAATCATCCAAGGCTCGAATGCGAAACTCGATCTGCTCCGACTCGAGCATCACTCGCGCCTTAGGTAGACCATCTGCAAATACCGTGGGTGACTGATCTTCAAACACCTCTATTTGCAGTGGATAACTCGATTTGGATTGAAGCCCATCAGCATCTGTCCATTGCAACTCCAGAGTCGTCGTCTCGGTCATCTCGGTCGCTGGAAGACGAAAAGCTCCCTCGGAAACTTGCAAGCTCTTTCCGTTTGATGTCGCACTGACAACAGGCTTCGTGGTCCTGGATTCCAACTCCAAACGAGAGCCACTCACTGTGACCAGTGCTCCTCCTCGAATCTCTTTTAGCACCGGTTCCGATATGCTGAGATAGTCCGGAAGCTTAATGGTCGCATGCAGCTTCTCCAACTCAGGACGTGGTGATGGCTGGATCGATATCTTAGGATAAGCATCACCGACGAGCACCGACAAATCGACCGGCTTGAGTTGTGGTGGGACTTCAAACGAATATCCGCCATCGGACAAGTCGGAGTTCAATGAGCTTGATTCGCCAACGTGGAGCTTCGCTGAAGACGGCTTCCACTGGGAATCCGATGCAAGCCGCAAATCAATCGGGAAGACTTCACCATGAGGCACCACCATCCGAGTCGGATAGTAAGCGAGTGCGGTGAAGGTATAGCGATCAATAGAAGCCCACGGCATGCATAACCTAGCCCATGCGTTCAACGACGCGGCAGGAAACAGCAACGTCAATACGATAGCTCCTATGCCTAACAGCGCGACGGCTGCACTCCATCGTTTATGATGCGAAACAGGAAGGGCTTCGAGTAGATTCTTCTTCGCCGTGTCGGCTGCCACTTGATCGAGTGCGGCCTGACAAAGTGCAGGAGAACGATTCTGCTCCTTGGAATCGTGTGACAGCTCTAAAGCTCCCAATAACGAATCTCCCACTCGCGGCATTCGTTTAGACAGCAACTTTGCGACCGACTCAAGCGTCTGAAGCTTTTGTACCCATCGATAATAGGCCAGTGGTATTCCGAAAATCCCTGCTACCGCTAAAAGAAACGTGGCACTCCGAGTCACTAATCCAGCATCGATAAATCGATCGATCACGAACACAATCGTGAAGCCAACTAGCACAGCGACGGCTGCAATGCTCACGGCCTCCGCGATTTTGGTTGCGCGCACGCTCTTCCGGTAACTGCGGACTTGCTCGGTGAGGGTCTCTGGGATCCGAATCTTGACAGCCATGCCTTAATCCTCGGGGGCGGAACAATAGGTACCGGAAAATCTGGCAATCCGGACAAAGGTTTCACTAGGACGAAACCGTCGAGAAGTGCCTGAACACGTGCCCATTATAGACTAGGAATTGCGTCTTGCACGGTTCATTCTTGGAACGAGCCGCTACGAGAATTCAAGCGGCTTAGCTGCCTGCAAAACGGATCAATCGGAAACGCTCTAGCTCTGATGACGCCGCGATCGATCCACTAACTCCATCCGTCCGCCGGGATAAGGCCAAGCGGAAAACTACTTTTTGAAGGCTTGGTTGAAGAGTTCCATCTGCAACTGCAGTGAAGCAGTGTCCAATTCGATCTTCTGTTGCTGCTCTTTTAACTTGGCCGCTTCCGCTTGCTGAGTCGCCAGAGCTGCCGCAACTGCGTCTTTTTTCCCTTTTTGATCGGCGATTTGCTGCTGAAGATCCGCGAGCTTTTTCTCAAGCTCTGCCATGCCGTTTACAATCTGCTCGGCCTCGGTCATCTTGGCCGAAATATCCGTCTCGACCGGCGCTAACTGGCCGACAAGACTTTCCATTGATTTGCCGAGGTTGTCACGTTGGGACGCTAACTCTTGGAGACGGTTTTGGAACGCGAGCAAATCTGCCTGCACCCTCTGCACTTGATTCTGCAGAACCACTAGCTTGGCCTGTGCGGAATCGAGTTCCGCTTTCGTCGCATTGGCTTTGTCCACGGCAGCTTTTAATGCGACGGTGGCGGGCTCCACCAGCTTTACCTTCTCTGCATGCTGGGCGACCCACTGCGTTAAGTTTGCGCCTAATTCGACTAGCATTTGCTGCTTCGGATCGAGCTCGGTCTTTAAAGCTAACGATTCCTGCTCCAGCTTGGCAACATTCTGCTTAAGTGGTTCTGCCTCGGCTGAGATTTGGGAGATGGCGACCTTCTGAATCTCGCACTGGTTTTTCGCATCGGCCGACTTGGACTCAATGGCCTCTGGTGTGTCTCCCTCCGATTGCAATTTTGTAATCAAGGTCTGCAATTGGGTCTCGTAATCCTTAAGATTGCGATTCGCCAAGTCTAACATCGAATTCTTGGCGTTAAACGTTACCTTGATCGGCGTCAACTCAGCCTGCTTTGCTTTGTACTGTGCATCGAGTTGTTCAACGATTGGCTTTAATTCGTTTTGCTGGGCTGTTGCCGTTTGAATTTGAGCCGCCAACTGATTGACTTCGGTTTGAAGTGTTTGAAGCTGCTGTTGCAAGGCTGATTGCTGCGACGTTTCAGCTTGGTAACGCTGATCAAGAGCCTTTACCAATTGATCGACTCGCTGCTGCTCGGCAGTTAGTTGGGCAAGTGTTTGTTCGAGTGGAGCCGGATTGGCTCGCAATGCCTTTTCATCGGCAGGGTTTGCCCGTTGCCAAAGTCGAACATTGCCAGCCCAGTCCCCCGCGATAACTTGTTTGCTATCAACCGATATTGCGACCTGATGCCCCGCCTCTACGAGCGCGGGCATCTCTCCCGCGAGATTGCCACCTGCATCCCAAACCTTAACTTTGTTATCTCGGCCTGTGGATGCAATGGTGCCGTCGTTGCAAGTAGCCACCGCCAAAGCTCCGCCAGGATGAGCATCCCAAGACTTGATCACAGTGCCACTGTTCATGTCCCACATCTTTAACGTCCCATCGGTCGAACTGCTGATCAATGCTGCCGAGTCCGGTCGCCAAGTGATCGAGCGAATCTCTCCCTTGTGTGCTTGGAGATCCATATACAAGCGACCTGTTTGGGTTTCCCAAACCACCAACCCCGAACTGCGATCCCCGGTGGCCAATAGCAATCCATCCGGGCTGAATCTCGCCGTGTAAATCCAATCAGTGTGCTTCTTCTGCTCGAACTTCAGTGCACCGGTGAGTGTTTCATAAACGCGAACCATCTTTTGCGGACCAACGATCGCGATCAATGTGTTGTCATCACTTATATCTGCCCCCAACACAACATCCAACTCATCACCCACTTTGGCAATGCGGTTTCCCGTTTCAATGTCGTAAAGCGCAGCCAAACCCGAATGACTGTGACGACCACCACCCAGCAAAATCAATCGGCCATCTCTCGAAAAGGTGATTGAGTAAACCTCTCCCTCAGGAAACGGAATGATACCCAATAACTCGCCCGTCTCGGTATGATAGAGGGAGACTTGCATCTGCCCTGCGACCGCGACCAAAGGTGACCAAGGGCTGGCCGCAACAGCGGATGTCGTGGCTGCTCTCTCTGTTGCAAAAGGAGTTTGCTTTAACATGGTCTTGGGCATAGGAGGAGCCCCCTCAGGCCGCCCCACGACAACCGCCAAAGCCATGGAACTGGCCTTGGGCTTTTTGATTTCCGAGCCACTGTTCTCCGGCATGCCCTGCTCAATCCAGGTTTTGATCAAGTCCACTTTGGCTTTCGGAATCATGTCTTGATTAGGTGGCATATACGGCTGCTCTAAGTGAGCAGTGAGCGCGTACAATCGCGACGCATCTAAATCACCTTCATACACGACCTCGCCAGAACTCCCCCCCGCGCGTGTCGCTTGATAGGTGTCCAGCGCCAAACCACTTTTCTTTTCGTTAACGTTATGACACGAGGTACAGTGCTCGCGAAAGATGGGCTTGATGTGATCATCAAACGTCACTTTTGCAGGCTGGTCGGCAACTGCGGATGCAGACAAACCTAAAAGACAGAGAATCGAAAGGCTTTTGATTAACATGTGCTTAGTTTCCAAAAGTCGTCTAGTGATTGAAGATGAACTCGCGGCTGTTGAGAACAGCCCAGAAAACGTCCTGCAATCCTTGCTCTTCGTTCGGCGCTTCAGCAATCATCTTCAGAAGCGTGCTGCTTTCAGCTTCCGTGGGAGCTCGCGAGATGCATCGCATATAGATTTTTTCAATGATCTGTTGCTGAGTTAGTCCTTGATCCTTCCAAGTTTTGAGGAGACCACCATTCGCAATTTTGCCTCCCGTTGCATCACCATTGATGAGGTGCAACGCTTGCGACAACGATGGATCCGTGGTCGCTTCTTCTTCGCAAACGGTCGTTCTTTGGCTTCGTCCAAAGGAGGTCAAGAAATAGTTGCTCGTTGAACCGTCAGCAATTTGCACTGCTCTCGCCCCTATCGGGAGCCCTTGGAATTTATCCTTGGTGTTGGTCGCTTGAGAAATGCAGTCGAGCAAATTCTCAGCGGGAATTCGTCGGACCGAAGCATGAGAATAGTTTCGCGTATCATCTTCGTTACCCGGAACTGGAGTTACGGACCGTTGATAGGTTTGAGAGTTGCAGATATCGCGAACCAATTGCTTGATGTCGTACTTGTACTCCACTAATCGCTTTGCGAGCTCATCTAGCAACTCTGGATTGCTCGGTGGGTTGCTGGCTCGGAAATCATCGACGGGATTGACGATACCCACGCCTGTATAGTGCGCCCAAACACGGTTGGCTACACTCTTGGCAAAGAAGGGATTGTCCTGGCTGGTAATCCAATTCGCCAATACTTCGCGTCGATCTTTACCTGCCACCTCAGGCACCACACCACCGAGGAACTTAGGCTTAACCACGGCACCACCCACGGGATGATTCGTTTCACCACCACCCGCATTGAATACGACCAGCTGGCGATAATCTTCCCCCTGCTTGCGGCCGATCTGAGCAAAGAAGGCGGTGAACCCGTAGTAATCATCCATAGTCCATCGATCGAACGGATGATTATGACATTGAGCGCACTGAGTTCGAATACCCATAAACACCTGGGCGACGTTCTCCGATAGTTTCAAGCGATCCAATTCCACTTGGTAGAAATTGGTCGCTGGGCTTTCAAACGTACCACCCGTCGCACTGATCAATTCTCTTACGACCTGATCGATCGGAGTATTGGATGCGATCTTGTTGGTGAGCCAGTTGTAGTACAGATAAGCCGCCTTGTAACTGACTTGGTTGTTGCTCTTAATCATCAGAAGATTGGACCACTTCATGGCCCAAATCTCACTGAACTCTTTTCGTTCTAGAAGCGAATCGATCCATTTAGCCCGCTTGTCTGGCTCAGTGCTCGTTACAAATTGCTTGGTCTCTTCGTCGGTCGGCAACAATCCAACAATATCGATCGTGGTTCGCCTAACAAACTCTTCATCTGTGCAGATACCACTTTCCGGTAGCCGCAATTTCTGAAGCTTTGCCTTGACCAACGTGTCGATATAGTTGCCCGCGGCCTCCGGTGTTTTGTAATTGATCCCTTCAGGAAGAGCCAGAATTTGACTTCCCACTGTGTGCGTATCAAATCGAGCGAATACATAAGCCTCGCCTCGAACGCCGCTCGTGACGAGCCCATCAACGGCAACAGCACCGGTCCGTTCGTTGTTCGTGGTAAAGGTCGCTAGATCCCAAACATCCCGCTCTGTGCCATCCGCGTACTTGGCAACAGCGACCAAGCGTTGTTTTTTGTCAGCTCCCTCGAGCACGGCTTGGGATGGATAGACGTCAACGGAAGTAACCACCGGCGCACGTGCCGCATCAGGCGTGGCTCCGTTCTTTAACCATGCGAGAATGGTGTTGTAATGCTTGCTGCCCGGTTCAATTTTCTTGCCACCGGAATGCTGAACCGCACCAATCGCTTTAAGCAATAACAGACTTTGCTCGGGCACTGCCAAATTGATGCGCCGAATGCCAATCTCGCGTGTGATTCGCTGGTAATCACCGACGGGATCGTAACCGAACAGGCTCAGCCGAAAGCCATCTTTACCACGAGCTGCACCGTGGCACGATCCGGTATTGCACCCAGCCTTGGTCAATATAGGCATCACGTCCTTTTCGAAATGAATCGGATTGATAACTTGCGAATTGCTGGTTGTTATCTCTGTCGTGGATGTCATGCCATTCCAAGTCGCGGTCAATCGACTCGCGCCGTCCGCTTTGGGGGACACGACAAAGTCTTTCCAGTCTACAAACGTATCGGCATCCAGCGCCCAAGCCACTTGATCGGTTACGTCCATGGTAACGCCATCTTTACGAGTGGCGACCGCGACGACATGCTGCGAATCCGTCTTGGCCGATAACTTAATCTTAGGTGGATAAACGACGAGCGATGTCCATTCAGCAGGAGTAGCCGCCACGGCAACCGGTGGTGGATCGCTGGGACTATTGCTGGGAGCGCTGCTAGGCTCGGCGGGTTGCTGAGCCAAACAGCTGATGCTGATCAAGCTCGCGCAAATCCAACAAACAAAGGTGTAAGATTTCATGTCTCTATTTTCCTCGTTGCTGCTTTAGTTGTTCGAGTCGCGTTAGCGGCTTGGTGGTTGGTGTTGGAGGAGGTGCCGCAGCTGCAGGTGATGGCGTAGGAGTTGGAGTCGCTGCGACGATAGGCACGTCCACTTGCATTTCGGCATTGCCGTTCACTTGTGTGATAACCCCTTGCGGGCTCGTAACGGTCCCCCGGAACACGATTGTCTTGTAATTGCCCGCACGCGTTTCGGGTGGCACCTCTACCTTGAAAGCCATCCGCTCCACATCGGCAGGGATTGCTTGTTTTGCATTGGACGCAGTCGTTCCAGGAGGAACACCGAGTATCTCTAGTTCTATCTGCCCTTCGACCGGTCGTTTGAGCTTCACGCCTACAATAACCTCGACCGGCTTGCCTTGTTCGGCCATCGTCTTGGCAAACTCGAATGCAAAGAGCTGTTCCTTTACATCTAGCTTGAAGAACTCACTCGCAACTTGTATCGGACCGTACCCAACATCCGTAGTAGCCAACAAAACGAGCGGCCATTCGCGAATTGGTGCACCACCGTTGGCAGTGAGCTGCATCCAACCGGTCGATTGATCGCCCGGAATAGCAAAGGTTGCAGCACCAATTCCAGGTGGAGGACCCAGCATGGATACCGTGACTGGCTTATCGAAGCCTTCTTTTCTCTTGATGTTAACTTGCAGTGCGAGCGAACCATCTCGAACGAGCGGCACTTGAGGCTGAACCACTTCGATATCAAAAGGTGCCGGATTGATGAGAGCAACCGCGAGCTGTTCCTTGGTGACGCCCCAGACATCAACATTGTTTTGGCCACGGACTAACTGTGTCCGTTGGGCTAAACGCCCGACGAATTTTTGCTCAGCAGATGGAGCGATAGTCGCGGTGAAATCTACAAGCTTGCCCACGTTGGTGGCTCCCTCTTCGCCTCGGAATAGCATCGTAACCTTGGCTTGATCGGCCGAACAAATCGTTTCGGCTTGGGTCATCCCTGGTGGCAGACCAATCGCTTCGATGGCAGCATTGCCTCCTAAGTTTTGGCGAGCAACATTGACCTCCACAGCCATTCGAGCTCCCCTCGGAACGTTTACCACCTGGGAAACATATCGTTCCTGCTCCACAATCGAAGGAACGACAGTTGGGGTCGGCAGTGTCACTTCGGCGCGATACACAAAGTGTTTGCCGTGACTGCCCAAATGATCATAGACGCAGATCGCGTACTTGCCATCTTCAGGAATCTTATATGACAAATAGCTATCGGGGCCTCCGCTATCGTCATTGCCTGCCAACGCGCCACCACCAACTTTCCAAATTTGGAGCACCGGGTCAACTTGAGAGCGGATGGGAGATCGTGCGTGGACACGCACCTCAATCTGCTGGTCTTTCTTGGCCTCAAAGACAAAAAAATCTCGGTCCCCTTTGGATTGAAGCACGCCGTTAAACGCTGCGGGGATAGCGCTAACCGTCTCGATCTTATTATGGTCTTCGTTCGGCTCTTGTTCGAGTACATTGCTGAGCGAATTCACTCGAATCCAATTCGGAGAGGGAGATCGCAAACCATCGACCTGCGACCAAACGGGAAAAGCGTCTTGAGGTTGATCGGAAACCGCAAAGGTCTCTTCCCACTCGTTTCCTAGTATGTCAACACACTTTGCAGTGAGCGGTTGTCCTGGAGGGCCGCCAGCGGGCAGAATCGCGATGGGCCGTCGAAAGCTTCCAACGTGTAGTTGATACTTGCAAGAATCGTTGCCACCAAAGCTGCTTTCTCGAACTTCGATAATGTATTTGCCATCTTCTGGTGCCGTAATGGCGGCCAAGCAATCTTGTTGCAGGAACACGGAATCGTCGCTTGCTGCGATTTCGAACCGCTTGTCATCGTAGATGGCTATGTAAGGATCGAAAAAATTGTACAGGTAAGAATGTCGAAGCCCCTCAAGCTCGACTTGCATCGTCTGCCCTTTTTTGAGCTCAACGACGAAGTAGTCAACATCTTCGCCACGAACAACTCCTTGCACCGTACTGTTCACAGGGATCGCTTGCGGAGTTGCGAATTCACTGTTCGGTTCCACTTCTGCAACAATTGGCATTTCCGACACACCAAATAGGCGCACATTGCTAATACCGGTGTCGGTCACCACTCGAAACGGATGCAAATCAGGCTTGACGTCAGCAGACACATCAATCGTGGCCTTGATTTGATTCGCATCGATCTTGGTAATATCACGTGCCGTTATGCCGGGAGTAAAAAAGACTAACGAGTTCGCATCACCAATGCGAGCTCCCGCGATGACCACTTCGCCCGAGGTGCCTCGCTGCAATCCGGAGATAGACAAATTGTTTACCTCTGGACTGCCTGCATAACTTGCCACGGCAAAGATCGCCGCCAACGCAAAACTGAAACCATACTTAAGCAAGTTGTTCATTACCGTACCCATAGTTCGCAAGTTTCCGTGAAGTTGGATCGCCTTGGATTGCTCGTTAGCTTTCGAGATCAAGTCTTTATGCAAGGATGCCCTTGATCAGATTGCCACCATCGCAGATTTCTATTGGACGATCGCCAGGAGCCATGAGCTCTTTGTCAGCCACGATACCTAACAGGTGATACATCGTGGTGGCCAGATCTTCTGGCGTAACGGGAGCAAACTCAGGCTCCGTTGCCGTTGCGTCCGACGAACCGTAGACCAAACCACCCTTGATACCACCACCAGCCATCATGACCGAGAATACCTTAGGCCAGTGGTCGCGGCCCGCTTCATTGTTGATCTTGGGGGTGCGACCAAATTCGCTGCTCACCAAAATCAATGTCTTGGAAAGAAGACCACGCGATTCCAAGTCCTCAATGAGCGTCGACAACCCTTGGTCCAAAGCTGGCATGTCGCGACGCATCCCAGCGGAAATCTGGGTGTGCATATCCCAACCACCGTAAGTAACCGACACAAATCGCACACCGGCTTCGACCAAACGTCGAGCCATCAACAGACGCTGACCAGCCGTGTTACGACCGTAACGATCACGCAACGCCGCATCTTCTGCATCTATATTAAAGGCTTCGCGAGCTTTCTCACTGCTGATCAAGGAATACGCACGCTGATAGAACGTATCCATCGCATTGATCGCGTCGGCATTCTGCTTCGACTGAAAGTGAGCATTGACCGCTTCCAAAGCAGAACGGCGTCGCTCAAACCTCGCCATATCAACACCGGCTGGCAAGTTTAAGTCTTGAACGCGGAAGCCGTTGTTAGCAGGATCTGCTCCCAACGCGAATGGACCGTAAGATGAACTCAGATATCCAGTACCCGCGTACTCGTTGGCCGCACTAGGAACAGCAACATAGGGAGGCAAGTTGTTTCGCGGACCGTATTCGTGACTGATAACAGAACCAAAGCTCGGGAACACAAGCGCTGGAGATGGCTTGTATCCCGTGAACATGTTGTGAGTGCCCCGCTCGTGAGCCGCCTCTCCGTGAGTCACCGATCGGATTACCGTCAACTTGTCCGCGAGAGCCGCAAGCCGCGGTACGGTTTCACTAAAGACATCGCCTGTCTTTGTTTTAATCGTCCCCAACTCGCCACGATACTCGAGGGGGCTATAAGGCTTGGGGTCGAACGTCTCTTGATGAGCAATCCCACCAGGCAAGAAAACGTGTATTACACTTTCTGCTTTAGCCTCGATAAAATCGTAATGCTTTTGATCGGCTCTCGCTCGCAATCGAAAAAGATCGCCCATCGAGAGCCCGAGCCCGCCGAGAGCTCCTACAGTGAGAAAGCCACGTCGTCCAAGCGGATTTCCAAGACATCGCATCGCGATAGTTCTCCGTAATTAGGAAAATACTCAGTTAGAAAAATGATTCGTTAAGAAACGGCAAATGTCAGACATGCTTGATCTTTGAGAGGCAGATCTTTGATAGGCAAAGGTGGTGGGGTCAAAGACGGTTAAGCATTCCAAGTCAGGCGGGCAAAACAAATTCGGTGGGAGGATGAACGGATCGGTCATCGATTCGTTGCGAGGTTCCACCATTATAGTGCGTGACCTAGCCAAGTAATACCCAATCCAAAACAGGATTCTTCCTTTTTCTTCGCACTAGCATTCTAAACTAGCAGCCTGGCATTAATGCTGCTTATGCGGCGGCCCATCATTTGCCGATAAACGGGTCGACAGAGGACTGCCAGTAGAGGAATTGCGTTTACCATCGGTAACCGGGGCGCGGCGGATGCCGTCGGCAATGAGATCGGCAAGCGGCAAGGTGGCTTCCCCGATTGCTTCGCGAAAGAGCCGTCGAAGCTATCGTACTTTGGCGATATTATGGCACTCGGACCAAAGTTCATTCGACGACCAAAAAGCTGGACTTCCTAGCCGTCGCAAGAACTCCACTACGATTGTTTTTACGCGTGTCAGCAGGCCGTTCCATGCAGTCCGATATTGAAATACCTAATCCCTCACCGCAAGCCAAGGGACCTCGGCGGGCTGCAATTGCCTTTATTCTGATCACGGTCATTCTCGACGTGCTGTCGCTCGGACTGATCATTCCGGTTTTGCAAAAACTTATCAAGGAGCTCGTAGGTGGTGACGATCGAGTCGCTTCGTTCTACATCGGGCTCTTTGGTACGCTCTGGGCGTTAATGCAATTCTTTTGCTCGCCAATTATCGGTGCTCTCTCTGACAAATTCGGACGCCGGCCGGTGTTGCTCGTTTCCGCATTTGGACTCGGACTCGACTTTATATTACTAGCCATTGCACCGAACCTATGGTGGCTTTTGGTTGGTCGAGTGATCACGGGGATTACCGCAGCTAGCTTTTCTACTGCGCAAGCCTATTTGGCTGACGTGACACCAGTCGAAAAGCGAACGGCCGCCTTCGGGCTTTTTGGAGCCGCTTTTGGTGTTGGATTTGTTCTAGGGCCGATCGTTGGCGGGCTGCTCGGAGAAATCAGTTTGCGATTGCCGTTTTGGGTGTCCGCTGCGTTGACGATCGCGAATTGGTTCTACGGTTACTTTGTGCTCCCTGAGTCGTTGCCGAAAGAAAAGCGAAGTGCTTTCTCATGGGCTCGTGCAAACCCTCTGGGTTCCTTGAGACTGTTGCTATCGGCAAAAGGGCTTCTACCGATGGCTTGTATCTTGCTCAGCTATCAGCTCGCTCACTTAGCCTTTCAGAATATCTTTGTTATCTACACCGACACGTACTTTGGATGGAAACCATATCAAGTCGGACTGGCATTGGGAACGGTAGGAATCCTCAACATGATTGTCCAAGGAGGATTGGTGCGACCTGCGGTCAAGACGTTTGGTGAACGCATTCTGGTCTTCGTTGGATTGACCGGCGGTATATTGGGCTTCGCGGCATACGCTGCTGCACGAGATGGGTCTACGTTTTTCTACTCAACCATTTTCTTTGCGTTGATGGGTTTCTTTCAATCGTCGATCAATGGGGTTATGTCTTCCAAGATCGGGCCGCTGGATCAAGGGCGGTTATCCGGGGCGAACAGTTCGATCATGGGCTTAGCCGGTTTGATTGGCCCAGGGATTTACGCATTGGTGTTCCGTT
The DNA here is from genome assembly GCA_025459355.1 of Pirellula sp. GTDB lineage: Bacteria > Planctomycetota > Planctomycetia > Pirellulales > Pirellulaceae > JBKCUI01. Next base: position 24,244 of record JALOQS010000051.1, read on the forward strand.
GGTCTCGGGCACCAGAACGTAGCGACTTCTGGCAAGGAGCCCCGTTCGCGCTGGCCTGTTTGTGTCTCGTGTTCGCCATGTTTCTCGCATTCCTCGTTGTTCCCAAGAGGGCTGGCGAATCGTAACGTTATTCGACTGTAAAACGACTGCTAACATGTGTGGCTATCGCAGCGTATCCGTTGTTCAAGCTCTCGAGAATGTTAAGCGCCTGAGACCTTGTTCTTAAGACCTTAGTCTAAGGAGCAAACAACACATCAGGTCCCATGCCGAATTTGGCTGGCAAAGGCAAGGAGGATAAATCCTGGTCAGTTCCCTCCAACGTAAATTCCCAACGGCCCACCAACGACAATTCCACTTCTTTACCTCGCAGCTTGATCGCCTTATCGATCAACCGCCCAGGCGTACCTATCACGATCAAGTTGACATCGTTACCCGCAATGGCATCAGTAGGCAACCGATACTCAGCATACTCCTTCGGGGAATTAGCCTCAAGTTTCGCAAGCTGACCATTGACCCAGACTCGCTGATCCATTGCCCTGGATTGCGTCGTTATCGGAACTTGTAAACGTAACTCGGGCGTGACCCACTCCTTGGGAATAAAGACCGTGCATCGCAACCACAATGTCCCGTCCCCTTTCACTGCATCCCCTTGCCCCCCGTCCCTAGCCTTCATCGGCAATGAGATCAACTCCCAATGACGTTTGCGCTGCGAAGCTAGCGATTGCCCTGCTGGCTTGAGTTGAATGGATGTGTCCACTTTAGACAATTGAAACTCTTGGCCTCCGATCCATTGGTCGCTACTAATGGTCGGGCATACGTATCGTTCGATATGCTCGATTACGCGGCGCGTACCTTCATGATGATCGACATACGGCCATGACAATGGATTATACATTGCATCAGTCAAATCTCTCAGCAGCGCGACATTCATTCCGTTGCGAGCCATCTGCCTTAGCCCAAACGGACGCCCTAGTACACACATGTTAACGTGAACGCCGGTCAGGACGACGTTTTTAATTTTGCGAGACTGCAATACGTTCCAAACCTCACTGCCTGAATCGCTGATAAAGTCGAGGTCTTTATCAATGGTGATTAGGGGCGATTGAGCTTGCCAAGGCATCTGCGGATTGCGGCCCAAATCTGCCAGCTTCTTTCGCCAAACAGCCAGCTTTTGCGGGGCATCATCTTCGCCACCATCCGATTGATCGATTGGAAAGACACCAGACTTCTCCGAGGGAATTGCAGAGCACCAGGCATCGATCCAGTTGGGAACGTTAGCGGCCAGTGGTGCAGATTGGGCTCGCGTCCGCGCGGGATGATCGCGGTAGTGATTCATGCAGTCGCTCGGTGCATGAATGATGGTCACACCGCGACGCCGTGCCTCGGTTAGAACTTCGTTCAGACGAGGCGCAAAGGCCTCCAATCGCTCAACTGCATTTTGAGAATGGTGATAGTCCCAGACATCGCACACGATCATGGCGGTTTGTTCTGTCTGCCAAGTCTCCGTGCGATGGACGAAGGCTATTTCCTCCCTTCCTTCCGTTGCAAGAGTTGCCGTGCGGAGGGTCAAATGAATCGGCTCTGAACCATTGGAGAGGGAAGTGAACAATGCTGCAGTCATCAAGCAATAGTGAAACAAAGGTCGATTGATTGTCACGTGAGTTATCCTTTTCTGACAAGTCTTTGATTAACTGACCTTAGTCTAGCAAAACGTAATGTGTTAGGGGTGAGTCGGAGCGAAGAACGAATGTTCGTCCCCACTACCAGTCCGCTGCGCGAGCAAAGGGATAAGCACGCCAGTAAACGTTCCCGAAGCATTAGCCCCCCGCACCCCAATCCCCCTAGGCCCCAATCGCATGCGAAGGTTTTCGAATCAACGATTCGCAATACCAGCCCGCAGCGCGAGCAAGGGATCGATCGCCGGTTAACGTTCCCTAAGCATTAGCCCCCCGAACGCCACTCCCCCTAGCCCCAATCGCATGCGAAGGCTTTGAATCCCCGGTTCGCGCGGTTTAGGCCTGAGTTGGAACAGGGCAACCCCTCATCTTGCGCTTTCGGGCTTGTATTACCAGCCCGCAGCGCGAGCAAGGGATCGATCGCCGGTTCGCGCGGTTTCGCCCAGACTTAGAAAAGGGCCATCCCTCCCCTCGCGCTTTCGGGCTTGTATTCTCCGTTTTCGCTTTGCGAAAAAAAATCCCAAAAACCAGCTAGCGATCCGCCTCTTCGCTCGTTTAAAATCTATGGCATGAGCCCTCACCCCAACACAACACCCGCAAGCCCATCTCTCGCATCGCCACTAACCGATGCCGCATTCGATTCCATCGAATTGCTAACCAAATCCTTCGCTGCCTCCGAAGCACCCACTTTCGACACCACGGCCGTCATCGAAGTCGGATTAAGCTTCCATCGCATCACGCAGTATACTTACTTGCCCGGCAGCAATTCCCTCAAATCAAGCGTCACCGTTAACGGTGACGAAACTTATTACGACGATGCCAACCATGTCATCGAAGTTCGCACGCCTCGTTACTTCGACTCCAGCGATACCGAAGGCTTCCAAAAAGCCCGCGAAACCTGGACTTACAATGGTCGTGGTTTAGTCGCCACCCACACCGAAGCGACCGGCTCCACCATCGCCGCTACAGAGTCGTTCACTTATGACCTTAGAAACAGGCAACTAAGCCGT
>JALOQS010000277.1 GCA_025459355.1 Pirellula sp.
GTAGCAATCGCCACCGCGAGTCGCACAAACATCGAAGTCAAAGTCATCGTATGCCAAGTAAGGCTCATCCCGTCGCAAATCGCGAACGACGCCGCTCGCTCGAGCGACCGGTCCGGTTGCACCACCGGCAATCGCATCCTCATAACTGAGCACACCAACACCCTTGGTACGCTCGATGAAGATTCTGTTCTTCATCACCAACCCCGAGAAATCGCGATAGGCCTTTTTGAACGTGATGCAAAACTTACGCACCATCTCAACCCAGTCATCGGTGATGTCATAAAGCAATCCACCAACTCGCGTGTACGACGTGTGGAACCGCTGTCCAGACGCTCGCTCGCAAATCTCATAGATGTACTCTCGCTGATTAAACGCGTACATAAAGGCCGTCACACCACCCAAGTCGAGAACGCAAGTTCCAGTGCACAAAAGGTGATCGTGGATCCGCATTAGCTCGGCAAAAATTGTTCGGATGTACTTGCAGCGAGGCGTAAGCTCAATGTTAAGCAGCTTTTCGACCGCATGATGCCATGCAATCTCATTCGCCAGTGGCGAGATGTAGTTCATTCGGTCGACGATAGTGACATACTGGTTGAAGTCCAGTACCTCGCCGAGCTTCTCAAAACCACTGTGCAAAAACCCAATGTCTGGCTCAGCCGAGATGACCATCTCACCGTCCAGTTGCAGAACCAACCGCAACGTCGTGTGAGTAGCCGGGTGCTGTGGACCAAAGTTGAGGGTCCAATATCCCTCTTTGTGTGCATCGCCCAGATCAGGACGTTCGAGCAACTCGATTGGCATGGTATTGTCTCCTCTACTAGCTCTCGGCTCGGGTTATGACTGGGAAGTTATGTCGCTCGCCTCGGCCCTTGACCGGATAGTCCTTGCGCATGGGGAACGACTGGAATTCCTGGGGCAAAAGCAATCGCTTAAAGTTCGGGTGACCCGCGAAAATAATACCGTACATGTCGTACGTCTCTCGCTCCAGCCAGTCCGCACCCGACCAAACTTGGGTCGCTGAAGGAATCGTTAAATCAGGCTCGTTCAAATACGTTTTGACGGTTAAACGCTCGCCACTCTCTGTGTTAAGCAGCAGGTAAACCACCTCGAAGCGATCCTCGGAACCACCGTATTCCAACAAATCGACGCAGGTTATATCGGTCAATTGATCGAAGCCGATTTTCTTGCACGCTTTGAGCGTAACAAGTATCTGCTCCGAAGGAACAACCACTCGCGTTTGGTCTTGATAAGTCGACCATCGCGGGAAAAAACCAGGCAGTTCCTTGTTGAGTCGGCTCTGCAAATGATCCATAGACTTGCTTTCTATTTCGGAAATCGATTGAACCACTTTTAATGAACAGGATCGTAAGTCGGCGGCTCCAGCTTGAGTCCGTTACGCTCGCGGATACGAATGAGCTCATCCTCGTCGAATCGTTGAGGCCCCTCAGGCAGAATGCGGAGCTTGAACTCGCGTGCGTTGTAAGTACCGCCCGACTTGATTTTTTCTTGCAGATCGATGATCGAACGAATGAGCTGCTCTGGTCGTGGTGGACAGCCGGGAACGTAGACGTCAACCGGTATAAACCGATCAATGCCCTGCACCACGGCATAAGTGTCGAACACACCACCCGAGCACGCGCACGCACCCATGGAAATGCACCACTTCGGTTCAGGCATTTGTAACCAAATACGCTGCAACACCGGCAGCATTTTCATGACGACTCGCCCCGCGACAATCATCAAGTCGCACTGACGAGGGGTGAATCGCATCACTTCGCTACCAAAGCGGGACAAGTCGTGACGACTACCTGCCGAGCTCATGAGCTCGATACCGCAGCAAGCTGTCGCGAAAGGCATCGGCCACAAACTGTTAGCACGCGCCCATGAAGCAGCCGCATCCAAAGTCGTAAGGAAGACGTTGTCGCCGACCGTTTTGTTTATTTCCGTCGCCAATCGAATACTCCTTTGAAATAGTCCACTAAGTAGGCCAGGACCAAAGTGATGACGAAAAACATCATCACGCAAAATACGATGGGGCGGTAATCGAACGGAATTCCATCCGCCGCAGTCAAAGATACTGCCCACGGATACAGGAACATCAGCTCCACATCGAATACCAAAAACATGATCGCCATCAAGTAAAATTTGACGTCGAACGGCTTGCGAGCGTCCCCAATCGGGTCCATACCCGACTCGTAGGGCATTACCTTAACTTTTGTGTTTTTTCGCGGTGCTACCAAGTGAGGCAGCAGCAAGGAAACTGCCGCAAACCCAATTACGGCAACTAGATAGATTAATATCGGTAAGTAAGCACCCAACGTCGAAGCCCTCGTCAAATCCTTTGTTCGATCCCACGCTCCTGATGCTAAAATGTTTGCAAACCTCAAGGTTTTGCGGTCATTTAACGGTTCAGGACGCTTGATTTGGAGACTTTGTGAAAATTTTCACAAACTTATACAAGTATTGTAGGAAGGAGCGACAACTTGTCATGGTCAGTTTCTCTGTTTTTGGTCCGAAATGGACGAGTTTCCGTGCGAGGGCCTTTTCTCGACTGGGTTTGTCGCTACGGTCACACCAAATTTTTCTCGGGACTATCATCATGCGTAATAGAGCAGCCAGCAGTCTAAATCGATGAGCCTCTTTTTGATTGCTATCAATCGTCGCACGGAGCACGCGATGAACCGAACAGGGTGGCTTACTTCGATTTCGCACCCAGCCCATTATTTCACTTGAACGAGGTGACGTCACTCATGGAAGAAAAACCGTTGGAACCTTTGGCCCGCACGGCAACCCATGGCGAAAAATCGTTTTTGGTTCGGGTTGGATCCCAGCTCTATGTACAGACCCTGATAGGGGTTTTTCTCGGTGGCTTGCTGGGCTGGCTCGATAGTGACTTGGGCAAGTCATTGAAGCCGTTAGGGGAAGCGTTCGTCAATCTGATCAAGATGATGATTGGGCCGATCATTTTTTGCACGATCGTGCATGGGATCGCGTCGGTCGGTAGTTTAAGACTAGTTGGGCGATTGGGCCTAAAGGTCCTGATTTACTTTGAGGTGGTTTCAACTCTCGCCCTGCTGATTGGTCTAGTGGTTGTCAACGTGAGCAAGCCCGGTGTTGGTTTTTCGACACCTGAACAAATGGAACAATTTCTCACTGCGACGGAATCGCGTATGGCAGAAACCACGGCCGCCGCGACCCAGCTTTCGGTTACCGATTTTCTTCTTCATTTGATTCCGAAGACTATCGTAAGTCCGTTTGTCTCAGGAGACCTTTTGCAGATTCTCGTGGTGTCGTTGCTGGCCGCTATCGCTATTCTTGGGCTCGGAGAACGGAGACGCGCGGTGCTGGATTGGATTGATATCGCATCCAGCGTGTTCTTTGGGATTCTAAAGATCTTGGTTCGCTTTGCTCCGATAGGAGCGTTTGGAGCCATGGCGTTTACGGTGGCCGAGTTTCAAGGTGACGGGTTGCTCAAGCTGTTGCGATTTATGCTGCTCTTTTACGCGACGGCGTTCGTCTTCATTGCAGGTGTATTGGGATTCATTGCGAGGTGGTGCGGTTTTTCGCTATGGAGATTCGTCCTCTACATCAAGGAGGAGATCCTCTTGGTGCTCGGCACAAGTTCGTCCGAAACGGCATTGCCCGGGCTGATGAAAAAATTGGAGGGTGCTGGTTGTTCCCGGTCAACGGTCGGTCTAGTGGTGCCGACTGGATACAGCTTTAATCTCGACGGTACCAATATCTACATGTCGATGGCAGCGTTGTTTGTTGCTCAAGCGACCGGAGTGACATTGTCTTGGGAGCAGCAACTTTGGTTGCTCGCGGTTGCGATGCTAACCTCGAAGGGAGCGAGTGGAGTAACCGGGGCGGGGTTCGTAACCCTCATTGCAACGCTGCAGGTCTTTCCTCAGATTCCCGTCGCAGCGGCCTTTCTTTTGTTGGGAATTGACCGGTTTATGAGCGAGTGTCGCGCGTTGACCAATTTTCTCGGTAATGGGGTTGCGGCTCTCGTGATCAGTCGATGGGAAGGAGAGATCGGGGGCAAGAATCGGCCGATCGTTTTTCCCGTTGACGAAAGATCAGTCTGATCGGTCGGATCAGTCGGATCGGACTGATCTATCTCTGAGCTTCACCGCTTTTGTAAGAATTCGATCGAGCGCTGATGCGAATGCAGCCCGGTCTCGATCGCTATACGGACGTGGTCCGGATATCTCCATTCCGGCCCCTCGGGCTATGTCGAGCCAGTCACGGCTCGCTAATCTCGAACCGATATTCCGGTCCTCGTAAACTTGTCCGCGTGGATCTAATACGAAGACGTTTTTCTCAACTAACTGCGATGCTAAAGGAATATCGGCCGTGATGACCACATCGCCGGGCAGCGAATGCTCGACGATGTATTGATCGGCAACATTGGCTCCATCTCGAACCGTTACGCTTTTGATTCGACCATCTGATGGCGGCACCCATATCGATTGGTTCGCGACCAATGTTACTTCCAAATTTAATCGCTTGGAGGATTTGAACACCAGTTCTTTGACTTCGCGAGGGGCGGCATCCGCATCGATCCAAATCTTCATCAGCAGCTTTCTGTTTGCTACGAGAGAACGTCGCCAAGATGCCTATCTGTCCCACTGCAGAACGGCGAACATGGCGATCCCTGCATAGTGGCTTGCACTAGCCAAGATAACCATGACATGCCAAATGGGATGAAAGTGAGGCGACTTGTGATCGTTCTGCAAAAACAGCACGCCCAGTGTATAGAGGAGGCCACCGAGAAGCATGCTGAGAAAACAAGTCGTCGAAACGAAGAAAAAGAGTACCGTCGCGGGGCCCCAGCCCAAGAGAATGCACCACAGGGGATTGATCTCATCAATACGTGTCTTGCTAAAAACTTTGGAGCAAAATCCTAGCCCTGCTGCTGACCAAACAGCGGTCATCAAAGCGATGCGACTCCAGCCTTCCATGTTGCTCCAGATGAAAGGGGTAAAGGTCCCTGCAATCAGCGTGTAGAT
>JALOQS010000278.1 GCA_025459355.1 Pirellula sp.
GCACAGATCATAGTCATCGAGATCAAAGTAGTACTGCGGGAGATTCGCATCCATGTTATCGAGAGTTGCCGATTCCATATTCTGGATGAGTCGCTATACCGAGCGAGCAGAAAACGTGGCTCGTTTTATCGACGTCACGTTAAATCTGACCATCGATATGGGAACAGATAAACTGTTTCAGTGGGAGCCTCTCATTTTCACGACGGGCGACCACGAAGCATTTTTCGAACGATATCGAGTTGCCAACCAAGAAAACGTGATTCGGTTTTTGACGTTTGATGAAGAGAATCCGAACTCGATCATTTCCTGCTTGCAGATGGCGAGAGAAAATGCTCGCACCACGCGCGAGATGATCAGCAGCCAGATGTGGGAAGAGCTGAACAAGTTCTATTTGCTCGTGCGAGATGCTCGCAACGATTCGCGAGCCATCGCATCGCCGTTTGAATTTTTCGGAAAGATCAAACAAGCTGGGTATCTTCTCGAGGGAGTTACCTACGGCACGATGTCTCACGGGGAAGCTTGGAATTTTGGGAGACTTGGAACACTCATCGAGCGAGCCGACAAAACCTCACGGATTCTCGATGTGAAGTATTATTTGTTGTTGCCCAAAGTGGAAGATATTGGAACACCGCTCGATATTGGTCAGTGGGGGACGTTGCTAAAGAGTGCGAGTGCGCTCGAAATGTATCGCAAGCAGTTTGGACGTTTACTGCCCAAACACGTCGCGCAGTTTTTGTTGTTGGATCGGAATTTCCCGCGAGCCATACGATTCTGCATCAATCGCGCCGAGCAGTCGCTTCTGAATATTACGGGTGGAACGACGGGCAATTTCAATAATCCACCAGAGCAATTGTTAGGTCGGCTACGCAGCGAGCTCGATTATCTGCATATCGACGAAGTCATGGATACCGGATTGCACGAGTTTATCGACGATTTGCAAGGCCAGTTGAACGACATCGGCGAGGCGATCAGCAACAGCTTCTTCGCCGTTGCCGCCGCCCCCCAGTTCGTAGCTTAGCCAATCTCGCCAGAGATTGGAGGCCTGGTTCCCCATCTACGCCTTTCCCACGGCAGTTGCTATATTGCTCCATGTAGTCCAGCAAGGTAGTGGACGAGGCAACGAGTCCCGACCGTTTGGCACGAATGCTCTTCGATGATCGCATTCGGGGGCGGCAGGCGGTCTCCAGTGCAAAGGACTCCTTGCGTCGTCCACTGCAAAACCGATGGACTCCTTGCGTCGTCCACTGCAAAACCGATGGACTCCTTGCGTCGTCCACTACTAATTACAATCCTCTTCCTTCCTTTCCATTAAATCGAAAACTATGCCTAAACCAGCCATCTCGACCACCCCGTATGCAAATCAATGGGATTGGAATCTTCTCAAGCTCGTGATTCGACGTTGTAGGGAAAAAGGGGCCAAGAAGAAGGTGGCGGATTCTACGGGCACGTCGCTGAGCGGCAGCGATCTACTCCTGAAATCGCTAGTCTTGAAGCGTATCTTCGAGCGCGATGTACTCGATGCCGATGATAAGCATGTCGGGGTATTGCTACCTCCGACCGTTCCAGCCGCCGTTACCAATGTGGCGTTATCGCTCGGCAAGCGTGTTGCCATTAATCTTAACTACACGGTCTCCGATCAAATAGTAAACGCGTGCATCGAGCAAGCTGGCATTAAGAAGATCATCACCAGTTCCAAGGCGATGGAAAAGTTCGGGCTCAAACCGAATGCAAAGCTAGTTTTCTTGGAAGAGATGAAAGAAAAGGCGACCCAGCTCGACAAGGTTACCAGCTTGATCAATGCAAAGTTTATGCCTCAGTTTCTGTTGCACAGAATGCTGGGGCTCAATGATTGCAAGCCCGATGATTTGATCACGATTATCTTTACCTCAGGTTCGACTGGTAACCCCAAGGGAGTACCGCTTACGTTTCATAACGTTGCATCGAATATACAAGGCTTTAATGAATTCATTCGCGTACTGGATAGCGATAACTTCTTGGGCGTACTGCCATTCTTTCATTCCTTTGGTTTCACCGTGACGCTTTGGGGAGCGCTAACGTTGCCCTCGTCGGCTGCATATCACTTCAATCCGTTGGAGCCACGTCAAATCGCCAAGCTAGTAGAAACGAATCAATCGACCGTGCTGTTGGGGACGCCGACGTTTGTTCGTTCTTATGCCAGACGGATTGAACCTGAACAATTCAAATCGATACAAGTGGTCGTGGTCGGTGCTGAGAAGATGCCACTCGATTTGTTCGATATCTTCGAAGAACGTTTTGGTGTACGTCCCGTCGAAGGGTATGGTGCGACGGAGACCAGTCCGGTGGCTTGCGTGAATCTCCCACCGAGCCGAGCAACGACTCCGGATCCTAAATCGGGCTTGCGCGAAGGATCTGTTGGAAAGCCGATTCCAGGTGTTAGTGTTCGAGTCGTATCGCTCGATGATGGGTCAGTGATCAACACTAATGAAACGGGTATGGTTCAAATTAGTGGCCCGAACATTATGAGTGGCTATCTCAAGCAACCAGAACTCACAGCTAAAGTTTTGAAAGATGGTTGGTATACGACCGGCGACGTTGGTCACATTGACGACGATGGCTTCGTATTCATCACAGGACGATTGAGCCGTTTTTCCAAGATTGGTGGAGAAATGGTTCCGCACATTCAAGTTGAAGAAGCCATAACACAAATCGTCGGCGATAACGAGGGGGCACTAACGGTCGCCGTATCCAGTGTGCCCGATGAGAAAAAGGGGGAACGATTGATTGTGTTGCACACCGAGATCAGTACAACACCATCAGAGATCACCAAGAAGCTTCGAGAGATGGGGCTCCCCAATCTCTTCATCCCAGCCGAAGATTGTTTTATCAAAGTAGATGCAATCCCCATTTTAGGCACCGGCAAGCTTGACTTGCGTGGCCTCCAGCAAATGGCCAAAGAAAAAGCCGGCAGTTAACGTCTCTTGTAGACCGTCTCTTGTAGGCCGTAACAAGGCTCGGCGCAGTTACGGCAGCCCCTCACCGGAACTCATGGCCCCACCCGCCAAGCCATTCATCCCTGGCATGCCCCGTTGTAACTGCGTCGCTTCGCGACTTGTTACGGCCTACGTGTCTAGTCCAAACGTTAGTAGGCCGTAACAAGCGCCAGCGCAGTTACGGCAGCCCCGCACCGCAACTCATGGCCCCATCCGACCAGCCATTTCCTCCCGGCGTGCCATGCCGTAACTGCGTCGCGTTGCGACTTGTTACGGCCTACGTGTCTAGTCCAAACGTTAGTAGGCCGTAACAAGCGCTAGCGAAGTTACGGCAGCCCCGCACCGCAACTCATGGCCCCATCCGACTAGCCATTTCCTCCCGGCGTGCCATGCCGTAACTGCGTCGCGTTGCGACTTGTTACGGCCTACGGTTGTGGCCATATGGGGGATTTATTTCGCGGAACATTCCAATTAAACTCTGTACGCGAGTTGATTTCTTTTTCTTAATGTTGATCAAAGCATGGGGTAGATCATGTCCGACTACCGACGTTGGTTTGTTCCTGGAGGAACATATTTTCTCACTATTGTGACTTACAACCGTCGCCCCATTCTGACAACTGACATAGGACGGATGTTGCTTAGAAATGCAACAAACGAGATTCGAACAACGAAACCTTTCTCGATGATTGCAACTGTTCTGCTGCCGGATCATTGGCATGTCGTCCTGGCGTTGCCAAGAGGGGATAGCGATTACTCAACCAGAATGAAACGCATCAAAGAAGAGTTTACCAAGAGTTGGCTAGAGCGAGGTCTACCTGAAGCAAAGGTAACAGATGCCCAGCGCAAGCGTGGAGAGCGCGGTGTTTGGCAACCAAGGTTTTGGGAACATACCGTTACTGATGAACGGGACTTAGAGGGATGTGTCGACTACATTCACTGGAATCCGAGGAAGCATGGGCTCGTATCCCGCGTGAGAGATTGGCCATGGTCATCGTTTCATCGATATGTGGCAGCTGGTCACTACCCCATCGATTGGGGAGGAGTAGCACCAACAACATACCCCAGTACTCGCGATTGGGGCGAGTAGATCGCGCTAGGCCGTCTCTTGTGGTTACTTGTAGGCCGTAACAAGGCTCGGCGCAGTTACGGCAGCCCCTCACCGGAACTCATGGCCCCACCCGCCAAGTCACTTACCCCAGGCGTGCCCCGCCGTAACTGCATCGCTTCGCGACTTGTTACGGCCTACAAACCGCACCCGACAAATCAATTATCCCCGGCGTGCCATGCCGTAACTGCATCGCTTCGCGACTTGTTACGGCCTACGGTTGTGGCCATATGCCTGGGCTGAATTTCCTTTTTTTGGCACAACGGACGTCTGGGACCGACTATAATCCGGGGTGCGTGACGAACCGTCGCGTCCAATCCCACCTCGTGGCACACCCCATTCTGCCACTCTCCGCTAAGAATTTTCTGCAATGAGTCAGCTTCCTTCCCGGTCCCCCCTCAACCTCCGTTTTCGCGTGCATCTCCGGATATTTGCATCAATTCGGATCGTCGCTCTGCTCGTTTGCGCGTCTTTCGTAACACTACCAGCAAACGGCCAAACCAACGACATCACCAGATTGATTCACCCCGATGTCGCCGACAAACTCAGCTTGACCGATGCCCAGCGAGCCGAAATCCAAAAGAACATTCAGGAAAAAACAACAGCGGTAGCGGCTGCAACCGAACCAACGGAAAAAGCAAAAATCGCATCCGAGTACGACCAAAAAGCCTTGGCCCAACTCACCGATGAACAACGATCTTTATTCGCCAATCTAGAGCCCCTCAAAAAGCTCAAGTTTCAGTTTCGCGATATGAAGTGGGACGACGTCCTGGCTTGGTTTGCTGAGCAACAAGATTTAACACTGGTTATGGATCGTATTCCCCCAGGTTCGTTCACTTATATGGATGTTAAAGAATACACACCTAGTGAAGGGATCGATCTGCTCAATAGCATTCTC
>JALOQS010000279.1 GCA_025459355.1 Pirellula sp.
ACGCGTCATTTCGCTAACCAGCGGATGCACTCAACGTCTCGATCTCCCGGCCTCGGGCGGTCTATGCTCCCTCGCTCGACGTGAGTGATCCTTTTCGTTCGTGCATTGAATTATGGCCGATGTAAATCCATACGCTTCACCAATAGCACCTCTCCGGCAATTCGGCGAGCAGAATCATGTCATGAGCCAGTTTCGTGATCGCTGCCCTGTCTGCAGTGCAATTGTCGACCCGTGGAAAGTCGGCAATTCAATTCGACGCTACCGATGCTCAGAATGTAGCACGCGACTTTGGATGGGGACGTCAACTATGGCATCCGTCCTTTGCATGTCATTGCCGCTAGTGCTAATTGGCATCTGGTATCTTGTTCTTCCAAGAAATACAATTGTGCTTGGCTGTTCTTTAGTCGGACTGGGAGTGGCATTCGCGAATGTTTACGTCCGCATTCTCTTCGGCCGCCCTGTGGCCAAGCGAATAAATTGGATCGAAAAGGAAGCTGCTTCCATCGGTCAACTTGAGAACAGCACGAACAATCCGATGGACCGAAGCGGGCGATCGGCCACTTCTTGATGGAAACTTTACTTGCGCCCGCTCGGTCATCGGGGGCGTTCTGCGGCAAGGTCAATCCTGAATGATATGAGACGCGAACTGACTAAACTTAACTCGCAGGTTTGGAACTGCGAACACGCATTCTCCAATCTTTGCCCGAAACGGTGGTCAGACCTGACTCCTACGAACAATCCAGGCATCCGGTTCTGTGCTGCTTGCTCCAAAGATGTAACATACTGCACAACTCCTGAAGAATTCGTGCAACTAGGTAATGCTGGTCAATGCGTTGCTGTTCCGGACCAACACACTCCTGACTCGCTTGAACGAATGCTGATGGGAAAACCCTCTGCAAATGCCATGAGACACTATCGCACTCGCCAACAGCGTACCGCGAACTGGTGGCATGACGTTATTCAATTGGCCCCAAAATTTGGCGCCGAATCGCTAGCCGAAATCTCACGCCTTTCGCGGATGCAACTTCTCGGCAAGCAAGGGCTGTCTGACGATCACCGTGAATACCTCATCAAACTGAAGGATGCGATTTCTGAAGGCCCCGAAACGCTTTATCGCCATGTTCGAATCAAATCAAATGGCAAGCGGGAAAATCAACAAAACATTTTCCGTATGCTACGATACTACTTTGATTTGACGTATCGCGAATGCAAAGAACTGGCTGAACTGGTTGACGCATCCGATATGAAATAGCCGCAGAACTATCCGATGGACCGAAGCGGGGGATCGGCCGCTTCGTGATGGAATGTTTACTTGTCCCCGCTCGGTCATCGGGGGCGTTCGCATCAACAAAACGCATCCAAATGACACGGCATCGATCATCGTTGTGTACACGCATACTGAGCACCTTCGTCGTTTTTGCGGCGGGATGCGGCACGCAGATTCCAGTTCCGCAGAATCTGTCGCCAGCGGTTGTCATCAAGCAGCCACGAATGGACGCCCTGCACGAAGAATTGGCGGCAAAGGTAGCGTCCGCAAACACAGAAACGATGACAAAGCCCGGACTCGTCGGAGCCTTGGGCGGTGCGAGAGTCAAGCTGCTCAAGTCCGGCAGGCATCAAGTACTACTGCCCCTGCCTCAATTGGTCGACACTCAAATACCGGTGTGTTACTACATCCGCAGCACGCCCCGTGACGCCGTGGTTGAGTATCGAGTCCAGAGGCGAGAAGAGCTGAACGACATCGTTAGCGTGCAACTGCAAGCCGAACGCAATCAAGAAGTACAGATCGAGTGGTCATCGGTAGTTCTAGTCGCCGGGAAAAGTGCATCACTTACTGATGCTCGGCCCGACTCGTATCGGTCTGCGACAGCGTGTGTTCAGGCAGATTCGTCAGAAATCAAAAAACTCGCGGAAAAACTATGGCCGGAAAACGGCCAAGTTGAGGATTATGCTCGCAACATCCAACGTTTCGTTCGCGAGATGGAGCGAGTAAAACAACCTCGTTCCCTTGATGCGATTGGCATTCTTGACAGCGGAATGAACGGTATCTGCACCGCCAACGCAAATCTGGCGTTGGCGCTGATGAGGGCGAAGGGCATTGGGTGCCGATCCATGGCGGTGATTCCGCCAGTTTCCCAACGACTCGAGATGCACCGCATCGTCGAGTATGGCGTCGACGATCAATGGCATTACTTTGATCCATCATCGCTGCATGCGGAGGTGCCGATGAAACCATGGCAGACCTTGATCATGGCCAAAACCACGTTGGCGGATGAAGACCTGGCCATGAAACCTCGGATGGGGGCGATGCCGGGCTGCCCCTACGCGCAGGAACTCGAGTTACTGAGCGCTGGTGTCACCCTGTGGGGCCAGGAATTCTTTTGGACGATGGCGAAACCGCTCGCGGAATTTGAACCGGACGACGAAGCCGTCTCGCTGGCGAAGGATGCTTGGAATCAATACTTGCAGGAAGGCGTGCTGAGCGAAGGACAGATCGATGTCGCCACAGCAAGCAACTCTACGGAACTTTCGGAAATTCTGAAAACAAAATGATGCGAACCAGGCGTTGCACGCGAGCGGGCGGCAACGTCGGTTTTGAAATCAACGTCACACGCGCCCGCCGCGTGAACTTGGTCGTTCGTCGATAAGAATGGCGTGTGGAACTTTGCTCAAGACCAAATGCATCCTGTCGCTTGCAGTCATTGTAAGTCCTGAATCACATGAGATATCGGACGAACTAGATGCATTGACTGATCGTTGGCACGCGGTCAGTGAGGTTGGGGCCATTTCGCACTCATGGACTTCTACACCGTCGGAGCAAGATGGTCACCTAATTGCTTGTGTTGATGTTTCGATTAATTTCAGTGCACAAGACAAGAAGAGACTTCAGCATGTCTACAATAGACTTAGCAAAATCGCTGCTGAGCGTGTTGGCCGCCTGTCCGCAAGAACATGCAATCTTACAGATCTGTTTTGACATTTGCCCAAATATACACTCCAATAACGACGAACAAAAAATTGCATCGAAGTGCTCGGTCGGCCGTTTTTGACTTGCGTTGAGTCACCTGCTCGCACTCGATGAATTTACCCGTTATCGGGCGGAAACTAAAAGGAGCGATGCTTGCCAGCCTCAGAGGAGATTCGAGACCGGTTTCGAAAACGACTCGGTGACGAGCGCTATCGAGATTTTGTTTTCCGTGTGCCTAGCTCTGCCGATGGAACTCGACTGCTGTTCTGGCAAGAACGCGAATGGGATCGATTTGCAAAGGACAATCCAGACTGTGAATTGGACTTTGCTGGAATCGTTGAAGTATTTGCAGCTTGTCCCGAATTTGGAGCGATCGTACGCCACGAGGCGTATTACGATCTTCTGTTTTCATGGCTCCAGGGCGAACCGATGTCTGTCCAAGACATTGAACGGCAATATGGAACGAATCGGATCGAAAATCGGCAGCAGCTAGAATCATTTGGTATTGGCAGCAAACAGTGGCAAATCATCAAAGCACAAATTGAACCTGGCGATGAATTGTACCGTTTTCGCTCCCCTCCAGATTCTTGGGCTAAAATGGCCGGACGTGCGGGCATCGCACTGGTGCGAAATGGAAAAGTGATTGATATACTTGTGACTGCACTTAACTGAACGCGAATGCCCGATAACAAAACCATGCACCGAAGTGGCCGGTCGGCGGCGATTGACTTTAGAAACTTATTTGGCGGCCACTCGGTGATGGTTGCCGTTAGCTTGGAAGGATCGCGACTAGCGAAAAAGTGTGTGGCTGGAATATTGAGCCCTGCTGAAAATGGAATCCCCATTTGGTACGATAGTGCGATGTCAGAGATGGTCTCTGACTGAGAATAACACTTAAGCAGCGCAGATGACGGCACTCGAACCTCCGGGCAAGAACGCTTCATTTCGCTAACCAGCGGATGCACTCAACGTCTCGATCCACCGGCCTCGGGCGGTCGATGCTCCCTTGCTCTACGTGAGTGATCCTTTTCGTTAGCTCAGTAGAGTTGCGACAACGTTCTCGACATGTTGCATGTGATCGGAACACTAATCGTCACTAATCACCACTAATAAGGAATAGCAACAGGATCGTCGTGGCTTTAGATTAGTGCGAATTAGTGCTGATTAGTGTTCCTGTTTGCCCAAGACGCTGATCTTTACATTCCAGCAATGTCTATGTTCGTTCTCTGTAGGTTTGACTCCTCTCTGTGGTTCCCGCAGCGTTGATGTGCAATCAATGAGATGATCTGCTAAAATCTCGTCTGAGTTGGAGGCGTTCTCTAACTCATACAATTTGCTCATCATCTTCCTGACCGTTCTCTGGGATCGATCCACACTCGAACCTGTCGACTCAGAAAAGGTATGAGCTAACCAGCGGATGCACTCAACGTCTCGATCCCCCGACCTCGGGCGGTCTGTACTTCCCCGCTCGACGTGAGTGATCCTTTTAGTTAGCTAGGCAGGAACGCAACGAGTGGAAAAGTGTGTCGCTGGAGTATTGAGCCCTGCTGAAAATGGAATCCCCATGTGGTGCAGCAGTGCGATGTCAGAGACGGTCTCTGACTGAAGATATAGCGTCAGCAGCGCGGACGACGGCACTCGATCCTCCGGGCAAGAACGCGTCATTTCGCTAACCAGCGGATGCACTCAACGTCTCGATCCACCGGCCTCGGGCGGTCGATGCTCCCTTGCTCGACGTGAGTGATCCTTTTCGTTCTCAAATCTAAAACCAAGCATTCGGACAGACGTAACAGCCGGACTTAAATCCGTTGTCCATGCGGTATCCAGTGCTCGATAACGACATGCTGTAACGGATCTGATGCAAGCCTTGCGATAGACTTTATTAACATTGAATGCTTGGTGAGCTTGCAATGATTGCAGCGTGACACCAGAGCTCGTACAATGACGACACAGAACGAAGAAAGGGATCGAACGGCGATCCCTGCAAACCCGAAAACAATTTGAGAA
>JALOQS010000052.1 GCA_025459355.1 Pirellula sp.
AGCTCAATGTTCGGGGATGTAACTTCCTCAAGCTTGTGTCGCAGCAATCGGTTTTCGTCTCGCAACGATTTGAGCATTACACCCACATGAAGAAAACAAATCGGCAAGAAACAAAAAAAGGTTGTGATCCCTACGTTGGCAGATCCCGTCATGAATCGTCCTGCGAGATCGGCGATGACCGTAATGAGACATAGTCCACTACAAAAAATCGCTGGAATCCATGGAGCTAACTTATCACGCATCATCGATCACCTTATGTTGACGTCCCACGATTAGTGGTTTCACGGAATGGGCACTGGATCAATACGCCGCCAACGAATCTCGCAGTTTTTCAAGCCTCTTAGGGGATATGCTGACTCGTGTGCCGAGATGCTGCGAATGAATCGATACTCGCAACTCCTCGATGTGCCAACGGTATTCTAACAGATTCCCATAAGGCTGTAATCGATCACAACCCACAAGCTGCTTACCTATCCGCGGAATCGCTTGAATGGTCGCTTGCGACGGCTGAATCTGTTGCAATCGCTTGACATAATCATCCCAGAATGCTCGCGCGACACCCTCCGTCGCGAGGTCTTTCTGTGTGCCAACGGTTTTCAATCGCTCCGCTCTTATGGCCAGCGACTGAAGATAGCGAGGCAACTCCTTGAGCCAACACCATGGCACTCCCCAAACAAACGAATCTCGCCAAAACTCGTCAGCCTGTTCGCGTATCTGTTTTAAGTTCACTGCATAAGAGCCTGGAGTTTTCTCCAGCAATGCTCGCAATTTGTAATTGGCCTCCGCAGCCTTGGGCAGCCAACGCGATACCTCACTTGCGGCCAAACCAATTCGCTCCAATCGCTTCATTCTCGCTAAATCAAAATCCAGCTTAGTTCTCATCGCTGGCGCTAAGGCCTCCGTGTTCCAGTTTTGGTCGACAAAGGCAAGCCTAGCGACTAAATCCGCTAACAAGTCTCTGAGCCGTTCGCTTGGAAAACGATCCGATAACCATAAACCAATTTGTCCCAATTGCGGAAAGTGCTGAATATGGCTCCGTATCTCTTTACGATCCATGCGCTGAAACAATCTTACATTGCCAACTCGCAGCATTTGTTCGGCTAGCTCTTTGTGATCGACCACAGTCGTCGCAATGGTCTCCTCAGAGGTTACCAGGCATGGGTAGAGATCGATCCGTACTCCACCGCGATTCTCGACCACCGATTCAGGCAACGATTCAATATCCCAGCTTGTGATATTGCTTCGCTTCCAATCGTAAGACACCTCTACGGATTTGCTCCCAGGAGTCACGAACGCAGCGGTCTGCTTTTCTCGTTGCGATTGTTGTAACTCAACCAAATCACGACTCGATTTTGTAGTCTTGCCTTCTTGATCGATTAGCTCAATACGCATGCGAAGATGCTGAGGTAGCGAGTTCACGTCAAAGTCGCTGGGCTTAACAGGCTCGCGAATATGCTTTGAGATCACTTCGCATATCGACTTCCAAAAGGGTGACTGCTGTCGATGCAACTCGCTCAGCGCTGGCAATAACGCCGCGACTGTATCTGGTACGGGGACCAACTGACGACGCAATCGCTTGGGCATTGATTTGATGAGATAGGTCAGTTTCTCTTCAATCAAACCAGGAACGAGCCATTCTAGCCGTTCCGAATGGATTTGATGAACCACCGCTTCAGGAACGGCAACACTGACTCCATCGGACTCGTGCCCAGGCTCGAATTTGTATTGGAGGGGTAATTGCGTTACACCTAACGATACCTTTTCAGGAAAGAGCTCGTTGACTGCCTGGCGATCGATGGGCAATACGATGTCATCCCATGTCAAAAACGGTGACTTGTTTGCTTCCGCACCTTTGGTTGTTTTTTTGCTCTGTTCTAGCTCGCGATCCCATTTTTCCAAACTCACTCGATCCACAACAGAGTCAGGAATACATTGCTCATAGAACTCGACGAGCACCTGAGAATCTACGATCAAGTCTCGACGCCGCGTCTTGTTGGCCAAGGCACGTACTTCTTCGATTAGTTTGCAATTGTGCTCCCAAAACTTAGCACGTGAAGATAGCTCTTCCTGAGCTAGCCCATGTTCGATCAACAGAGTGCGGGCCAAACTTGGATTCAGTGGCGGCAACGCGACAGCGACGCGAGGAGAGACAGGTAACCCGAATAGGCTGCCTCGACGCATGACCATCGCTCGGCCTTGTTTGCGACTGAAATGGGGCTCGTCATAGGAGTATTTGATAAGGTGCCCGGCTAGTTGTTCGATCCATTCTGGCTCGATGTAAGCGACCGTTCGGACATACCGTTGCGTGGTTTCGACCCGCTCGGCAGCGACAATCCACTTGGGTTTGCTTAGCTTGACACCCGACCCAGGCCAAAGAGCAACCTCAAGATTCTGGGCAGCCCGGTATTTGCCAGGCTCATCCATCATCGCTATTCCCGATAACAAGCCAGAGAGTATCGATAAGTGGAGTCGGTCATAACCCTCTACCTGTGTAGGCTTACCATTCGCTGGGCTCCCCTTTTGCTCGCTACCCCGCAATTCTCTAACAGGATTGCGGCCGCCCGATTTCGGATTTTTTTCATCGTGCTGATTCGCTTGATTGGCAACCGGTGCATCGAGTGGTAATAACTTAAGTCGACGAGGTTCGAAGCGAGCTTTTGATTCCTGGCAGCTTTCTAACAGCTGTCGGTGAACGTCAGCCCACTCTCGCATTCGAATGACGGACAAAAAGTTATCTTGCAAGGCTTTCTGCAAACGCGAGCGGCTAAGGTCTTCTCGCAATTTGTGATAGAAATCCCAAATGCGAAGAAACGAAACGAAGTCGCTGGTCGGATCCCGAAATTTGGCGTGAGCTTCGTCGGCAGCGGCCGCTTTCTCGGGCGGTCGCATTCGAGGGTCTTGTGATTCGAGGGCAGCCGCCACGATCAACATCTCGTTCAGGCAGCCGTTGGTCTCCGATTCGATAATCATGCGCCCGACGCGAGGATCAACCGGCCAACGTGCAATCTTGCGCCCGATCTCGGTCAATCGTTCTTGCTGGTCGATAGCTCCGATTTCGAGCAGAACATTCATTCCCTCGCGAACCGCTTCCGTGCGAGGCGGATCGAGCCATGGTAAGGACTCAAAATCGGAAATGCCCAATGACTTGGTATGGATTATGGTTGATGCTAAGTCGCTGCGACGAATTTCCGGTGTTGCAAACTGAGGTCGCGAAAGAAAATCTTGTTCGTCGTAAAGCCTAATGGCGATTCCAGGCCCCAGTCGTCCGCACCGACCGGATCGCTGATTGGCCGACGCTTGCGGTATGGGCTCGATCGGTAATCGCTGGACTTTACTCTTGGCTGCAAACCGAGAGATCCGAGCTGTTCCCGAATCGATCACGTATCGAATGCCGGGAACCGTTAGCGAGCTTTCCGCAACATTGGTTGATAGAACAATTCGAGTTTTCGAATGCGGCTTGAACACTCTCTGTTGTTCTGCCTCGGTCAAACGAGCGTACAGAGGCAATACCTCGACGTCATTCAATCGACCGATTCGCGTCAAATGCCCTCTCAGTTGTTTGGCGGCATCGCGGATATCACGCTCGGATGGGAAGAACGCCAGAATATCACCACGTCCCTCGGCAAACAACTCATCCACGGCATCGCAAAAACGATCCATGACCGACGCATCATAATCCTCTTCGGTGTTTCGATTTGCTTCTTGATAGCCAAGAGCACCGCGATAGCGAATTTCGACGGGATAGCTTCGCCCCTCGACTTGAATGATCGGGGCAGGCCCAATCGCATCAACGAAATGTTCGGAGAATCGGTCAGCATCGATCGTCGCGCTCGTAATCACGATTCGCAGATCAGGCCGCTTGGGCAAAATGTTGTGGAGGTAAGCCATCAACAGATCGATATTCAGCGATCGTTCGTGAGCTTCGTCAACGATCACTAGATCATAAGCATCAAGATATCGGTCCCGTTGAATTTCAGCCAACAGAACACCATCGGTCATCAATTTGATCAACGACTCAGGTTTGGTCTGGTCGTTGAAACGGACTTTATAACCAACCGCATCACCGAGGTTAGAATCAAGCTCTTCCGCAAGCCTGGCTGCGACCGATCTAGCCGCAATACGTCGTGGCTGCGTGTGTCCAATCCAGCCATGTTTTCCAAAGCCGGCCTCAATGCAGAGCTTAGGAAGCTGGGTACTTTTTCCCGATCCCGTCTCGCCACATAGCACCAAAATTTGGCGATTTTGGAGCAAATCGATGATCTGCTGGCGGTAATTGGAGATCGGTAGCTCGGGATCATAGCTCAGCGTGACCGACTTCTTTTGACGATCTTCAAATAAATCTCGCGATTGCAACAACGCATGATTCCATCGCTCGATGTCCGCAGTCTTTCGTTTCCCCTCGGGCAAACTCAGAATCTTGGACCGTTGATGTTTGAGACGAAAGTAATGCCGCCGCAGTAAATTGGCTGGATCCAGATCTAGCAAGCTCGCGCTGGTTGAACTCGGATCCGAGTTCATCGAGCTCATGCTCTCTCCCAACGAATTGCGAATATCCGTGCCAGGACGATAAACAACGCGCCCGATGCGGTCAGCACTGCAAGCTCGGTTCCGATTTGGTCAAGGGATAGCTCGCGCCAGAAGACTTTATTAAAGCCCTCCAATGCCCACGCGTTAAAGGTCCAGAGACCAGCCTTTTGTATTGTTTCACTCATCAAGTACCGAGGCACCATGCTGCCACCGAGAGCGCTCATGCTCAATATCACAATCGTGGAAACCCACCCCAATTGTGTTCGGGATTTGCATAATGACGCTAATAACAGCGCAAAACTAGAGGATGCACCTGCGGTGACCACAGCCATCGCTGTAAAGCCGACCCAGTGTCGAGCTAAATCAATCTTGAACACAAATGCGCCCCAACTAAACATCAAAATCATCTGGGCGACACCAATCATCGTTAGATAAGACCACTTGCCAAGCAACAATTGGTCCATAGTTAATCGACTGCTAAGCAACCGATCCAACGTGGAATTCTCAAGCTCTTCAAGTAGAGAACCGCTGGCCGTAGTCGCTGAGAACAAAAGGAACATAACGGCAATTCCAGCTGCATACATCGCGATCACGGGGTTGGTTTTCTGTCCCCCCATCAAGTCGACGGAAAGAATCTCCGGCATGCTAGAACCTGTTGCAGCAGCCACTCCCTCTTTTCCGTTTATCGGTGCACTAAACGAGGCAGGCGCGACCACTGAGGAGTCGTTCGCCGAACTCGCATCGGTGAATCGGACCGCAGCCCCACGACTGCTTGCTTCGGCTGCGACCAAATCCGCTTGAGCAAGATAAACAACACGCTGAACGACGGCTGTTAAAACTTGCGAGGAGACTTGGTCGAACGAATCGGTCAACACCTCAATTTTTGGATTAGCGGTTTCTTTGTTCGGAGAGAATGCAATGGCGGCAGATACCATCCCTCGTCGAACCAGATCGGCACCAGCATCGCGTTTGAGAAGCACCCAGGATGCGTCTTGATTTTTATCGTTGGTGATTCGCAATGAGCCTTGCTCGGATAGCAGCTCAACGGATCGACTAGCAAGCTTTGAGTCAGACTCGTTGCAGATCGCGATTTTGATCTTCGGGGTCGATGACGAGGAATCCCTCGAACCAAAGATGACTGCAAAGATGCTAAAAAAGACGATCGGAACTATAAAGGTCAAAAATAGCTCGGAGCGATTGTTGCGAAGCCGCCTCCAGCTGGTTTGAATTATCGTAAGAATCACTCTCGCAACTCCTTGCCTGTCAAATGGAGGAACACGTCGTGCAGGTTGGGTTGATGCACCTCCAAGTCCTTTACGGTTCCACCACTTCTTTGAATCCGAGTTAACACACTCGGCAGCTCCTCTGCAATGTTATCAACCGTAATGACAAATCGATTCCGTTTCGAATCCCATCGGAGCCCCGGTGGAGAAACGACTAGCACTCCCTCAATCTCGAGGAACACCTGTCGCTTTGCACCTACGGTTTGTTCCATAAGATCTTCGAGCGTTCCATCGGCCACAACGAGTCCATGATCAACAATCACAATGCGATCACATCGCGACTCTGCTTCATCGAGATGATGCGTTGTTAATACGATGCTAGTGCCGATAGAATGCAATTCATCGAGCATGTCAAATATACGTTGCCGGCTCTGAGGATCGACCCCCACGGTCGGTTCATCGAGCAGCAGTATTCGAGGCTTGTGAAGAACACCGCATGCAATATTGACGCGTCGCTTCATGCCGCCAGAAAAATTCTTAACCAGCTCATTCGCCCGATCCGATAAACCGATCCAATCCAAAGCCCATTTCACGCGATCTCGAAGTTGCTTGCCTCGAAGTCCATGCAACTGACCGAAACACTCCAGGTTCTGGCGAGTCGTCAAATCGAGATAAATGGCCAACTCTTGGGGAACGACACCTAATTCCTGGAGCACGTTCGGTTCGCGAATCGATTTTCCGAACAAAAGAATTTGCCCCGAATCGGGACGGCTACGGCCGCACAACGTGCGGATAAGGGTGGTCTTGCCAGCTCCGTTCGGTCCCAAAAGTGCGAGTCGCTCTCCGACCTTCACCTCAAAGCTCATGCCTCGCAGAGCATGATTGTCCCCAAATCGCTTGTGAACCGACTCAACACTCATTGCCGCGGGCTCGCTCGGAACTGAATCCGAGAGTTCGAGCATTTGTGGTTGGGTTGCAGTCGGCACGATAAGTCGTTTGGTCGAGTGTCGGAACTAAGGAGTCTGTGTCATTCGCACATTAAAGGATTTCAGCGTTTATCGGGCCGCCTCAATAAATTTGGAGACGAATCCGATTATAAAGACCGAGTCGATGGAAAGGAACGTTGAAAAACGAGGAAGCCCCAATCCGTTTCTTAACTCAACCATTTGCGAAGATCCCAAAAAGTCCATGTTTTTTAGCCGTTTTCTGACTATCTGATAATCCGATGGCTTTGAATCGCGTCGATCAAGGTTGGTGGCGGATTATCGATTTCGATTTGTTGCCGCTGGCCGTTTTCTTCAAGTGTGACAGTCATCTTGCGAGTTTTCGGTGGCGTCGGGACATTGGCACTGGCTAGGGAAATCGACTCTGCCAGTGATGGTGAGACGCTTTGAATTGTGGCCATGGGTGAATTGGCTGCGTTACCTGTCACTTGGGAATGCTGTTCAAATAGTCGCCGCAGCCCCAGTTTTAATAGCTGCTCGTAAACTACCTCGGGGGCATTGTAAAGTCCTTCATCCAGCTCTTCGTCAGCTGCATAGCAAACTCCGATCAACTCGCCGCGACCATTAAACAGGCCACCACCACTTCGACCTTGGACCGGTTTACCCGCCACCTCTACGTTTGCAGGACCTAGATAGCGATTCAGCTTGCTGATCCGGCTGTCGCGCCTCGATGGTAACGCTCCATTATCGCAACCCCAACTAAACACAGGATCTCCCTCTCGCAATCTCTCGCGGTGATCCATCAGCCGAGCCACTGGTACGGCCATCTCGGGACGAAAAGAAATCAGGCCTATATCGGTTTCGTCGGCGCGGTAATCGATAAGCCACGCTTGATGAACTCTGGGTTGTCCACCGACAAAGGTCTCGACAATGATCGGTGTTGTGCCGCGCGTATCACGAAATAAATGACCACACGTCAACACGAGTGCTTCGCCATTATAGGTATCGATAATCGTGCCCGTTCCGATCGCCTCATGAGATGGTTCATCCACGCGGATTCGTACTGTTGCTCCCGCTGGGTCCGGCGGTGGTCGATTATCCACGGCACGGGACGACATGTTTTGAGACGATGCCAATGCCACGCTCGCGTTGGGGACCGCTTGCTGATGAGAGGCCGGAACGACTTGAGAAGCCATTGGGATCGACACACCTTGGGATTGACCTCGAACACGTAGTTCTGGCTCCGAAGATGCGACTCTGGTTTGACTAAGACTGTCGGGAGACGATGCGGCCGTCATGCGATGTTCGATATCGCGCAGGCTGGTAGCTCCCAAAATGCGATCAACTTCTCTTCCATTCCGAAGCAATAACAGAGTCGGAAGCGATCGAATCTGCATACGCTTGGCAAGGTCCGATTCCTGGTCAATGTTGCTCGTTCTGATGGCCCAACCGGAGCGAATCGCTTCTTGTATGGCCGGCCAAGTTGTCTCGCACTCTCGCGATCCAGCTTTGTAAAAGAAAATGCCGACGCAGTCACCAAGCGGTCCGCCCATTGCTTTTCCGCTCCACGTGAGCACGAGCCCTAGCATGAGCAACCAGATGCGACCATTCATTGTGCAGCGTCCTACTGAACCAATGCGAAATTTCTAAAACTTAATCAGGCGAGGGAATCCATTCCTGTCGCTCTTGCGGCGAATCACCCTGTAATTCTATTGCTCCGACTTCGCCATAACGATTTGAAGCGTTAAGGCTCGTTGCTCAAGTTTGAGGGGTGGCCAGTCTCGGCCGATTTACCGTTTGTAGACGGGCAAAACCGCCCAGCCTACGCGGTGGAAGTTTCTAGAATCTGGGCAAGCAACGCAAGATCACTCAACGCAGGGGCTCACCGAATTCCTGGTTCTTAGTACAATCGAGCGAAATAAAATTGCCAATTGTTTAGCTAGCAACAACTCACCTAAGGAAGTAATTGCCCCAAAATGGAAGTCGTAATCACCGCTGTCGGTCCCGATAACGTCGGATTAGCGGATCCCATCATCCATGACGTGACCAGTCGCGGTGCCAACATTGCGGAAATTCAGATGTACGACCACGATGAAGCGGCCGTATTTGCCATGATGTGCCGGCTGCAAATCGGCTCGGAGGCTCTGCCACAACTAAGGGATTCCATGCGGGCTATCGCAGACAAAACGAATTTAGAGATTCGCGTCTGGAGCCCAGAGGAGCGAGCTACGCGTCCTAATCTTGCGATCTGCGTCACGTATTTGGAACACACGCCGCGAGCCGTTCTCGAAGCCATCCGCGATGGAGTGATTCGCGCCAACCCGGTGGTATTAATTGGCAATCGTCGAAAATGTGAACCACTTGCCAGAGAATTCGGTGTCCCCTTTGAAATGATCGGCGATGCCGATGGGGTGGCCGACGAAGCGAAGATGGTGAACCTCATCGATCGCTACCAAGCAGACTATGTTATCTTGGCTCGTTACATGCGTGTATTACCTCCGGATACCTGCTGGAAGTTCGCTGGCGGTCGCATTGTTAACCTTCATCACGGTTTGCTGCCTGGCTTCCGTGGTCTACGTCCTTATCACGATGCGTACGCGGCTCGAATGCTAACCTTTGGTGCGACTTGTCATTTTATCGTTCCCGAACTCGATGCTGGCAATCAAACCATCCAACAAACAGCCTTTACCGTTCCTCCAGGTACCAAGCTGGAGGATGTCATCGCACGCGGCCAAACCGAAAACGAACCTCGCTGTCTGGTCGAAGGTGTTCGACGTGTTTGCGCACGCGAAGTCCATCTGCATTTCCACCGCGTGATCGCTCGCAATCCGAAATAAGTTTCTAAATCAACCAACACGTGCCCAACACTGATTCGCAACCCATTCCACTCAGAGTCTCAATATGAATCCTCACGGCGCTCCCGCTCAACTTCCTGAACCATCTATCATACCTGTACAAGGTTGGCACTGCGGGCACTATTTTTATCGTTGGAACCGCGCAGTACTAAAGGATCTGTGCGTAGACTCGGCGGCCAAAAGTGACTTCTGCCAAGCCATCTCGGCATCCGACATCACTCGTCCTGAACGACTGCAATCGTTCATCGTGAGTGGCCACAAAGCAGACTTTGCTTTAGTGATGATGGATCCCAACCCGTTAACGATCGATCACGTGCATCAACGATTAATGTCAAGCAAACTGGGGGCAGCCGTCGAAGCGGTCTACTCCTTTACCTCAATGTCCGAGATTAGCGAATACTTGCCCGACAAAGATCAATACGCTCAAAAACTTATTCGATCAGGCGAAGACCCGACGTCACCAACTTTCTTGGCCAAGGTGTCGTCGTACGAAAAGCGTTTGCCAATGATGTTTGCTCAGCGGCTAGCGCCTGAGTTTCCCACTTGGCCTGCGATGTGTTTCTACCCGATGAATAAGAGCCGCAATGTCGGGGCCAATTGGTTCTTGCAGCCTTTCTCAGCACGCATGGAAATGATGGCCGAACATGCTCAAAGCGGCATGGCTTTTGCCGGACGTGTGACTCAATTGGTGACCGCCTCGGTGGGGGTAGATGATTGGGAATGGGGGGTTACGCTTTGGGCCCGCAATCCACAGTTCTTGAAAGAAATTGTCTACACAATGAGATACGACAAAGCCAGTGCTACCTTTGGCGAGTTCGGTCAGTTCTACACCGGCTATCTGTCGAGCGCTGAACAAATCCTTGCTCACTGCCGAATCTAATTGCCGAATCTAACGAACATCGCAGAAACGAAAAAAGCCTAGTTGATGCTAGGCTTGGTTTCGGATTCCTATTCAGGCGGACAAAACTAAGTGCTCCCCTTTTTAGGAAAGATCAGCACCGAGCGTCTCGAAGCCCTTTGGCTCTCGTCTCGCTACTCATCCGCTAGTGGTTTGATCTTCGGCTTGGGCAGACTTTCACTGGCTGCCGCCCCCGTGTCACCTTGAGCGGGACCAATTTCCAGCTTCGGTGCAGTCTTTTGTTCTGGAAGCGCTTCGGACTTCGCTGCATCCGTACTAGTACCCTCCGGTTTAGGGGTCTCAACCTTTTTGGCCTCGTTCGTCGACTTTGAAGCATCAGCCTTGGTTGCGGGGTCTGCGTAGGTCGACGGTGCACTGTCACTGGTTGCAGGCCGGACTTCCACAATAGGATTGCCGTACATATCGATTGGAACTTTGATGGTTCGCGTTCGATAGGTCATTCGCGTTTCGGTGACAGGAACCGTTTTGGCAACGCGCCGAGGAACCTGAACCTTTGTGACAACCTTTTCCGTGTAGGGAATGCGAACGATCACATCTTCGTTGACGACTTCATCGCGATAGGTTGTCGTTGTTACAGGAACCTCTTTCACCACAACTTCCGGAACGTATTCCGTCTTTTGCCGAGCAACCTTGCGAGTTACTGGCTTTTGAACCGTATGGGGAACCAGAACCTTTTCTTCGTAGGTTTCCATACGTTGCACTTGGACCGGAGTTTGTTGTTCGACAATTTCGCTGGTCATGCGAGTGGTCGTCACAGGAACTTGTTGTTGGACAACTTCCTGTTGCATACGAGTCGTATTGATGGGGATTTGTTGAGCGACGACTTCTTGCTGCATACGAGTTGTCGTGACCGGTATTTGCTGCTGAACTTGCTCCGTCACCATGCGCTGCGTGTAAACAGGCACTTGCTGAGCAACCGTTTGCG
Organism: Pirellula sp.; assembly: GCA_025459355.1. GTDB lineage: Bacteria > Planctomycetota > Planctomycetia > Pirellulales > Pirellulaceae > JBKCUI01. The sequence continues at coordinate 11,394 of JALOQS010000052.1, forward strand.
GCATGTAGCTCGTTTGAGGGACTGCGAACTGCTGCATGTTCGGTTGGTAAACGTTCTGCGTGAGGACTTGTCCAGCCGATTGATACGGAACCCAACCTAGGCCGCCCATTCGATAAGCAGTTTGGCCCGTTTGTGGATTCACTTGATAGCCACCTTGTTGCCAGCGCATTCGGTGGGTCGTGTCGCCTGGTTGATAGTACGCTTGCTGTACATACCCACCTACGTCGGCGACGACCGGTTGATAGGTGGTGACGGGTTGCAGTTGGGTGTATTGCTGCGTTTGGTAAGTCATATCGGTTACGGGGCGTTGCACCGCGTAAGATTGAGTCTGCATCGTGGTTTCGGTAACGGGACGCTGAACCAAGTACTGTTGAGTTTGGTAAGTGGTTTCCGTTACAGGTCGTTGCACCGTATAGCTTTGCGTTTGCATAACGGTTTCGGTGACTGGCTTTTGGACCATATAACGCTGAGTCTGGATCTGCGTTTCAACGACTGGTCGTTGCCGAATCACGGTTTGTTCTACTTGCGAGGTCTCATTCACCATAACCGTTTCGTCGACCAACTCTTCGCGAGTCACAGGTTTGTAGACGGTATGCTGTTCGTATTTCTTGGTGGTTTCCGTGACTGGTTTGCGAACGGTTCGTTGTCGTTTCTCGACTCGTTCCTCTACGGCAGGGCGATAGGTAACTACCTCGCGTTCTTCCGTGACATCTTCATAGACGATGCGCATGGTAGTAACGTTGATAGGTTCTTCAACGAGTTGTGTTTCCAGGCGATATCGTGCGACAGGAACACAGTTGTCGACGACTGTGGCAGTTTGGGCGACGGCATAAGAGTTGCCGAGTTCCGGGTTCAGCACTGCGAAACCTGCAGCCGAAGCAATGGAACCAATCCATAAGGCATGACGGAATTGCTGGCGAAGTATTTTTGTATTCATCGAATTGTTTGTCTCCCTGTGGCGAGCTATTTCTCTGGGACTTGAGAGAATCCGCGCATAATGAGTCTAATTCTGGTACAAAACTCCCAACTATTCAAATAAGAAAGTTAAATCCGGCGATGATTTTCGGCCGAAGTCGTTAGCAGCTCGATCTTTAGGAAAAGTCGATCTTTTTGTTTGCCTATCGCCAGTTGGTAGCCGGCAAAATTGCTCTAATCGTCACAATCGTTATGATCAGAAAAGATCGACCTACCTAGATTGCCCAGATACCCTAGTCATCACAATCGAAACTTGAACGAGTGAGCACTTGATAAACGATAGCACCAAGACGAAATCAGCACCTGACCGACCTGTCTCGTTAGTCCCTGGTACAGAATCCGTGCTTGGCTCCGGCACCGTGGATGCTCGCTGGAGAGAAAAGCTGCGAACGGAACGAATCGGTGTCTTGGTCGTTGGTCATGGAACTCGTAATCCAGATGGGACGCGGCAACTCATTCGATTAACCAACGAGATTCGAGCTAGGCTGCCTGGTGTGGCGGTCGAGGGCTCGTTTCTCGAGCTTTGTGAGCCCGACATTTCGCAGGGCTTGTCAAAATTGAAAGAGCAGGGATGCTCCGAAATCTTTGTTATGCCGATCTTGTTGTTCACCGCAGCGCATGCCCAAGAGGACATTCCGGATGCTGTAGCAGATAGTTGCACCGAACTCGGTCTTAGGGTTTTAGGGCAGACCGTGTCGCTTGGAACGCATCCCATGGTGGTCGCGTTATCTCGATTGCGTTTTGAACAAGTGGTGACGCCGACGTCCTTTTGCGAAGAGGGGCATTGTTCATGGGGTGCAGATCCGAATCGTCGATGTCAAGTCGCGGAGGGGAGAAACGATTGCTGTCGATTAGGGGCGTGGCATGAGTCGCAGCGATTGAGAGGGACGGCAGAGCAAAGAGTTGCAGATCGCATCGGTCTGGCCATGGTAGGTCGAGGCACGAGCGACCCTGCGGCCCGAGGTCACATGCACGAGTTAACTCGGTTGCGTGTGGAGTTGACGCCGGTTTTGTGGCATCAGACTGGTTTTTTTGCGGGGGGCGAGGTTGATGTCGATCAGTTATTGGAGGAGGCGGCGTTGGCTGATTGTGAAGTGGTCGTGGTCCAGCCACATTTGCTTTTCGAGGGGGAATTGATGAACAAACTGCGTGACAAAATAGCGATCATGCGGAGTCGATTTCCGGAGAAAACATGGTGGTTAGCGGGCTGTTTAGGGGCAGATCCCAGTCTGGCGAACGTTTTTGTGGGGTTGTTAGAGGAACAAGTCACCGCCGTTGTAGGACTTGCTAAGTAAGGCGACAGTTTCTAGAATTCGGGATATCGTTGAAAAACGAGGAGGATAGCCGAATGGTTAGGAACCTGATTCGAAATCAGGCGCCGGGTAACCGGTTGAGGGTTCGAATCCCTTGTCCTCCGCTTGAAAACTAGAATTCCTGAGCAACTCTAAGGGGCTTTCTGCTCAGCGCCACCCGTCTATGTGCAGATTATCTTCTCGCCGCTTCAGCAGCGATATGCGCAGCGAAAGTGGTCACAAGAGTTTGGAGCCCGGTCTTTTCGCTCATTTCCGAATATTTGCCTGTCTTAACGGCCGTTCTTGGCGACAACAGAACCGTGGCGGTGGTGTAGAGATTTTCCAGCACTAGTTTTTCACAAAGCAGCTTGTATCTCTCCGCATAGGACGACAATTGAAATTCATGTGGGATTGCGAAGTTTGGTGATGCATCTTTAACCGGCCTTCTTGAACCGGGTGAATCTTCAACCAACATTAGCCAACCCACAAAAGGTCTAGGGGAGTCCCCGAATGCTCTTTCCCGGTAGGCCGTCCAAAAATCATGAGCGGTTCCGATTGCTTCCTCTGTTCGATTGTTGAAGTTGTTACCGAATGATGGGCCAACCTGCGACTTAAACTCAAAAGCAGCAACAAGCCGCCCACTGTTGAGAATTAAAAGATCCCACAATTTTGTCGGGCGAAAAAATCCTGGTAATGTCAGTACACGTTTTGAGGTTTGAATTGTTGCGTTTTTAAGTCCGTTTGCCTCAACGAGTTTGATCACCAAATCAATAAACCCGTCCATGTTTTTACCAGCAGTAACAGATGCCCGTTCTCCCTTGTCCGCCTTCCCTGCATCAATTTGTTTCTGTCTCGCAGTCTCGCGGTTCCCCCAAAACGCTCTTACCGATGCTCTCGCTTGTTTTTCGTAGTTAACCAGATTGAGAGTCATTGAAATAAACTGCTTAGAATTTGATGGTAGCCGCTTCCTCGCTCGTGATCCCATAGAGCCTCAGGACAACATCGCGAATCGAAATAAAGTCTAATGACTCGCTTGCAGCAATCAATGCCTCCCTATCTTTAGCACATACATCAACCCAGTGCGGAACACGAATTCTGCGAAGGTTCTGGGCTTGGAAGCGCAAGAAAGAGCCACGCATCTTTGTTGAGTAAGCAGCAACAAAGAAGTTGGCGCTCCATGCCATAAGCACGGATTGGAGTGCTCGAAGATCCCACTCTGTCGACGTTATGTAATAGAGGTTGTGGTGCGGGTAAAGATTCCCCGTCTCGTATACGAAGTGAGCTTTACCCTTGATATCTGGGACTAGCAGTTTTGGAACATACGTCAGGCTGGTCGTTATGCGGTCAATGGTCCGATACCAATTTGCAACATTTTTCTTTGCGACATTGCGGTTTCGAATTACGTCTTCGCGATCCTTAAGGTATTTGGCGAAACGAGGATAGTCATCAAGGTTAGCCAGTTCTCCGTTTTCTTCGAATGGGTTTACGACACCGTATCCGCTCCATTCGACTCGCCCCGTTTGGATATCCTTGGTCATCGCCAATGGGAGTTTTCTTGATTCCTCAACATCCAGGGATTCAAAACTTCCGATAAAAACTCTATCGGCACCTGTTGCGACACCGATTCCTATCTTGCATCCGGCTTCCTCTAGTGTGGGGTGTAATTTTTCAAGCCGTCGTACAATCGCCATTTCTGGCCCCGAGTCCAGGAGCCATGGTTGATTGCTGTTAGATTCTAATTGGCAGCTGTCACCTGATTTACCTTTGAGTCGTTTCGCGATGGCATTGAGGTTTTTTGGTGAAACGCAATCGCATTTTGCAAGCTTAGTTGACTTAGCTGCTTCACGATCAATAACAATCACTGCGGGATAGGCAGTCACATCTGCGTGAAACGCGTCGGCCTCTACCATATCAACCACGTACCGAAGGTGAAATCGACTCGTAACGAATTTCCGAAGTGGCGCGCCGTACCGATTCTTCATCCAGCGATCGGCGCAGATAAATCCAAGACAACCATTTGGCTTCAGTAATGTTAGCGAACGCTCAATGAACGGCACGTAGATATCGGCACGATCGTAGATTGTTTGATATCTTAGGCGGTACTCGCGGAGGAGAACATCAGGAATCGACTCTTGCCGAATGTATGGTGGGTTGCCAATGACATAGTCGAAAGTGGTTTTGATCGGAGCCAGAAGAAAGTCACCTCGATGTAACCAAGCGTCAGCAATATCTGTCGAGACTTTCTTAGAAAAGCCGTTGGACTCTGCGAGCGTGATCAGTCGCGCTCGGGTCGATTCAAAAGTCAGGGCGTGCAGCTCAAATGATGTAATGCTATGTAGCAATTGCGAGAAATCCGATTCGCTTCGGTTCTCACATTGGTAATCTTCAAAGATTAGTTGAGCGATTGGCAACAGAAAGTCTCCGCCGCCAAAACTAGGTTCCAGTAGTGTTCCATTTTGAGCCCAAAACGAGGGCTTGAATGCAAGAAGCTCAAGGATAAAGTCAACGACCTCGCCTTTGGTGTAGATTGCTCCCCGCTCGTCAATTGTCCCCTGCGAAAGTGTTTTCACAGCGTTGGTGATGGCAGGCGAGAGGTCTAGGTCCTCGATATCAAAAAGCCACTGAGAAGAAATCGCTTGAGTCATGCCTGTCCCGGGTGGAGTGCGTTCGAGTGGTGGGTAGATTGTAGGGTATGCTACGGCAGGGCTGCAAGCTCTCCCGCCTCCCCAAAACTGCCCGAGTAAAGCCCGGCCGAGTCCGTTTTGTCGATTCTTTGGGAGTCTTAAATGGTTACTTAGAGAAATTGACAATATCCGCTCAGGATAGTTGGCCATAAAGCGAGTCTTGGTTTAGCCTGCCGAACTGGTATTTGTTGGGCGTGCCACTAAACTCCAAAATGGTTGTTCTGAGTAACAAGAGGCCAGTCTTGGCATTCGTCGACAATCCGGAACAAACAATGTGTCTCGAAAGTGAGGCAATAAACGGCCCTCCGCCTACTGAAAAGCGAACTGCCTAAGCAGCTTGGTGGCGAGCCCAAGCTTATCAAAGATACAAGGTGTTTCAATAATAGCATGGTCGGTTGTACCTACTATTCGTGTTACCAGATTCAAGACTCAAATCGAAAGCACTCTTGATCGTGACCTCGATTCTCATCCGATTGATAATCGGCAAATCGCGTTCTTCCACACTCCAAGCTGCATAGGACAAACATTGCTCGATATTCTGACCTACATAGGCAGGTGCAGTCACCGACAGTTTTTTCAGTTCGGGAAAATTCCCTGTTGTCGCTGGCTCTCTTTCGTGCGTCCTCTCCGAGATGCCCCTCAACTCTCTCGCAAGAGAGGAAGTATGGAGACTTATCAAACCGATCGGTGAATTAGTCGGCTGGATTCTTCATCGGGGAGGTTGTGGGATTGGTGAGCTTTGGATCAGCGGAGCGTTGTATGACTCTGGAGGATCGGCGGAGCGATCCACGACTCTGGGGGTGGATCGTCACAACGATCCACGACTCTGGACAACATTGCTTCTGAGTTTGCTTTGCCAATTACCTTGCTTCGTGTTTCTCGTGACAAAAACTTTCAATTGTTTTCGAACCCGACAGTCCAGTTTACGGGTCTTCAGATCCCCTCGACGATTCCAGTGCTATCGGCAAAGGTGTCGGTTTGAACGCCGAGCTTTTGGAGCATCGTGACAAATAGATTCGATAGCGGAATGTCTTCTCTAGTCGCTTTGTCTTGCCATGGCTCTCGATCTCCCATCCATGCTCCACCTTGGAATTTATCCCCGGCTGCGTTGATGTATTGACCATGCGATCCGTAAAAAAGCAATGAGTTATCCAACATGGAACCAGTGCCGTTAGGCTCGGGAGTGCTCCGGAGCTTCTCAACGAAACGGCCATACTCTTCATTCAAAAAGCGGCAATAGATACCGAAGTTCTTCCAACCGTTTGGATTCTTGGTTTCGTGCGAAAGTTGATGAGCTAAATTGAAACCGACGGCCCTCGATAGGTGATCGCTTCTTCCAATTCCGTTCTCTCGGCCGATCTGATAGGTCGCTATCCTGGTGGAATCAGTGCGAAACGCGAGATAAATCATCTCGAACATAGTTTGCAGATACTCGCGAGGCTCATCCGTCGTTAGTTCCAGATTGAGCGGTTCACGTTCTACATTTGGCAAAGGAGCATCGAGCCATTTCTTGGCTTTCTCAACCTTGAGCTCTGCCTGGCGAACAGATTCCATGTACTCGTCTAAGTTCCTGCGATCTTCC
>JALOQS010000280.1 GCA_025459355.1 Pirellula sp.
CAGGGTGTTTACTCGCAAGAAAATCTCAAATGCTTCAGCGTTCGCAGATGAGCCAACCCCCGATTCCCTGATCCTGCCGCGATAGCGGCTTACTTGAACAATCGCATGCACCGGAGTCGCGGGGCGGCCGTTTTTTCAAATCAAGCATCACTCGCCGCGACCGCGGTGATGCGTGCCGTTCGTCCTCCTATGAACATTGACCACGGACCACTCGAAACAATTGCCTTTACTGCGCGTAGGGTGCGTGGAAGTAAACTGACCCGGGTAGGTATCGCAATTGACTTTCCTGACGGATTAAGTGTGACGGGCGATGCGGATCTGTCGACTGGACTAGGAACACTTCACATGCAAAACTCTATCTTCAAATTCGGGTTTTCGGCGGTCGAATTTGACCAGCGGGTGCTGTGCACTTTCCATATTGACCATGGCTTCTTTCGTTTGCCAAACGTAGCAATTAAGAGCATGGAGGACGACACAACAATCGTCCTCAAGCAGCGGCGGATTTGGTCTTCGACGGTCGATGCTTTTTGGGGTGACAAACAAATAGGAACTTTTGCATCTAATCTGCTACAATCGAGATACGACGCTGTACTAGACGTGGATGTGCCTGTTAAACTTGGACTTGTCGCGATCTGGTGCATCATGATTCGTGGTGCGTTCGCGGCGTAATGCGAATCACGGACGAACAAAACGTTGCACCAAAGTTGCCGGCAACGCGTTTTCCAATGGTTCATCAACTCCGGCAACTTGGTGAACGTAATCGTTCGTCCTAACACATGTTTGCAGCACCTCCTTTCATGAACTTGACAGTGCTTCGGTCACCTGACATTGATCGAGCATCCGCTTTTTACGCGGAATTGGGGCTGCTTTTCACGAAGCACCGGCACGGAACCGGACCTGAACACTACACATCGTCCGTTAATGGATTTGTCTTTGAACTGTATCCATTGGGCAATCAACCGCCAACCACTGGCGTACGAATTGGGTTCTCTATCGCTGACGTGGACGCTTTCATACCAGGTCTTGTCGCTATTGGTGCGGAACTTATTTCTGCGCCCCAAGACACTGAGTGGGGAAGACGAGCGGTGGTCCGAGATCTGGACGGACACGTCGTGGAGTTACTTACACCTCCGAACCGTGATAAAATCATGGCATCCAACAAAACGGCGACCGGCGTGATCACTGTAACTCGTGGCGACGGAATGCATCCTGGAGACGCCGACCGCGAATGAGGATACGGACGAACAAGGCGATGCACCGAAGTCGCGGATCGTCCGTTTCTTGATGGTACGTTTACTTGCCGCGACATCGGTGATCGCTGGCGTTATCCGATTGAGAACAGTCTGCTTCAATTCGCTTTTATGGTTTTCACAAAAATGACGTATAGCCTCAAGACGTGCCTTCTCCAGTTGTTTCTCGTTTCCACTGCGTTTGGGCTCATTACAACCTACGATGAACATCGTTACGGACTATATGCCTACATTGCCGTGTCGGCACTATATTCTGCCGGTTTCGCACTGTTTCTTAAATGGTATCGCTGGTGCAGTCCTGGGGCTTGCAATAGCATTTCTTGTTGGCGTTGTGCCGGATTTTTATCGCTACGTGTTTCCTGATGGTTTTGAACCGACGTTTGATAGTGACGGGCCTCTGATGGGACTCGCTATTCTTCCGCTGCTTGCATTCTTTTATCTACTCACCCCGATTGTCATAATGGGTGGATTCATTGGCTGGATCTCTTCGTCCATTCGGTCCCTTGGCGGGAGTCAAGGCGCATCCGCAACTTGAGGTCGCAACGACAATTCACACTTTCGGATAACCAAGGGTTGCAACGGAGCGGGCGAATCGGTCGATTTGGCAATGGTTGCTCTTTCGCGCCCGCCCGCTGAACCCGGTCGTTCGCCAACCAATGGCCGCTTTGCTTATGGAACCGCCAATCGAAATAGAAGATGCGTTCTACTCTGACCACGAAGTTCTCTTCAATTCGTTGGTGACATCCATCGAGTGGGACGATCGAATGTCAGCGCGACGCACTGCATCTTTCGGGCGACCGTACAATTACTCACAGATTGATTATCCCGAAACGCCAATTCCACTCGAATTGCAAACCTTGCTTGCATTGCTGGATAAACGATTGCACATCAAGTTCAATAACTGCCTGCTGAACTACTACGAAACGGGCGACAACACGATGGGTTTCCATTCCGATGAGACCACCGGGCTTGTTTTCGGGACAGGTGTTGCAATTGTTTCCTTGGGAAGCACTCGTGACATTACTTACCGGTCCAAAACTCAGCCAGAAATCCAACGATCCTTTCCACTCAAACCCGGCTCTCTGCTTTACATGGATGATGTGGTGCAAGAGAATTGGATGCATGCAATCAAACGTCAAAGAGACGCTGGCCCGCGAATTAGCTTAACGTGGCGAGCGTTCCGTTGATAATGGCGAACAAAGCCATGCACACCGAGCACGCGATCGGCCGTTTCTGACATGGTGGCTACACTCGCGCGTGCCGGGTGATGGCCGCCGTTCGCATTCACAATGAAACTAATCGCATTTGGCATTCTGATGGCACTTCTTGGCTGCGAGAGTTCGCAGCAAGGTCAATTTGTCGTCACTGGATCATCGGGCGAACGCTTGACTCCGGGATTTGTACATATCGACAAGTACTATGGCACTCCAAACCCAATACCTTCCAACGCCAAAGATCAACTACTACTTGCATTCATTACGGTGCAGCCCAACTTTGAGCCAAATGCGACAGACTCTTCGAAAGAGAATGGGCCTTATGTCTCTGTTGGTAGAACGGCTTTTCAATCAGCTGGGAATTCGACGTTAACTTATGGTATGATCTGGAATCGCACTGACGACAAACTTGCAATTGGCTCCAAAGAATTTGACAGACGTGATGGCAACGTATTCGTTGTGATTGGACCAAACGCACCAGAGCCGAAGTACATACAAATACCCACAATTGTTGAAACGTTGGAAACCAACGCAATAATTGAGACCGTCATTCAAAACTGCCCACTCGATTGCGAGGCTTGCGATTTGTTACGACCAACATTGAAAGGCGAATAGAATGCGAACCAAGAAATGCAGCGAAGTTCCGGTGGCCAGTCGACTTTGCTAAACAAAACAATCGCCGGAACTCGGTGATTTCAACCGTTCGTCGACACAGAGACAACAACAGGATGGAACATGCAAACGCTATCGATGATTGCTTTGGTCATGATTGCGTTGCTTGTTGCATTCTTTGAGTTTCGCGAGCTCTTCATTGGGTGGTACTCGGAAACACTTCCGAGTTTGACCTGGTCAAACTATGCGATCGGTGGTGTGCAAATCGCCCTATGCGTACTGGTTGCTCTACTAACCGTTTATAGGCTCGCTTTTCGGACTTGATTCAATCCAGGCTCCCGACAAAGATTCCTAAATGGTGTCGGTAGCGTCCCACCTTTGCATTCATAAGATCTGTTGACGCGGCTAGATGCCGCTTATGCTTAAACCTCCTCGAAAGGCATTGCGGAATTGAAACACTACCAAGAATCCAGTACAATCACTGGCAACGGAAATCAGTTGGTGTGCGTGAAATCGCAGCAGTAATGGTCGACGAACCAAGCGATGCACGCAAGTCGCCGGTCGGCAGCGAATTTGAATCATAGTTTTTTGGCGGCGACTGCGTGATCGCCGATGTTCTGCCTTAAGACAAGCAAATGCTGGACTATAACTCTGCCGCAATCGTAGCGACGTTGGCTAGCGCCATCCCGTTGTTCGTTGTTGTGCGTGTCGTCTACTTGGCATTCGTCTCGAAAACACGATTTGTTTCGACCGATTGCTTGATTGACACACACGACCAGCCAAAGAACGAAGATGGCGAACCGATTCAACTAGTGTTAAAGTACAGTTATCGCGTCGGTAATCGTACATTTAGTGGCAGAAGATACTATTTTGGTTCAAAAAACGAATGCAATCCTGAACTTTTGATCCGATACCCGGCTGGTAGTCGCCAGACTGTTTTCTATGACCCGAAATATCCTAGTCGCTCCTCTTTGCAGGTTGGATTTCATCCTAGACTGTGGTTTTGGATCATCACCGCAATGGTTGGTAGTTCTATTCTATGGATTGCGATCGTCGTGGGCCTAGTCTCGGTATGGAAGCTGGAGTCGGGTAGCGATGGATTGTGATGATGGCAGAACCAAATCGTGCACCCAAGTCGCGGGTCGGGTGCCTTGACTTTTAGAGACGTTACTTTCCGCGACTGGGTGACGATTGCCGTTCGTCCGCCATTGGCAGCCTATCACATGAACCGACGAACCCAACTTATAATACTATCGTTTGCGTTCGCTCTGATTGCAGGAAGCATCTATGTGGTTCGCGATTACGATGGGATGCCGTGGACCTATACGACTCGAAAAACGCAATTTGAGATGCTTCGGAAAGATGCTTGGTCAATTGCGGAAGGCATGTCCTTTACAACCGTCACTGAGACTCTTGGAGTCCCAGACTTCGAAGAAAAATGGTTGTCACACCTGCCGACATGGCGAGTTTATTACTTTGACATTTGTCGGGCCGAGCGTTTGGGGCACAGACCGAGATGTTACATTGTCGTGCTGATCGATTCCGAAACCGGTGTGCGAACCGTAGACGTGTACGACCCAATTTTTGAATCTTGCACCGGCCACAAGATCGAAAATACATGTACGCCAATAAACCGTAAGCACCACGACAGATTTGCGGGCCCAGTTATTATAGGGGCGTAACCAAGCGATGGACCGAAGTCGCGGTTCGCCCGTTTTTTGATGGAAACTTTATTCGCCGCGACATCGGTCATCGCGGTCGTTACATCTACGAGGAAACATGGAAGAATTACTACGACAGATAGAAGATGCATACGTAGCGTCTGTGCCTGAAGCACTGAGTCGAGTGGAGATCGGGGAAAAACTGGTTGGTGTTTTCATTCCCTATTTCGCTTGGGAGGCCATGCCAGAGGATCACGCTGAGCATGGTCAACAGATTTATCTTCTGGGGGAGAGTTACTTCACCAACATTGGCGATGATCCTGAAGAAAAGACTTTTGCCTTTTCTTGGCCTCGCATTTGCGAGGAAAAGTCGGAATCGATCGGGAGCGACATCCTCCAGAAATTCTTACTGGAATGGTACACCTATCAGAATGACAACGATTCAACAATCGGCGAAAGTATATTGCTGGCGCAGATTGGAGACGCGGTTACATCTGCCTGTCGCCGACTAAATGCTATTAAGTGGCCGTCCGATAAATTCGCGGATGACTTTGTTATTTTTTCACAATGCATGTCTGACGATTCTACCGACTTTGGAATATCAGCTAGCGTCACGCCGGAGTGGCTCGCTAGAATGAGGGCGAAGGGATTGTTCCAGTCTTGGATCACGTAAAGATGTAACAATCGCATGCACCGGAGTCGCGGGGCGGCCGTTTTTTCATTGGAGCATCACTTGCCGCGACCGCGGTGATGCGTGCCGTTATGCCTAAGGAATTGATTCAAGATGCCGTGGGAAGTGACGTTGCAGCGAATTGACCGTCAACCAATGGGCGAGCTAAGTGCTCTGCGGACATACATCGAATCTGCAATACCAGAAATTCAGTATCACACAGAACCGAGTGGCCTCGAAAAGCTTGAAGCCGCGAAGAAGATGGGTGTTGAATTCCCTGACGTACTTAGAACACACTTTGAAAATCTTCCGGTCAAGCTCAATGCTGTGTATACTGCCGAGAACTTGATGGTGAGGATTTACGGATTTGAGTCGCAGCCATTGACGAGATTGCACGCAGAGATTCGGGGAAACGAGAACCCTGCACCAGTCCTCCGCCAACTTTGTGCACTGAATTCGTGGATCGCAATCGATGACCAATCGGGCACAGACGTAGAATTGAGCGACGCGCCACCTAAGCAGTGGCTCGATTTCTTAGGATACGTCGATTCGATACGGGAAGAAGATAACGGAACGCCGACCATGGATCAGGCATAACCCCACCATGCACCGAAGTGGCCGTCGGTCGGCGCTTGACATGGTGACTTTTTTGGCGGCCACTCGGTGATGGTTGCCGTTGAACTAAATGGCTTTGCTCTCGTCAATACTCCTGTCGGATTGTGTTGCGTTTATCCGATGAGCACTTAGGTGCAGCTGTATGTTCCTCGCCTTCTGCTTGCACGCTCGGATTATTGGACGACTTCGTCGCTTTCTTGCTGCAAGCAGACAAAGCCAGCTTGCCCCTTGCAGGGGCTCAGAGCAGCTATGCTGATCTCGCTAAACGCTACGCGTTGCCTCGGCCTCAATCTCACGCGAGAAGCTCTTCCGATTGTAACGATTACCAAACACAAATTC
>JALOQS010000053.1 GCA_025459355.1 Pirellula sp.
GTCGGATCTGTCGGATCTGTCGGATCTGTCGGATCTGTCGGATCTGTCGGATCTGTCGGATCTGTCGGATCTGTCGGATCTAGGCAGTCGCGATTTTATGGGGTTTGGGTTCGCATTTTGACAGATTCCCACCAGTCTTGGTTGCGGATGTACCACATTACGGTTTCATGCAAACCGCTATTGAGAGAGACGGTAGGTTTCCAGTTGAGCGCGTTCTGTATCTTTGAAGCGTCGAGTGAGTAACGGAAATCATGACCTGGGCGATCGTCAACAAACGAGATCAGTTTGGAATAGGTACCGAGTTTTTTCCATGATTTGAAAGATTCCTGAAGAACGGGCTGTTGGGGGCCGTTGAGTTCTCGCATGCGTTGGATGGAATCGAGCAATCCGCATATTCGATGAGCCATGTCCAAGTTGGATAATTCACTTTCAGCGGAAACATTGTACGTCTCTCCTAAAACGCCCGACTCCAATATCGCTTGCAGTGCATAGCAATTATCGCTGACGTGGATCCACGATCGGATTTGTTCTCCTCGACCATAGATTGGGATCGGGGCATTGCACAGCGATCTAAGAATGATGGTTGGGATCAATTTCTCCGGATGTTGGAATGGTCCATAGTTATTGCACGAACTGGCAATCAGCACTGGTAGTCTGTAAGTGTGCCACCAAGCTCGCACCAGATGATCAGAGGCTGCTTTGCTCGAAGAGTAGGGAGAACGGGGGTCGTATCGAGATTCCTCGACGAAAGAACCGGATGTTCCGAGGGTACCGTAGACCTCGTCTGTTGAGACATGCAGAAAGCGGAAAGAATGATGGATTGCTGCATCACATTTACGCCAATAGGCCAACGCGGCCTGGAGCATCGAATAGGTGCCGAGAATGTTTGTGCTTATAAAACTCGATGGCGACAGAATCGATCGATCCACGTGGCTTTCAGCAGCTAGGTGAATCACAGCTTGCGGCTTAAATTCATCAAAACATCGTTCGACCAACGATTGGTCGCAGATATCGCCGACGACCAGCTGATGGGCTGGCGTTTCTTCGAGATCATGGATCGTGGCGCGATTCCCCGCATAAGTCAGCTTGTCAATGTTCAAGACCTTGTGACCATTGACTAAGAGTTTTCTTATCAGGTTCGATCCGATGAACCCAGCTCCGCCCGTAACGAGAATCCTCATGGAGAGTCCCTTCTTTACCTATGCTGATGGGTAGTACCTAATGATCCCTTATCGATTGTACCAGCCCCGTAACGTGCGTTGTGAGCATAAGGGATCTACCTACTTTCTCGTAGAATTTCCTGAATCGTGTTTTGTGCGCCATACACTTTACCGGTTACCCACAAAACGTATCTAATATCAACCCCAATCGATCGGCTGTAGCTTTCGTTCCAAGCGAAATCATTGATCGTCGCTTCGAAAGTTCTATCAAAATTAACACCAATCAGTTCTCCTTCTCCGTTCAGCACTGGGCTGCCCGAGTTGCCACCGGTCGTGTCGGTGTTGTAGAGAATCGCGACAGGTACGTCATTTAACACGGGGTGCAAGTACCGGTCGAAGTCTTTTCTCTGATACGTATCTAGCAAAGCTTGGGGAGTCGCGAAGGGTTCTGTTCCAGTCGACTTTTCCAAGATCCCTTTGACGGTGGAAACTGGTTGTTTATAGATCGCATCGGCGGGCGAGTAGCCCTTGATCCGTCCGTAGGTAATTCGGAGCGTGGCATTGGCATCGGGAACAAATCGATCCGGGTTCTGCAATTGCTTTACATCGAGCAGTTCGCCATACAATCGGTTTAACTCTCCTGATCGTTCTTTATCGAGTTCCCTCTGCTTGAGGAATACAGGATAAAGTTCGATTGCCATCTTGAGCACGGGGTCATTCGACTTCTGAAGTTCTTCGGCAGAACGATCAAGATTCGTTTCGACCGTTTCCCATTTGCCAACCGACGTTTTGTCTACGATGCTCTGTAGTTCGGTTTGGTTCGTCGTAAGTTGTTTCAGCCAGTCGGTTACTTCTACCGGCAAACTCCCGCTTGGTAGATCGCGAAGTCGTTGAACAAATCCGATCAAGAGTTTTTTGTCTGTGTCAGGGTGCCAATCGCCAACGGAAAGTTTCAACTGTTGTTTCGTTAGCAGCCAATTCCGTTCCATGTAGGGGGCTTCGCGTTCCAGATCAGGCTTTGCTCGTTCCAATGCGGACTCATAAAGAGTCATCGCAAATGATAACGCACGGAATCCTTGGCGAAATTCTTGGAGGGTTATTTCGCCGGGGCCTTGAATCAATTGTGGTTTGTACACGTCAGCGATGGATTTAAGAACAGTACTGTAACGCTGTTTTCTGGCAGGATCAGCATCGATGAATTTCTGAAGCTCGGTTTCCATGCGATGCTTATCATCGATTATCGTCGTTCGCTTTAGTCCGAGGAGTTGGCCTCGCGAACGCTTTTCGACGTTAGCCAGAGACTTGTATCGAGTCGCATGTTTAATGGCAACTTGGCGATCCTTTTCGCCAGCCAATGTCATTTCTTGCATTTGCCATGAGTAGAGTTCGACCAATTTGGGCAAGCGAACGGTCTGCTCATATTCGAAATAACTCGCAGTTCGCTGTCGTAGAGTTCGGCCGGGATAACCAAGGATGAATACCGCGTCACCTTCGTTTGCCCCCTTTGGTTGAACTCGCAAAAACTGCTTCGGCTTGTAGGGTACATTCTCGGGAGAATAGTCTGCTGAGCTACCGTCTGGGCTGGTGTACGCTCGCATAAAGGAGAAGTCACCCGTGTGTCTGGGCCATTCCCAGTTATCAAAATCCCCTCCAAATTCACCAATGCCGACGGGTGGAGCAAAAACCAATCGAATGTCCTTTAGATAAGTATAAAGGAATAGAACGTAGGTTTTGCCGGTGAACATTTCGGCCACTTCGGCCCGCAAACCTGGTGATGCCGATTCCGCTTCCTTTTCGAGTTCTTTGCGTCGCTTTTCGATGGCTTTGGATCGTTCTAAGAAACTCATCTCCTCCGTGACAGCCGTCAGAACCTCTTTGGATACATCTCGATAGGATTCGGTAATGCGAACCGTGTACCCGGGAGCCGGGATCTCATCCGCTCTGGTCTTTGAGACAAATCCGTTTTTCAAGTAATCGTTTTGGCTCGTGCTAGCCTTTTGGATCGCATCAAATGCGCAGTGATGATTCGTGATAAGCAGGCCATCGGAGGACAAAAACGAGCCAGTGCATCCGTTGACCCGGCAAATCCCATCCACAACCGAAATGCCGGCGGGATTAAAGATTTCGTCGGGAGTCAGATTGATTCCGGCAGATTTCAAATCCAGTTTCGACAACTCACTCAGAGGAAACATCCCTTCGTCTGCCAACGCCACCGAAGTGAAAGAAAGGCTCAAACCAAACAATGCGAAACCGGCTTGCTTAAAGATCGATGACATAGGTTCATCCCAATTCGTGCTCTGACTGGCGTTCCTCCTATCCTACCTGAGTTTCCATCGGAACCAACCCATTGCGAACATTCGCGGGATTATCCAGGTGGGCCTGGCTGAGGACGCCCTAGAGATATCAACCGGCAGAGATCCCCCGGCGCAGCGTCGACCCAGCACATATCGAGGCAGCTTGATACGAACCTGCCGCAGGCTGAGTCAAAGCGGGTTGCAAGATTAGGCGAGCGTTTTTTGGGCCGCTGTCATTAGTGGCGTTGATTTAGCGTGGCGGCGGGGCTTTATGCGGGCATGCGAGAAATCACGTAGTGAGTGAGTTCTCGGATGGTATCAACATCGAGCACATCGTCATCGATTTGGATGGAGAATCGTTTCTCAAGTTCGAAGGTCAGTTCTGCCATGGCGACAGAATCGACGCCAATCAAGGCTAGCGAGTCATCCGGGGAAGGAGTGCTGCCCAGCATGGTCGCGAGATACGAAATGATCTGCCCCTCGGTAGCTTCTTGTTTTGCAACCTGGGATGATTTGTCCATTGAGTCCTCTGGCGGGTGTTAATCGATCGATTGAGATTGTTCGCTTTGAACGGAAGTTGGATGAGACGTCTTGCTAACACTGGGTCCGGCTTGAGTCAATGCTTCGAGGACTTGTGCTTCTAGAAGTGTATCTCGCAGTACTATAGGGTTTTCGGTATCTCCGGGTTTATAAATTGCCAAAACTGGAATGGAAATACTGTCTAATTTGATGAGTTTCTCTTTAATGTGGGGAGGATAGTCGGTCATATCGGCTTCCATCACAATAACATCGTTTTTCTCGACCAATGCCTTCACTTTACGTGTCTCAAGAGCCGTGTGCAAGTTAAGCTTGCAGTTTTGGCACCACTCAGCGGTAAAGTCGATGAGGACTGTTTTTCCGTTGGCCACGGCTTGATTCAATGCGGCTTCGTCGTAAGGTTTCCAAGCCAATTGGTGGGGGCTCGGTTGCATGACGTAAAAGGAGCCCCAGGTTCCGGCCAGGGCGACTGCGGTTGCGATGCCCCACGTTCGCAGTTTTGCCTCAAACTCAACCCATACAGGAACCCGGCCGATCATCCAACAGGCAAACCAAACGAAGATTAACGCTGCCAACATGGCAATTTTGTCATCGCCCCCGAAACCGTTCACAAACATTACGACCGCGAGCAACATCGGGAAAGCTAGGAATTCTTTAAAGGTAACCATCCAATCTCCGGGCTTAGGTATAAAGCTGAGCAGTTGTGGCTGGGCAGCTAAAATAAGATAGGGTAGTGCCATTCCGAGTCCGACTCCGAAGAAAATCAAAAGCACGACCCAGACCGGTTGACTCAGAGCTACCAAAAAGACTCCGCCCAAGAACGGAGCGCTGCAAGGGGTTGCTAGGATGGTTGTGATCAGTCCTTTTGAAAAAGCTCCCACATAGCCTTCTCTGTTGGATAGCTCGGTGCTGGTTTTGCTCATGGCAAAGCCTGGAATCGGTATTTCCCACACACCGAGAAAGCTTAAAGCCAAAGCAAACATGAATGATGTCGTTATGATTCGGAAGGTCAAAGAACCGAATTGTTGCCCCCATCCGTACGCTTCGCCGGTGATGCTACGAACCACAACGGACAAAACGCCCAGACCGAGGATCAGCACGATGATTCCCGATGCGTACACCAGTGTCAGCTTGGACGCAGTGCTTCGATCGCCGGCTGCTTCGCTAACGAAACCAAGTATCTTAAGACCGATGACAGGCAGCACGCATGGCATCACATTCAGAATCAAGCCGCCGAGCATGGCCAAGCAAAACTTCGTGAGAATCTCGGCCGCGGATAGTGTCAACGCATGCGTTTTGGCCGAATCGATCCAGCCGCTCCGATTGGATAATTTGGAAATCGATTCGTAGCTAACGGGCTTGAGGACCGCAATGCTGGGCTCCGAGTTGGATTCGGTGCTGCTAATTGTTAATTCCGCTCGCCATTCCAACCCGCGAGGTTGGTCGCACAAGCTATCACTGCACGCTTGATAACCTACAAGCCCCACGATAGGGTAGGTGTTAGGTATCACTTCTTGTCCGATCGTAAGCGGAATGCGCCACTCCACTTCCCCCTCGTAGTACTCGATCTTTTCCCCTGCAAGATCCTTTGATTTGAGAGGTTTGTTAGAGACGGGGGGCCCGGCTTTGAGTCCACCCTTTTGTTTCAGGACAATCAGCGTTCGGCTTAGAGTCGCTGGATCGTTCGGATCGTGTTTGTAGAGGTAAAAAGAAGAGTCTGGAATACCGGTGATCACAATATCGATGGCATCGCCCGCCTTGGCGATGCTTTTGGAAAGAGAGACTTTCCATTCCGATTTGGAGTCTTGTTCGCGAAGCGTCGTGATGGCCCCTTCTGCGGTGGGGCGGACGGGTTCATAGAAGCCCGAGAACTTTGCTTCGATGACCTCTCCTTGGATGGGGATACATTGTCCAGCATCGTTCGTGCATACTTGACCAGAGAGGCTAACCGAGATGTTCCCCGGTGGATCGCTTAATGGTTCCGCAAACTCGATGAGTGCAGTCCACGTTACCGGAGATAAGTGTGATTCGACCTTGATTCCTTCGAAGCCTTCTTCGGTATCGGAAACGTGTGGTTGGCTGTCGGCTTCAAATTCACCGAGGACTTTGAAAGCGTTGCCTTTGGGTTTGATGACAGTTCGAAGCGGGCCACCTTTGGGCTGCGTTATCGAAAAAATATGGTAGCCATCATCGGGAGTCGCCGTCACACGCAGAGTGCCGCGCTGAGTTCCTTTTTCCACTTCGAACGAAGCCGCGAATTGGCAGGGTAGTTGATTGGCACCGCCGGCGAGGGGCGCACCAAATTGAGACGGCAGCCCGAACTGCTGCAAGCCATCGAGCCCATTCTGTTGGGCCAAGCCGACCGCAGAGCCGGCCGTACAGGCGAATGCAAAACCCACCAAGAGTGCAAAGGTTGAGCAAAGGAATTTGAGTCGAAACATAGGATCTCCGGGGGGAAAAGCGTTTCGTGATTTTACCTGCCTAGGCTACTGGAGGTCAACGCGGTCGGTTTGCCCTCTCTGGCCTAAAAACCGCATTAAATCCGTCATAACCGACAAACCCAACGGGATTTGCAAGCATTTCGTAACCGTCAGGCTCTCTGTATCACATCCGGACGGTGGTTCTCCGATACAGCTTTAGTATTCGCAAATGGCTACCGCTCCAACGATTTAGCCTGCGGGTACATTTTGTTGTCCCCATCCATTAACAGCAACGCTTAACATCGTGAAAAGACGGTACCCTTCCCATTTGAAGCTGCATTCCGAGGAAACCACGCAATCCCCAGCGGACACATCCCGGCGACGAAACATGGGCCTCGTTCAGGACGAAGTCCAAGAGCTTCTCGCCAGTTTCGCTGAAGCAACCAGCTGGGGCATTTCCCAAAGACTCAATGTTGACACGGCATTGGGTGCTCCTCAGCCGCATGTCATGACTGGACTCAGACCGCGGCGTTGGCGGCTCATTGAGAGTTCGAACCAGGACTCTCTGGTCGAGTCTGATTTGCTGGATTTACCCTCGGTTTCGATGGAGAAGGCTCAAAAGCTTCTCAGTGCGATCGAGCGACTGGTCGACCGACTCGAAAATGCAGAAGATACGGTGCGACGACAGGAAGCCGAGTTGGCGACATCGGTGGGGCTCTCGAGTCGCAAGGACCGTGATCGCGAAATCGCCGATCGATTGGAGTCCATTTTGGATAGCACATCGCGAACCATCGGAGCCTGTGCAGCGGCAATCTATCTGCTCGATGAAGAGACCAGCAATCTCAAGATGAGGTCATGCATCGGTTTGCCGTCTAGTCGGCTGGCCATCCCTGCTCGGCCATTAAAAGGCGCCTTGGCCGACCTGGAAGCATTGCTGGGTAATGCTGTTCTGCTAAGCGATATCGAGATGATGCCTGAGTGGCCAAGCCCTGAGGATTACGGATCGGCGATTGTGGTTCCCATCGGCTCTCCTTCCATGCCATATGGTACGTTGTGGTTTTGGTCAGAGGAGAGCCGCGGTTACTCGGCGACGCAGATCGAGGTCGCGAATCTCGCGGCTGGTCGCGTTATGAACGAGATTGAACAATCGATCTTGGGAGAGGAGCTAACCGAATCGAGAGAGATTCGACAGCAGCTAGAGACGGCCAGCTTAACGCAAGCGAGTTTGTTGCCTGACTCGCAGCGGTTGCATGAGGCCTACGATGTTCATGGCTGGACCTATCAAAACGCTGGTTTGGGAGGTGGCTTTCATCATTGGGACCTGACACCGAACAATATGATTAGTCTCTTGGTGGGTAACTCCTCGCAAGAAGGGCCAGAAGGGGCGTTGGTCGCAACAAGCATTCAGTCAATCACTCGTGTGCAGTGGCGATCGCAATCGACGATTTCCAATACGATGCGAGTTCTGAACGATATCCATTGGAGCATGCCCGATGCCAATTGGAATGCGTCGGTAGGCTTGATCCAAATCAACCCGAGAACGAATCATGGTTCGATTTGCTGTGCAGGCAAGATTCAGTCCTTTATCGTTTCTGAACGAGGTTTTCGCCCGATAGGCTCGCAAGTGCTCGAGATTGGCAGCGAACCCGACACGGACTTTACCACGAAACGATTCGTGCTTCAGAAGGGTGAGGTTCTCGTGGCTTACACGTCCGACATTCTCGTGCCCAGCTTGATGGGGACCAACATTCGGCGAAAGAATGTTCCCTACAGCGCATTGGATCAGAATACGTTTTTGAAAGTGATCATGGATATGATTAATCAAAAATGTTCTGATATTGCCGGCTACTTGGCTCGAACCTTGCCAACCTTTGAACGAGGGATGGGCTCTGGGCTCGATCGATCGCTGGTGCTGGTCAAGAATGTTGGCTAGGTGGCTTTAACATCGCGACTATGGCTGGCAGCTTTTCATCGCTGCTGGCAAATGGTTCAACAAATCCGTTGCGAGCGTACTAGGGCTCCCGAGCTGTGCGTGTGCTATATCGGCCGCCAAGCCATGCAGATGGACTCCAAGAATGGCAGCATCTAGCGGTTCCATTTTCTGGCAAATCAACCCCGTTATGATCCCGGTCAATGTGTCGCCGCTACCTCCCACCGCAAGGCTGGGATTGCCGGTACGGTTTACGTATTCGGTGCAACCGTTTGTTATAAATGTTTGGGAGCCCTTGAGCACGACGATGCACCCGTGTTGGGTCGCGAATTGGTTGGCAGCCGCTTTTTGGTCGTCTCGTTGGGACGCTGGGATGCCGCAGATGCGACTCCATTCGCCTGGGTGAGGTGTGAGGACTCGCGGTTTGGGTGCGTCGTTACGACTGCTGGTTTCGATTCGTTTTAAAGACTGCGGGTTATCAGCCAGCACATTTAATGCGTCCGCATCGAGAATCATGGGATTGGGCCAATGGAGAAATAGCTCCACAACAAGCTCATCAATATTCGGGCGGCGGCCAAGTCCCGGGCCAACTGCCATGACGCACGTTCGATGTCGGCCTTCGAAGAGTTTATGTCGGAGACGCGAGACATTCTGTTTCCATGGCAAACCCAAAGTCATCGCGACTGGGCAGGCGGCTGCGGCGATCGCTTGGGTATTCTTAGGTGTTGCGATCGTAACCAGGCCAGCTCCGACTCGAAGAGCCGCATGGCTGGCCAGGATTGCGGCGCCGGTCATGCCACGCTTACCACCCATAACGAGAGCGTGCCCAAAGTCTCCTTTGTGGCACTCGACAGAACGTTTGGGTAGTTGAGGTAGCTGCATCAATAAATCAATCGCCTAACGAGGATCGACTGCTCTGCCTCGTTGCATCGCGGATCGCGGCAAGTACTTGCAGAGCAATATTCCGAGGAAGTAGAGGAACGTCAGAGGCACTGCCATGAGGACCATGCTGTATGCGTCTGCGGGAGTCAAAATCATCGAGATTAAGAAAATGATGAATACTGCGATTCGCCACTGCTCGAGATACAGTTTTATCGAGGCAATTCCGAGCCTTTCTACAATCAGCATGACCAACGGCAATTGGAACGAGATTCCGAATCCTAGCGGCAACATCAGAGCGAACGACATATAGTCGTTTAATCGAGGGGTCATGCCGACCCCCATGTAGCTGTTGAACGTTAGCAAAAAGCCGATGACTAGTTGAAATACCACGAAAAAGGCAAAGGCAGCACCGATCAAAAAGAGCCCAACGCTGGATGGTAGGAAAAAGTAAACGTACCGTCTTTCATGAGGGTACAGTCCCGAGGATACGAACTCCCAAATGAAGTAGAAGATGCCCGGACTAGCGATGATCGCGGCCACCATTAAGGCAGCTTTAAACCAAATGAAAATCGGCTCTTGCAGGCTGAGGGCCTCCGACTGTGCTTGGATGCCTCGAAAAATCCGCACGGCAATGAGGTTCGACGGATTAGGCAAACCGGTTGAATCGGGGTTGGAAAACCGTTTGAACCGATCAAGTTGCCGCTCGATCTCCGCCTTAAGTTTGGTGTCCAGATCCGATTTTTCCGGGGCATTGACCGGTTGCAGGTCGGATTCGTTTTGCGAGGGCTCGTCGCTTTCGAGCTTTTCCGTTTCATTGAGAGCCTTCAAGCGGCCAACGTCGAGGAAAACGATTTCGCTTTGCTTCTTGTTATCGACGATCCACTTTTCAAGCTCAGGCGAGACGGCTTCGCCCGAAGATTTGGCCATCTCGGCCATGCTTTTTTCTTCGTAAAACGTCTCTAAAGCGGCCCGGAGTGGCGTTTGCAAGTAATCGACTACGAAATTAGCCGACGGCACGCCAACAACCATACCCACGAGCAAGCAAATCGAAGCCTTAATGAGGGATTTCCTGAGTTCGTCCAGGTGTTCCCCGAAGCTCATGGAGCTCTTCTCGAACAAGTCGTCGGATTTTTTCAAGGCGTTTACGCTCTTCAGCATCGATGGTTTCTCCGTTACGATGGGCTACTACTCTAGCTTTGTTCGCTTGCTCGGTTTTGGCAATCCATGATTATCCCAGATCATCCACTTCGTTTCCAACCCATATTCCGATCGTACATTTGGGGAGGAAAGAGGCTAGCGACCGAGCTGGGCAAAACGACACCTGATGACGGAATTTGGGCGGAGAGTTGGGAGATTGTAGACCATCGAGAGGCGGAATCAGTGGTTTGCGAGGTGGAATTCGAGGGGAAATCGATCCGCCAGCTGATTTCCGACTTTCCCGAGGAAATGACAGGCCATCCTTCTCCAACGGAACGATTGCCACTGCTTTTAAAGTATTTGGACTGCGACCGCGTTTTGAGCGTTCAAGTTCACCCGGATGATTCGTACGGCGCAACGATGCCGATCCCGGACCGAGGGAAAACCGAGGCGTGGTACGTTATCGAGGCTGCACCAGGGGCCGTCCTCTATGCTGGGCTCAAGCAGGGGGTGAACCGGACTGAACTGGCCCGAGCTATTGCGGCGGGGGAGACCGAAAGTTGTCTGCACATCTTGTACCCCAAGGCGGGGGATTGCGTTTTTATTCCGGCCGGCACGGTGCACGCTCTCGGGGCGGGGCTTTTGGTCGCGGAAATGCAACAATCCTCTGATTGTACCTTTAGGCTTTTTGACTGGAATCGCGTTGACAAAGACGGCAAATCGCGAGAACTGCACATCGAGCAAGCGATGGAGGTCATTGATTTCGAACGCGGGCCGCGATCCTTTTGCACGCGAACGGAACTAGGATCTAGCGGTTGGAGTCGTTTGGTCGAATGCGACAAATTTTGCTTGGACGAAGCCGTCGGTCCTAAGTCGGTGCAAATCGCGGGGGGACGGTTTGCGATTTTAACGGTGCCCAAGGGAGGCGGTCGTCTACGCTCGGGAAATCATAATTGGAAATTGGAGCGAGGAGAGAGTTTGTTCATTCCCGCTGCCTGTTCTGAATTAACCTTAGAATTGGATTCCGATTCCGTCGCTTTGTTAGCAAGGTAGTCACAGAGTTAGCAAGGTAGTCACAGAAGGCAGTTACAGAATGAGACGTACACTCGCTCCGTCGTTAACCCAGCAGTGGTTGAGCGTTGGCATGGGGAAGTGGCATCAAGCGATCGCCAGGAGAGAAGCCTCTCGCGTGGCGATTCAAACCAATCGAGTCGTCATCGAATGGTCGAGTTGGGATGCTCAGTCCGAGGCTGCGAAACCGACCGAGGCCCATCGACATCGACTCCCGGCTGCGTGGCACCGCAAATTCGAGGCAGCCGATGCGCCTCAAGATGTGTTGAATGCGCAGGTTGTATTGATTGACCGTGCTCTAGTGGAGCGTTCGATCAGCAGTTGGAAGCCGGGCCATCAAGTTCTCGAATCTGTTTTCGTGCAACCATCCGATGCGTCTCCGCTGTTTCTGTTGTGGGATTGGGGCATCTCGGGGAAATCCAGTTTAGGCTGGGCAACTTCGCTAGGATTTTCGGGGGTCATTTTCGATTTTTCGACCTTAAGAAGTTGGGCGAGGGTTGCGGTGGAACGATTGCCTAGCAAACTTAAAGAGCTTCATCCGCTCGTAGCGTCCCTTTCCAGTTATCAGTCCGTTCAACGTTAGACTCAAAAATGGCATTTCATGTTCTCGTGACCGGCGCTGCTGGATTTATTGGCTATCACACATGCCAAGCCTTGTTGCAGCGAGGAGATCGAGTGGTCGGGATCGACAACCTGAATGACTATTACGAAGTCTCTCTCAAGCAATCGCGTTTGTCTAAGCTGGTGTCCAACGAGGCATTTCAGTTTCAGAAAATGGATCTTGCAGACCGCGATGGGGTTGCAAAATTGTTTGCCGACAACCGCTTCGATCGTGTCATTCATCTAGGAGCTCAGGCTGGCGTCCGATATTCGCTCGAAAATCCGTTCGCTTACATCGATTCCAACATCACAGGCACGTTGACGATTTTGGAGGGATGCCGGCACCACCGAGTCCCTCACTTGGTATACGCAAGTAGTTCGAGTGTTTACGGTAACAATATCAAGCTGCCATTTGCCGAGAGCGATTCGGTTGACCACCCAATCAGTCTCTATGCCGCAACCAAAAAGTCGGACGAACTGATGGCTCACACCTATTCGCATTTGTTTGGCGTACCTACAACGGGTTTGCGATTCTTTACGGTCTATGGTCCGTGGGGTCGACCGGACATGGCATTGTTTAAATTTACCAAGGCCATTTTAGAAGGCAAACCGATCGATGTTTACAATCACGGCAACATGAAGCGAGATTTCACTTATGTGGCCGACATTGTAAACGCTGTCGTGGCTGTTTCCGACTCAATTCCGACCGCCAATGAACATTGGAACTCGGAGCATCCCGATCCGGCCAGCAGTTCTGCTCCCTATCGAGTGTTCAACATCGGCAACCATCAATCGGTTGACCTTTTGCACTTTATTGCTGTTCTCGAAAAGGCGATTGGGAAAAAGGCAATCATCAATTTGATGCCCATGCAAGCGGGAGATGTTCCGAATACCTACGCAGATATCCAAGCACTTCACCAAGCCGTTGGATACGTTCCCACAACATCCATCGAGGTGGGAGTGCCGCGATTCGTAGAGTGGTATCGAGACTATTACAATATTACAAATAGCTGAGCCGATGAGCTAAACCGATGACTCACCATCAGAACCACGCGGCCCCAAACAAGACGCCTGGCAAGTCACCAGACAAGACGCTAGAGAAAGCCGTCGAGCAAACCGAAGACTGGCTTCGCGAACTAAGAATCCCGTTCTTCACGGAGGTCGATAAATCCGAGGCACACAGGGATGACGTACTGAATCGATTGTCCCTCGCACCGAGTCTCGTTGGCACGAACCTTGAGGCGTTGATGTGGTTGCGAGTGGGAATGATGACTCGGGCTCACGATTTGGTTCAAGACGCCGGGAGTGGTATCCAGGCTTATATTCACGGCATGATACATCGACTCGAGGGGGACTTTTGGAATGCCAAGTATTGGTTTCGATCGGCTGGACAAAGCACCGTTGCTTTAGTCTCCGCGCAGATGTCTGGCATTGCCGTATCTGGCAGTCCTGAATCTGGCAGTCCTGAATCTGGCAGTCCTGAATCTGGCAGTCCTGAATCTGGTAAAGTTGTGGGGGCGGTTTCCTCGGAACGATTTGATCCCCATCTTTTGGTTGACCGCCTGGAGCGATTTCAGCGTGCACGTTTCGCTTTATCCCAGCCGATGGAAAGTTCGCAAAACACAGAGGGAATGGCCGTCTCGCACGTGCTCGAACGAGAGTGGTGGGCGGTTTGGCGGGTTTGTAAAAGACAGTTTTGAGAAAAATTGGTAGGGATTTAGCGATCATTCCGCGATCGGAGGGGCTGCCATTGCTTTAATGGCTTTCATTTTGCCCTTTCCTGAATAGGGCGATTTTGTACACTTCTAGCTACAAATTTCCGTAATACTGTCGTTTCGAATCCCCCCTGGTAGGGTGGATCAGATCGGACGGCAATTAGAGTTTCCTTTGATGCGTTTTGGGGTGTTCCCTGGCGCACTACGCTGAGTGAAGTATGGATTTAGCAAAACTACGAAACATTGGTATCAGTGCACACATTGACTCCGGCAAGACGACCCTCAGCGAGCGAGTTACATGGAAAGAGCACGTCATTAACTTGATCGACACCCCGGGCCACGTTGACTTTACGATCGAAGTGGAGCGTTCGCTTCGCGTTCTCGACGGTGCGGTTCTCGTTCTCTGCTCGGTCGGTGGAGTTCAAAGTCAGTCATTGACTGTTGACCGTCAAATGCGTCGTTACGGCGTTCCACGTTTGGCGTTCATTAACAAAATGGACCGAACTGGTGCTGACGCTTATCGCGTGACCCAAATGGTTCGCGACAAGCTCAATGCTGACGCGATCATGATGCAAATTCCGATCGGTGCAGGCGAAACGTTCGAAGGGGTCATCGATTTGGTTGGACTGAAGGCTTATTTCTTCGACGGCAAAGATGGTGAAACCGTTCGCGAAGAAGAGATTCCTGCTGCGTACAAAGACAAAGCGGTTGAAATGCGTCAAAAGATGCTTGAGTCGCTTTCGATGTACAGCGATGAGATGATGGAGTTGCTCCTTAGCGAGCAAGACGTTCCATCGGACTTGGTTTACTCTGTCTGCAAGGCAGCGACTCAGCAACTGAGAATCACCCCTGTGTTCTGCGGTAGCGCATACAAGAACAAGGGTGTGCAACTATTGCTTGACGCCGTCCTGCGTTATTTGCCTAACCCTGCTGAGCGCGATATCAAGGCTCGCAAGGTTGGTGACGAAACTCAAAAGCTGGACCTCAAGCCAGATCCAAACCTACCGTTCGTCGGGATGGCATTCAAGATTGTTGAAGATCCGTTCGGTCAGCTCACCTTTATGCGAATCTACCAAGGTAAGATCAGCAAGGGGGAAATGTACATCAACCAGCGTACTGGTAAGAAAGAGCGATTCAGCCGGATCGTTCGCATGCACGCGGACAAGCGAGAAGAAATCGATTCCGCTGAAGCTGGTGACATTGTTGCCATCATGGGCATCGATTGTGCCAGCGGTGAAACCTATTCAAACGATCGCGATTACTGCACGCTAGAAAGTATGTTCATTCCGGAACCTGTTATCAAGGTTGCGGTGACTCCTGCCAGCCGTGCAGACGCGGACAAGATGAGCAAGGCGTTGAACCGATTCCGAAAAGAAGATCCAACGTTCCAACTCTACAACGATGAAGAGACGAGCGAAACGATCATCTGCGGTATGGGTGAATTGCACTTGGACATCTACGTCGAGCGAATGCGACGTGAGTACAAAGTCGAGGTACAAGTCGGTGCGCCGAAGGTTAGCTACCGCGAATCACCGGGCATGGCTCAAGACTTCAACTACAAACACAAGAAGCAAACTGGTGGATCGGGGCAGTTCGCTCACATCGTGGGCTCCTTGACTCCGATTGACCCAGAAGGTGAAAAGACGTTCGTATTCGAAGATCACGTAACCGGTGGTCGGATTCCAAAGCAGTTCATTCCGCCTGTGGAAAAGGGCTTCCGCGATTCGATGTTCAAGGGTCCGTTGGCAGACTTCCCTGTTGTGGGCGTAAAGATCGATTTGAACGACGGAAGCTACCACGACGTTGACTCGAGCGAACGAGCGTTCTACATCGCGGCTTGCGACTGCTTCCGCGAGACCATGCGAGCGTCTCAGCCCGTGTTGCTAGAACCAATCATGCGATGCGACGTCGAGTGCCCAGAGTTGGATCAAGGTTCCGTGGTGGGTGATATCATCTCCCGTCGAGGACTCATCACGCAAACAGACACTCGCGATAAGATCTCGTACATTACGGCAGAAGTTCCGTTGGCCAACACGTTTGGTTATGCAACAGACTTGCGAAGCATGACCAAGGGGCAAGGAACGTTCTCCATGGAGCTCGCGAAATACTCTGTGGTTCCGAGGAACTTGCAAGACGACATTATCGCAGAACGCAAGAAGCAGTTGGCTGCACGTAACGCGTAAGGCGGTTGTTTCCAGTAATCTAACAGAGAAGGCCTGGCATCGAGCCAGGCCTTTTTTTGTTGGCAGAGTGAAGCAGACCCTGCTGGGCTTGGCCCGCCCAGTGAATCAGGTCCAGTCGCTCTTGCCTGCCAAGGGGTGGCCGCTTGGACAAGAGTGTTCAACTTGCGATTAAAGCGGCGGTTACTTGGTATTACCGAGTCGCAGTTCCGTCTTGTCGGCGATCGCGTTTAAGAACGTTCGGCGAATCACATCGTACCCTTGATCGTTCGGGTTATCGATTTTGGTAAAGAACGAATGATTCGGATCGCTCCAGTTGTAGATCGTTTTCCAAAAGTGGCGAGCAAGCATCTTGTAACTCAGCAGAACATCATTGATCGGCACAACGTGGACATTTGAGTGAGTCTGAGCAACTTCGTGGATGACACTGTTGTATGCCGCGTGAATAGCAGCTCCATCCTTCCACGGTGGCAGATCGATACTGGCCTTCTCGCCAATCTCGCTACTGGGAAAACAAATGTCGGCGATATAGATTTCGCAACCGCCCGGGAATCGTTCGGAAATTAGCTGGAGCATTATCGAGAGCCGTTCTCGAAATGATGCAATCCACGGTTGAGATTGTGCCATTGTTGCGCCATACATCGCGCATTCGCGAGGTGCAGAGCGTCCATAGCTGTGGACCAAGTCGATTCCGCCAGTCGTCAGTATCACGATACCGAATACATCGGCGGGCTGTACGCTCAAGCTTTGTTCTACGGTTTTGGTATGCTGCTTCGAGTTCGAGTCAGAACTAGCAAAGTTTATCGACGTGAGGTTTGGCAAAACCTCGCTCAAAGATTTCCCTTTCAATTCATCAAGTTCGTCGGATGGGTTTTTGCGCAAGCGATTGAAAAACGAGTGCTCGTTTGAATTAGCGCCGAGCCCAAAGGTGATGTTATCTCCGATCCCAACCAGCAGAACTTTTCGATCGCTCCAAATCGTTTGAAATGGCTTTGCATCGACCTCCGGTCCGTCGATTCGAATAGAAACAAACCTGGAGTGATATGTCCATGCTCCGATCGCAACCAACACGCACAAGGCGGGTAAATAAAATCGACGGCTCGAAAGCTCAGCCATGGTGGACAGTCATCGGTTCTTTAGTGGTAAGGCTCAGGAGTTCTTGTTGCGACATGGATTAAACCTTAATTGAAGTCGTCCCCTTTGATAACGAGTGAATCGAGCAATTCTCACAATCACGCCAATTTTTGTGAGTTGTCTTCGAGTTTCTTTGAATTACTTCGGCTCGACAATTTGTTTAATCGAGTTAAAGGACTCAACGGGATGTGTCGTCGTAGCCCCACTAGGCCAAGTGATACGGATGGTAGCCGAGCTGGCATTACCAAGTCCGAAATGGAGCCTAGTTCCGTAGTGACTTTGATATCCTCGTCCTAGATGCACCATTCCCAATTGTTTTCCAAGGTCGGTTTCAATGATTACTTTTGCGCCAGCCGCATCGCGATTAGACTGGGTGCCAACCAGTTGAATTTGGACCCATTTATTCTGAGCCGTCGTCGAATCATCTGACTGCGGTACATTTCTAAGGATCTGTGGTTTAGCATGTGAGTTAAGCACGACGATATCGATCCGTCCATCGTTATCCAAGTCGTCAAAGCCAGCACCGCGACTGCTTTCTTCTACTTGAAGAGCCGGACCGCATTGGTTCGTAACATCTACGAATTGGCCAGCACCCTTGTTTTGGAGGACAAAATTCTTGACCTTGACTTTAGTGCGGTCGTCGATGAATTGAATATTGTCCAGAAAGTGACCACAGGCGACAAAGATATCTTTGTTTGAATCATTATCAAAGTCTTCGAGCCCAACTCCCCAGCTAACATGTGGATAGAGAGTCGGTTCAACTTTGGAGATATGAGTCGCATCTTCGAATACTCCATCGACAATCTGTCGGTAGAGTACAGGCATCTCGTCTTGGTAGGTTGTCGTAAAGAGATCTAGGAGTAGGTCTCCGTTAAGATCTGCAATCTCAACCCCCATGTTTCCATTCGCACGACCAGCTCGATCGACGGCCAGCCCACTTACAGCCGCCTCTTCTGTGAATTTGCCAGTACCGTTGTTTAGAAATAGAAAATTAGGGAAACTATCGTTTGCGACGAATATGTCTGGTGCATCATCTCCATTCAGGTCACCGGCAATCACTCCCATTCCTGGATAGGGCAGAACCCTAATACCAGACTCTACCGAGACGTCTTGAAACGTTCCGTCGCCCACGTTTTTATAAAGGTAGTGATCTTCGGGTGGGAAGTCTTTGGGGCCGGGATGAAATAGATAGTCGCCAATTCGCTGCTGGAAGTGTTTATCGAAAGTGAATTTCTGATAGTTCGCTACGTACAAATCCAAATTACCATCGCGATCGATATCTACGAAACAAGCACCTGCACTGAACTTGGGACCGTTAGCGATGAGCGCGTCGTTGGGCCACGCTGTGAAGCTACCATCCCCATTGTTTTCGTAGAACACATTTGGACCAAAATTGCTGACATACAAGTCCAGGTCCCCGTCGTTGTCATAATCGCCTGCGACAACGCCGAGTCCGTAGCTTTCGTCCCCCACACCCGCAGCATCTGTAACATCCTCGAATTTCCAATTTCCCAGGTTCCGATACAGTCGGTTCTTTGCTTTCGGCTCGGCAGGGGTGGCTTGACCGGAGGTTGGATTTCCGGCTTCAAGATTTCCGGTTTGCGGATTCAGCAATGAGCCATTCACAAAGTAGATGTCGATAAGTCCATCGCTGTCAAAGTCGAATAGAGCGATACCGGCGGACATGGGCTCGACAACATAGCGTTCACCGCGAGCGCCGTTTTCATGAACAAAATCGACCCCGGAACCAGCGAGCATGTCGTCCATGCGGACTTGCCAAGCACCCTTGGGCTCTGCTCGTTCGCTCACAGTCTCCTGGGGGATACACAGAGCGCAGCCACCAATAAGGGTGTAGCGACCTATGTAAAGCAAGAGGTAGACGATGCTCATCGCACAAAAGATCGCGATTAGTGAAAAGGGACGGATAATGGCAATCGTACACCCTTAATTGCGTTTTGCCCAAGGAGAGATAGGCTGAAATTAGGTGAATTGGCTCCAAAACCAAACGATTACGCCAATTGAAACAGGCGTCGAGTTGAGGATTCGCCCCTCGCCGACGGGAAAATAGCGTCCAACCCGCGATTCAACCTTGAGGATCCAGGACGGGCCGTTTACATTAGCAACCGAGTGTGTGCAAGGTGTAGAGGATTGTCTTTAGGCTTATTTAATACAATGAACCAAGCCGTTAACCCGAGTCCAAATATCGTTCAGACTGTAGGTATGCTGGTGCTCGTCGCATTGATCGCCGGTGCTGGTTCCTATGGTCTCTACCGCTATGCCGGTTCGATGCAGGATCAAGTGCCGGAGACCGACATCCCATTGTCGGGGGCTATGCAGCCAGATGGGGCTGGCTCTGCGGAGGATTCTGGCACTGAGGTAACGGCAGCCAGGATCGAGAGCGGGGCAGGCGGCAAGAATTCAGCTAGCAAGCCGGTCGCACCAGTCGCTGGCTCGAACGTTTCAACCAAGAGCAATGCAACGGATGTTGCCTTTAGGCAGCCATCGGTTGTCCTGCCCGATTTTGCGGCTCCGTTGGACCCTAGTGAGTTTGAAACCGAATGCGAACAATTCGTCGAAGAGCTTGCAGCCCGTTTGCCTGAAAATCCGTTAGCGTTAAATGTGGTTGCGATGTATTACTCGCAAATGCAGCAGACAACCAAAGCAGATGAGCTGTGGAAGAAATGCGTCGCCTTGGCACCTGATGACCCGATTTACTACTTTAACTGGGCGACCAACTATTTGAATCGGAGCGAAAGCGAGTTGGCCCTGCAAGTGATGGAGAAAGCGATTGCGAGAGGTTTGGATCGCAGCGTGTTCACGTATCAAGTTGCGATCTCGTTGGCCAATCTTTCCCGAGATGCTGAGGTTGAAGAGCTGGTTTCCAAAGAGCCCGATCAGGGGGCAAGCAATCCGTCTCTGTTATTGTTACTTGGTCAGTCGCAGGTCAAGCTTGGAAAGATAGCCGAAGCGAGAGCGAGTTTTGAGGCCGCGCGGGCGGCAGGGGTTTTCAACAAAGCGATTGTAAATGGTCTCCTCACGTGCAGTGTACGTCAGAAAGACAAGGAGTCAGCGGAGAAGTATCGCAAAGAGTTAGAGTCGTTCGCGAGTGATCAGCAGGAGTTTGGTCAAAAGCAATTTGACAAACGATCCGAGGTCGAGATGCGGCGATTTGGTCTCGGGATCATTGGCGAGTCCATTGAGGTGCTGAGGCGAGCGGGCGAGCTTGATTGGGCTGAAGCCGTAGGATTGAGAGCTATTTTTCTGGATCCCAAAAGCATTGATGTATACCGTTTGATGGCGGATGTGTACCGCGATCGAAAAGAACCGGAAAACGCCATGGTGGTTTATGAACGGCTTTGCAATTTGCAGCCAACTGATGTGCTCAATCATCTGTTTCATGCACGGGCGTCAGCCGATGCAGGGCAGATTGCCAAAGCGGAGGGAATCTTAAAGTATGCGATTGCGCTAGCCCCCCTCGATCCAGCTTGTTTCGCCACAATGGGAGAGTTTCTGCTGGAGCAACGACGCGCCAAAGAAGCGGCATGGTACCTTAGAAAAGCCGTCGCATTGGATCCTAGTCGTGAGGGTCGTACGCTCTACATTCGCGCACTGCGAGAATCAGGAGACGCAACGGAAGCCAAGGTGCAAGAGGATTTGCTTAACAAGGGGGCTGAGGTTCCGCGAGTGAAGGTGAACCCATGATGTTTCTTTTTTCGCGATCTTGTCGTGCGTTTTATCTCCGAGCCCTTGTTGGTTTTTGGTTGCGGCCTATCGCTGTGATTTTGATTCTTGGGGTGTTGTGGCTCGGTGCATCATCGTGTTTGCTAGCGCAGAAACCGAATAGCGATCTCAGTTTTCGGATGAAAGACATTTCCTCTAGCACGGGGATAACTTGGGAGCACACGACAGGCCAGAGTGGAATGGGCTACTTGTTAGAAGGAGTTACCACCGGGCTGGCGAGCTTTGACTATGATCTGGATGGATTTATAGACATTTACTTTTTGACAGGTAGAAGCTTACGAGAACCTGCGAAGGACGCTGATCGAGACAACGCGTTGGTCAGGAATCGTGGCGGATTTCAGTTTGTCGATGTAACTGGTCCCAGTCTGACGAGCGAAAAGTCGTTTGGATTAGGGGCTGTTGTCGCCGATTACAATCAGGATGGTTTCCCGGACTTGTACATTAGCAATTATGGCCCCAATCGCTTGCTGATGAACGCAGGCGACGGCACGTTTGTTGATGTGACCATTGCGAGTGGTACGGGGAATGGCGATAAATTTGGCGGCGGATGTGCGTTTTGTGACTTCAATGGTGATGGGGTGCTCGACCTTTATGCGGGTAACTACGTTGACTTTACGTTAGAGAACGCTGTGTTTATTGAGCGAAACGGCAAGATCTTTCATTCGGGGCCCGTTTATTACAAATCGGTACCCGATACACTTTTCATTGGCAATGGCGATGGGACCTTTTCTGATGTCAGTGTTCCGAGCGGAATAGGCAAGCATGCTGGGCCCACGATGGGGCTCATCGCTGCCGACTTAACCGGCGATGGGCATCCTGACGTTTATACTTGCAATGATGGCAAGGCCAACTTTTTCTTTGTCAATGATGGCAAGGGGAACTTTAGCGAAGACGCGTTGATTGCTGGGTTGGCGTTTGATTTTCGAGGGACAGCCAACGCTTCGATGGGGGGCGATATCGGAGATTATGATGGCGACGGTTTGTTTGACCTGATCACAACGAACTATCAAAACGAGCTTCCCGTTTTGTATCGAAACTTGGGTGAGGGAGTCTTTGAAGACGCCTCGACATCGGCTCGCATTCCTGAGGCGATAATCCCGCATGTTACATGGGGGACCAGCTTTATGGATTTTGATAACGATGGGCAGCTTGATTTGTTTGTCGGTGCTGGGCATTTCGATGATGCAGAGATTAGTGACGATCGCACGGCGAAAAAGGTGCGAGACTTCTTGATGGTCAACCGAAATGGGAAGTTTACAGATGTCTCGACGCAGGTGGGGCTAACGGCAGTGGAGTCCACGAGGGGTGCATCGTTCGAAGACTTTGATAATGACGGTGATATCGATATTGTGGTCCTGAACGCCAATGCAAAGCCGACAGTCTATAGAAACGATTCCGAGTCAAAGCATAGTTTTGTGGCCTTAAAGCTCATCGACACGATAGGTAATCGAGACGCTATTGGAGCGAGGGTTCATGTGGAGCACAAAGTTTTGACGAAGGACTTTGTCGTCATTAGTGGTCGAGGTTATCAGAGTCACTATGGCGATCGGTTGCACATAGGCCTTAATCAATTCGGGGGGCAGAAGCTTAGCATCACGGTTACTTGGGCCGACAATGTGACCGAAACGTTCCAGGTCGTACCCAACCGGATCAATGTTGTCACTCGGGGCGCCCAGGCTTATGCAATTCCGTTGACACCTTGATTTGTGGGAAGTGTCAACATGCAAACGAATCATTTCACCTTGTCATTTTTTTCATTTACGAAAACAGAAGCGTTTTAAGATGGTCAAACTGTTGATTGGAACATGTATTGTTTTGGCAGCATCCTTTGCGGCCTGGGGGATCATACTCAAGACCCATCCGGTGTTTGTAGCCACCGAGGCACTCGAAGCGTCTCGAAAGGCGGGGGTTTTGACGGAAGAGATGTCGGCGGAGGTCGATCACGAGGATTTCAAAAGTGCTTTGGTAACATTTTCGATTTGGGGAGGGTTCATTGGGTTAGCGTTTGCTATCGCCAGTCCAATGAGCAAAGCCAAGCTTCCGCTGCGGATCGTCATCGGACTAGTTTTAGGGTTGGTCGGGGGGTTGGCTGCTGCGTATATCTCCAACCGTTACGCTCGCTTTTCTGAGCCACCGCTCGACTTCGGCACGTATTGGTTAATTCGTTGGAGTGTAGTGCTGCTTCCTCTGATCGCAGCGTTGGGCGTCTCGGTCAGCATTACAACTTGGAACACAAAGAACCTGATTGAAAACATTGTCCGCATTGGGGTCGGCGCCGTTTTGGCGGTCTGTATTTACGTTTTCTCGATGGGACTTTTGACACCTATTGAGCAGGCCCAATACATATTCCCGGGCTTCAAAGAGAATTCAGCTCTGCTAATGGCGTCCGTGGGTGCGTTAGCGTTTGTTATGCTGTCAGTCCGGACAGGTAAGCGAACAGTGGCTGAGGGGGGCGTCGGGGTCGAAGCACCGTTGAATAACACCCCATAGTGGGGGTGATTTTGTTGGATCGCCGGAATTAGTGGTGCGGAATTTTCCGTTTTTACGTGTTATACGTTGTTTACTTGCCCCGTGGATTCTTGTAAACTTAATGGGCCAAGTACTCACAGTTTTGGTTGAATTTCTCTTCATTTTTGTTTGGAGTATTTTATGAAACGTACTTTTCGGAGAGGGTTTACCCTCGTCGAGCTGTTGGTGGTGATTGCCATCATCGGCATTTTGGTAGGTTTGTTGCTACCTGCGGTGCAGGCAGCCCGCGAAGCGGCTCGAAGAATGCAATGTGGTAACAATCTCAAGCAGTTGGGATTGGCCATGATGAATTACGAGTCGGCACATCGTCGATTCCCAGCGATGGGTATCATGAACGACACGAGCCCAGGATTGGGACGTGAAGGCAACACTTATGCTTGGACGATCGCTGTCCTTCCCTTCATTGAGCAAACCCCGCTTTACGAACGAATGATGGGTCGTGCTCGTCCCAATGGGCTTGGTCTTCCACGGCCATGGTCCGGTACTCCGCAGTGGGCTTACGTGGATGCTGAAGAGTTCAATTGGGGTGTTACGCAAAGAAACTGGAATGTTGACATTCCATCTTTCATTTGTCCATCTGACCCACCACCGCCGGATCGAAATGAAAGCCCGAGCTTGTTGAACTACAAGGCCTCGATGGGCGATACCTATTTCCAAAACCACTTCCCTGTATCAGCTTGGGGAACGCGAGACAATCGTGGTGTGTTCCACATCAATCGATTCTTGCCAATGGCGGGCATCGTCGATGGAACATCGAACACCGTTTTGCTTGCGGAAGTTGCTGGTGGTGGAGCTCCACGCGATCTACTCGGTGGTGTTGTTCAGAACATGCAAGCTTGGGATCCAGCTAGCTGCTTGGCACGAGTTGGAATGGTCAATGGTCGTCGTCAGTTGACTGGTGCCGTTCGTGAAATTTGGCGTCCAGTTTCTGGTCGTGCATGGGATGGTCGTCCTTACTTCTGCGGTGTAACGACTATGTCGGCACCTAACGGACCACACTGCAACTGGGGTGGTGGGGACTGGAACGAGTCGATGGTTCCTGCGAGCAGCTTCCACACCGGTGGAGCACAAGCAGCGATGGCAGACGGTTCGGTACAGTTCATCTCGCAAGCGATTGACACTGGCAACCAAACGATCGTTCAGCAAAGCAATGCTGCTGGTCGTGAGATGTTCGGTGGTCCATCCAACTACGGCGTTTGGGGTGCACTCGGAACGCGAAACGGTTCTGAACCTGGCGCTAATGTAAGCAACTAGTCGACATTCGATTGTTAAAGTATCATGCGTGCGGATTCTAAAATCCGCACGCATTTTTTTTGGTTTTGAATTTTCGTCCCGATATTCGATTTTGGAGTTAATGATGTTTCGATTTTTACCAGTTCTCGCAATCGTTTTGCTAGCGTCTTGTGGCGGTCCCAAGCTCACTAAAGTCTCTGGAGTGGTAACCTTTAAAGGTAAGCCCGTGGAGAACGTAACCGTTCAATTTGCTCCGGATGGAGAAGGCGTTGTCGGAGCAGCTACGACCGATGCCAGTGGGAAGTACGATATTGGCAGCTCGTTAGGATGGGGAGTTCCTCCTGGATCTTACACGGTTAAGATCAAGCCTCAGATAACAGCCGCTGCGGGTGCTTCATCAAATCCAATGGAGGGGTTGGCTCCTGGATCTCCTGAGTACGCCGAAGCCTACAGAAAGATGGCCAGTGGAGCAGGACGTCCTAACGATCAGTACAAGCCAGCTAAGTCTGGTGACACGATTCCGGAAGAGTATCAAAATGGAAAGTTAAAGGCGATGGTACAAGATGTCGGCTCACAGACTCTCGATTTCAAGATAGAATAAATCTGAGTCGGCTTCAAAGTTCGAACTAGATTGTAACTAAGTTAGCCAACCACGAATCGCACTCAGAAATCAGTGCGATTTAGGTTGGCTTTCTAATTGGAGTGGGTGTCCAAGATACTGTTCATTAGTTCAGATTTGGGGCTTCGAACAATTAGCATTCTCGAAGTGAGCATTTCATGGAAATAAAGAAGCTTGCATCGCTTTTACTGGTCGGCTTGGTAATGGCTGGTTTAGTGATCGGCGTCGTCGTGCTATTGACGCCGCTTGAGGACCTAACCGAGGAAGAAAAAGAAGCCTATTTGGCTGAACAGCGTCAAAAGCTGCTGCAGGCTGAACGCGAGTCTTCTAACGAAGTTGCTTCGCCTGCTGCACCTGCCGCGGCTCCTGAGAGAAAACCCTCCACGTTAGAGCTACCCACCGAAGCTACCGTAGTCGAAACCCAGATCGTTCACGATCAAGTGAGAGAGATGGTAGAGGGGCTGGTTTCCAAATTCCCAGCAGATCCTGGGAGTTGGCACATAGCAGCGCAGACTTATGCTGAGCTCAATCAGTCTGAAAAGGCAGAAGAGTATTGGAAAAAGTGTTTGGAGCTTAAGCCGCAGTACTTTGGTCCGTACTTGGGGCTCGCGGAAGTGCTCACTGACAAAGGACGTTTTCAGGATGCCGTCGAGGTTCTGAATCGCGTTTTTTCTTTAGGCGGATCAGCGCCGGAGGTTTACACCAAGCTTGGAGAGGCGCTTGAGAATCTAGGGCAGATTCCGGAGGCTAAAGCCATATTTGCAAAGGGGTACGAGTTGTTCCCAGACGATGCAGGTTTACTGCTTCGATTGGGTCGGACCCAGGCGCAGTCCGGAGATCTGGAATTAGCGGAATCGAACATCCGAGAGGCGATCCAACGCGAAGGAGAAAATCAACAGAATTTGCTCATCCTGAATGGAGTGCTGGCCCGTCTGAACAAGCGTGAAGAGATGGCTGTCGTTCGCGAGAAGTTACGGGGTCTAACGACGAATGAAAAGAAGCCCGATCAAGCTCAGTCTTCGTTCCAAGAAGGATACGAGAAAGCTCTGGCAGAGAGCATGAGTCAGATTTACGAATCTGCTGCCTCGGTCTGTCTTCAGCAAAAGGATTTGCCGAACGCGGAAAAACTTTACATGCAGTCCCTCACGATTGCCCCCAATTTTCTCTCGTCGATCAAGGGGCTGTCAGTCGTCTATTTGGATGCCAAGAGGTGGGAGGATCTCATTCTGGTGCTCAATAAGCTCATCGAAAAAGAACCGGACCAGTTCATCCATCAGATCAATCTTGCGAGCGCGTTGATTCAAGTTGGCGATGTTGAGTCGGCGGAAAAGACATTGATTGAGTTAATCAAAAAGGAACCCACCTTTGACTTGGGGAAAATCGCTTTGTGTAAGCTTTACCTCGGGGCCAACGAAGCCAACAAGGCAGTCGACTTAATTAGAGAGGTCGCCGACTCCAAGCCTGATGCCTCTGTGTTTATCTTACAAGCAGCAATTTTGGAGGCTGCGGGAGATAAGATCGGAGCGCAGACAGCCAAACAGAATGCCGATCGATACAAAGCGAATAATTCCTCTCGTTGACGACTTGCGAACCGGAGAATTTTTTTATGAACTCGGTTCTT
Source organism: Pirellula sp. (assembly GCA_025459355.1). Lineage (GTDB taxonomy): Bacteria > Planctomycetota > Planctomycetia > Pirellulales > Pirellulaceae > JBKCUI01. The sequence goes on from JALOQS010000053.1 coordinate 26,804, forward strand.
CGCTGCATCACTGGGGGAGCGATCCTCGCAGTAGCTCTGATTTTCGGTCGCGACGCATGTGGTCAAGTTGACGATTCGGCGATCCGGTTTGTGGATGTCACCGATTCCAGTGGGCTTTTGTTCAAACATCAAGATGGCAGCGACGGCAATCGATACCTTGTTGAGCTAATGGGTGCAGGTGTTTGTTCGTTTGATGCCGACGGCGATGGTTTAGTCGATGTGTTTATGCTAAATGGGTACGAATTGTCCCGTGGCGGGAAACGCAAACCAGACGATCGGCAATCGTGCCAGCTCTTTAGGAATCGCGGCTCATTCAAGTTTGCAGACTGTACGATGCAGAGTGGTGTGTGGGTTGAGGGCTATGCACTCGGAATCACAGCCGGCGATTTCAATCATGACGGCTTCAACGATCTTTACGTTTCGACCTATGGTTTCAACGTGTTGCTCGTCAATAACGGAGATGGAACATTCGCAGACGTAGCAAAGGAAGCGGGGGTACAAGGCGAGGGTGAATTTGGGGCTGGCGTTACGTTTCTCGATGTCAACAACGACGGCAACTTGGATTTGTTTGTTGGAAACTATGTCGAGTTTGATTTTGATCGCCATTTTGAGTTGGCACCGAAAGCGTTCCCGTATTCACCTGGCCCCAAGGATTATCCTCCCAGTCGGGACCGATTGTTCTTGAACCGTGGCGACGGTTCATTCGACGATGTTAGCAAAAGCTCGGGTATCGCCGATTCGGCAGGCCCCAGCATGGGAGTTGTCGCTGCGGATTTCGATGATGATGGCGATATCGATATCTTTGTGGCGTGCGACGGAGCCGCTAATCTGCTCTATCAGAATGACGGAACAGGTAAGTTCACCGAAGAGGCGATTTTTGTTGGAGTAGCCTTTGATATGCGAGGCAATGCGAATGGCGGGATGGGGGTCGATGCTGCTGATATCAACGGGGATGGGCTCATCGATCTTTTCGTTACCGACTACTCCGATCAATTTCCGGAGCTCTTCTTAAATGGGCAACCCGCAGGTGTGTTTGAGGATGCGGCGAGACGGTTGCAAGTCGGGCTAGAAGTCTATCTGCATGTCAACTGGGGAATTGGGTTGATAGATTTCGACTTAGATGGTGATGTCGACGCCTTCGTTTGCAATGGTCACTTGCTCGAAAATGCGAAAGAGATCGAACCGAATACATCGTACGGCGTCGCGAATACGATTTTGGAAAACGAAAAAGGGAGGCTTTTTCGGACGGTAACCAAGCAAGCCGGTGAGGCATTGGGTTTAGCAGAGAGTTCACGCGGGGCCGCGTTTGACGATTTTGATAACGACGGAGACATCGATGCGGTCGTATTGAATTGCGATTCGATGAATCAAGTTCTCGAGAATCAGCAAACCCGTTCGAATAACTGGATCGGATTTCGATTGATCGGAACAAAGGCCAATCGCTCAGCCGTTGGAGCTAAGGTTGTTGTGAGGTCAGGAGGTAAAGATAAAACTCTGTGGAAGCTAAACGGCCGAGGCTATCAGAGCTTTTACGGGGAGCGGTTGCACACCGGATTAGGTCCCTCTGCCGACCGAACCGATGAGCAAAGGGGCAATGTTGTCGACGAAGTTATTGTTTATTGGCCGGGAAATCCCGAGCCCACTATTGTGAAGGGGTTAGCAGTAAACAAGTTTCACGAAATCGTCGAGCCACATTCGCGATAGCAGATAGGCGGCGAGGTTAGTCGTTGCCAAACATGCAACCGGTTGAGCATGCCGATCTTCCGCAGGGGCCCGGGGATGCCGAGGTGTTAGTAGATTGGCCTGATATGACAGGCGTGCTGATCACGCTCAAGGTCTTCTCGAGTTTCTTTGAGCCGCATTCCGGGCAATCCGGTTTCTGGCTCGAGTTGTGCAGGAAAATTTCCACGTGGGCCTGGCAACTCTTACAATCGTACTCGTAAATCGGCATCGTTTTGCTTTCATGCTAGAGTGATAAGGGGACTAAAAACCAATGCTTTCCCACCCATTGATCATAGCTATGTCGCCTATGTTTTTCCAGATCGCGTTGTCTTCGTTTGGTAAGTGCAATGATTGAGTCCGCCCCCGAGAGTAGCCGAATCCGCTTTGTGGGCAACTTGTCTCAGTGTGGAATAGATTCGCTTGTGCTGATGCTGCTAAGCTCATTCTTGAACGAGCTTTTCGTGTGTTGGTCCTTTTTCGGCCCATCGATCGGGGGCGCATGGTGGGAGGGACTCAATCACTCGATCTTCATCACGTTGTGGTGGTTCGGGGCTCGCATATTGTTTGTGATCTGGGTCTTTTTTTGGTTGTTCCGTGGTCGCATTACGGTCCCTTTGGCTGATTATGGGGCGTTCTCCATCTTGGCCACCTTCTGCGGAAGCATGATTCTTACGGGGTTTTTTGGCGAGGGAGTGTTCACAATCATCGGACCCGCTTGTTTTTTTCTATCAAGCTTGCTTGCCATCGCGTTACTAACGCGGAAGCGACGTTTCGAATTGCTGGTACAAGTTTTCTTGAGCTCGATGATGGGCTTGGGATCTGGTCTACTGTACCTCTACCTGTATGTCAGTTCGATCTAGTTGTTTTAGACTCGCGTGTTTGTGATTTGTTGTTTAGCATTGGGGTAGAACATTAATCAAGCACACACAGAGGTTGCCATGGAAATCGATGTAGAAACAGTAGCGAAGTGGTTGCAATCCGGGGCCGATTCCAACGGGAATTCTTTCGCCCTCGTCGATTGTCGAGAGCAAAGCGAATGGGACACAGCTCGAATCGAGGGAGCGATCTTAATGCCCATGTCTAGTTGGCCACCATCGGAAGAACAAATGGAAAGCCTCGCTGGCAGATCGGTCGTTGTACATTGTCATCACGGCGGCAGATCGTTACGAGTCGCGAATTGGTTTCGCAACAATGGTCATCCGGAAGCGTTGAGCATGGCCGGAGGTATCGATGAGTGGAGTCGCTTAATCGATTCCTCCGTGCCTACGTATTAACGAGCATGCATTGACGAGCAAGGCCCGTGCTCTATCGGTGCAGTTTGAACTCGAAAGCATCGATTAATGCCAACCAGCTTGCTTCGATTATGTTTTCGCTCACGCCGATGGTTCGCCATGTCGATTTGTCGTCAGAGCTTTCGATATTGACACGAATGCGAGCTGCGGTACCCGCTTGAGCATTCACGACACGAACTTTAAAGTCAATCAATCGCATCGCATCGAGCTCAGGGTAAAAGGGAAGAAGAACTTTTCTAAGTGCGGCATCCATGGCATTGACGGGGCCATGACCTTCGGCAGCTTCTACTTGAATTTGATCGTGAACCTGAATCTTGAGAATTGCCTCAGCGTACGGCTCCGAGGATTGTGGATTCAAGTCACCCGCGAGCACTTGATATTTGATCGTTTCGAAGTGTTTTGTGTACGCCCCGGAACATCGTCTCACCAGAAGGTCAAAGGAACCTTCGGCGGCTTCGAATTGATAGCCCTGATTCTCTTTGATAACGACTTCGGAGAGAATGCGGTCGAGTGTTTCGCGATCGGCAGCTAAGCCTGTTTCTTGCGTGAGTGCTGCAATATTGGAACGCCCCGATAGTTCGCTTACAAGAATTCTCCGCTCGTTACCGATGAGAGCTGGGTCCATGTGTTCATAGGTGTGCGTGTACTTGTTAATGGCATGGACGTGCATGCCCCCTTTATGAGCGAATGCGCTTTTTCCGACAAAGGGCTGTCCGCTTCTAAGTTGCAGGTTCGCGGTTTCGTAAACGTAGCGAGACAACTCCGTTAAGTGGTCGAGAGGCCGACCGCCCAGTACTTGATACCCTTTTTTCTTGAACTGTAGATTGGCCATGATGGCAACAAGGTCTGCGTTACCGCATCGTTCACCGATGCCGTTAATCGTTCCTTGGACCTGAGCGCAGCCGGCATCGATTGCGGCGAGAGAATTGGCGGTGGCTAGGTCTCCATCGTTGTGGCAATGGATGCCCAGTTGGACACCCAAGGGAGAGAGTGCGTCGCTAGCAATACGGACTATTTCAGAGACTTCTTCGGGAAGAGTACCTCCATTGGTATCGCAGAAAACGATCCACTTCGCTCCCGCCTTCGCAGCTGCGGTAACGGTTTGCAAAGCGTAAGATTGATTAGCTTTGAATCCATCAAAAAAATGTTCTGCATCGTAGACGACTAAGGCATGTTTACTGAGGAACTCAACACTTTCTGCAATCATGTCGATATTCTCTTCGAGCGAGACTCCAAGGACATTGGTTGCTTGAAAGTCCCAGGTCTTGCCCACGACCGTTATGGCTGGCGTTTCTGCGGCAACCAAGGCTTTCATTCCCGGATCATCGCAAGCGGCTATG